>CAIFEQ010000010.1:29462-59144 GCA_903789495.1 uncultured Erysipelotrichaceae bacterium | reverse complement strand
TGCGACCAGGATGCGGAAGCCGCTCCTTTTTCAGTAAAGGCATTGGCCAGCAGACCAAAAGCCACATTCCCGTTTCGGCCATGGCGTTCATAGACCGCTGTCAGACAGAGATCAGAGTCTTCCCACTGGATGATGCCGTCTTTTACCGGCAGAGTTCTCTGCTCACAGGCTGTTGCGGTACTGCCCGGCTGTTCGACCAGCACATTGACCGTGACCCGTCGTGCTTTTGGATTGCTTGTGTGCAGTACAAAGTCCGATTTTTCCGCCAGCCGGCAATGGATGGAATGGTAGAAAGAAGCAGGAAACTGCGGTTTGCCGGCCGGTTTCAGTCTCGTCTTACGGCTGTCATAGACTTTCCTGCCGCTCTTGAAGACCAGATCCGGCACAAAGGTGCGGATCTGGCGGAAGAATACCAGGTCGGCAATCCTGCCCGGGGCAATCATGCCCCGCTCATCCAGGTGCATTCTTCTTGCCCCGGTAAAGGTGGCACAGTAAATGGCTTTTCCCAGGGGCATGCCCAGTTCGACCGCATGCCGGACCACAGCATTCAGCTGTCCCTGGGTCAGCCGGTCAGGGACAACATCATCGGTGACCAAGGCGATGTTCTCATAGAGACTGTATTTCCGGATGGTGCGGATGTTCTGGCGGGTCAGGCTCTTGTCCTGCAGTTCCAGGAACATGCCGAGATCGCTCTTTTCCAGAAGGGATTCCGGCGTCTGCAGGGTATGATCCGCATCCACCCCGGCCGCGATGAAGGCATTGAGTTCTTCGCCGCTGATCTTCGGACAGTGGCCTTCGATGCGGATATCCCGGCCGCGCTGTCTGCGGCACAGGGCGATGAATTTCTGAATCTGCGTTTCCTGCGGGGAGAAAAGATCCTTCTTGTTCATGACCTCGCCCAGGGAAACCACCTGCCTGGATTTCAGCATTTCCCGGACATCCCGCAGGGTCATTTCCGCTCCTGAGGTTTCCAGTTTCATGCTCGTGGAAGGGACCGAGCTGGGAATGGCCCAGAAGATATCCAGATCGGTATCCTGCGCCATGAAGGCTTTCTGTCCTTCCATGCCGAAGACATTGACGATCTCATGGGCATCTGCCACAACCGCCGTGGTGCCATAGCGTAAGGCCCAGCGGCTGAACTCCCGCGGGTGGGTCATTGAGGATTCGATATGCATGTGCACATCCACCAGACCGGGAATCACGTACATTCCTTCAGCATCGAATTTCCGCACACCCGGCACCCGGGCATCCGCCGGCAGGACCGCTGCAATCCGCTCCCCGCGCAGCAGGATCGACCGGGGTGCGAAGCACTGCCGGTACGTCAGAAAGACCTGGGCATTGACAATCAGCAAGCTCTCTTCTTCCATCAGGAATGATTCCTTTCTGTCTTATTTCTCACTGACCAGCAGCGGGAGAATCTCCCCGCTGTCGGGATCCACATAACCCTGGTCACTCAGACAGACACCGCCCCGCTCGGCATGGGTCAGCTTCTGGATGACCGGCCGGGCTTCGCTCCAGCCGTTGCGTTTCAGACAGATCCGCAGGCGGCTGAGTTCACGGGCGGTCAGATCCGCTGCCTGACTGCTGAGAATGCCGCCGACCGGCAGAGCCAGGGAAGCGGTCAGCCGTCCCTTTTCCGAGATGGCTATTCCGCCGGACAGATCCAGGACCTTCTTCTGCGCCTTGCGCATGTTCTCGCTGTCCTTGCCGATGACCAGCAAAGGATGGGCCTGAGGGCTGTAGGTGGTGGCCAGAGCGGCGGAGCCGGTAAAGGCACCTGCCAGCAGACCGCAGCCGACATTCCCGTTCAGGCCATAGCGCTCATAGACCAGAACCAGGCAGAGATCGCTGGCCTGCCACTGGATCCGTCCGTCCATGACCGGCAGATTCCGCTGGATCAGGGTAAAGATCTGGCGCTGCGGATCATAGGACAGCACATGGACCAGAGCCTGCTGCACATCGGGGCGGCTGGTGCGGAGAATGAAGTCTTCTGGTTCGGCTTCCCGGCAGTTGACCGAATGATAGAACGGCAGCGGGAAGTTGACTTCCGGGGCATCGTAGACCGGTTCAGCCTGGTTGTGTGTGAAATCTCCCTGGGCGTACACGGCTGTGGGTTTTTCATCCAGCAGATTCGTCAGGAACTGCAGATCCGCTTCATAGCCGACCGCCGTCTCCCCCAGGGCGGGCAGATCCAGATACCGGGCCGGTGTGACGGTGCAGCAGTACAGGGCTTTCCGGTATGGCATGCCCGAATGAACTGCCTGACGCAGCACGGCATTCAGATGACCATCAGCCAGCTGATCTGCGGTCCGCGGTCCGCTGACCAGGGCAATCTGCTCATAGAGACGGTTCTCTTCCACCACCGACAGCACTTCTTCATTCAAAGATGCCGGAGAAAGACAGATGAAGAATCCCATCCGGCAGCGGGTCAGGATGCCGTCCTTTGTCTGCGGACCATAATCCGTATCAATGCCAAGCTGATGGCAGATCTCCAGTTCTTCAGCAGAAAGTCCCTGCAGATCCGCCATGATGTGAAATGCTTTGCCCCGTTCCTGCCGGGCCAGGGCAAGGACGCTGTGCAGGGAGGTTTCTCCTTCCGACAGCAGACGCCGCACCGGTACATGATCCAGTGCCCTGATGCGGGGATGATGCAGCAGTTCCTGCAGATCCTTCTGCATCCAGACGGCATTGTCCGTCTCCCATTTCCAGGGCAGCACGTCCGCCGGCAGGGTATAGAAAGACCGGTTGGCTGTCCGGGTACGCAGGTAGGCATCCATGGCATCATAGCCGCCCACATGCACCAGGTCTGCGGTGCTGTACAGGGCGGTGGTCGTACCGAAAGACAGGGACTGCGTACTGTATTCATGCGGATCCAGCAGGGAAGCTCCCAGATCGGCCCGCAGATCAATCAGGCCGGGCAGAACAAACGCTTTCCTGGCATTGACGCTGCCGGAACTCTCCGCCAGCCGGGCTTCCTCCGGCAGAATCGCAATGATTTTCTTTCTGCGGATGACCAGCTGTACCGGTTCACTGACCGCTTCCTGCGGACGGTACAGACGGGCATGGGCAATGACTGTCGTATCTCTCATGGGTTCCTGTTCATTGTATCCTGTTTTGCCGGGTTTTCGGGGTCTTACCGGAAAGAAAAAGAGCGCTCTTTTCAGCAGCGCTCCTGCAGAAATGCTCAGAGTTCCATTCTCTGTACCGGCTGCATCCCTTTGGTCTTGGTGAAGGCCATCCGGTGCGGATAGGCTTCGATCAGATCCGAAGGATCGATGCGGCTGAAGTTGGTCTGCTCAAAGGCGGTCCGGTCAAACAGCACCGAGACCAGCGTTTCTTCCTCATCATGGCCGGTTGCCGTATTCAGGACCGTATCCACAGCATTGACCAGCACCTTCTGCACCGGCAGAAGGGCGAAGATCTCCCGGGCCGTGCGGATCACGCTGCTGCAGATATAATCCTGGATCAGATCGTTGCGCATGGACTTGCTCATCCTGCGATTTGAGACATTGCCCTTCTCCGTCAGGGTGACCGTCTTCTCCGGAATCACCTGATCGGCATGAACCTGGAATTCCACTTCCATGGCATCCGGGCGGTCGGTGCCGCATTCGAAGTTCGAGCCATAGCTCAGCAGATCATCAAACGGGTGCATCTCCTGAATGACATACAGATAGCTGTCGATATCCCCGGCCAGCACCTTTTCCGACAGGGCATGCAGGTTCTCCCATTCCGCATGGTTATCGAAATGGGCATGTTCCGCCGCATCCCGGACATCCGCGGCCAGGCCGTCCTGGCTCTGATCCGTGCTCTGAGCCGGTTCGGGCAGATCATGCAGATAAGCCCAGTCGATCGGTTCATCGCAGGTCAGATGGATGGAACGCACCGCCTGCAGTGTCTGCTGGTAGCGTTCCTGCTGTTCTGCCGGACTCAGCTCTGTGGTTTCCGTGGTGTCTTCCGCCGTCCCGCTGTCTGCCTTCCTGGCGGAAGAACGCTTCTTACTGGCTGCGGCAGCCGCACCACCGCCCAGCAGGGTGCCCAGACTGGCCGTCTTGACATAGGAAATACCGGTACCTGGCAGACCGACCGTACCGGTCACTCGGCCCTTGGTATTGATGGTGCCCCGCAGACCCTTTCTGCCGAAACTCAGACTGAGACCTGACTTGCTCAGGTTGATGCGCAGGCCGTTGCCCAGATTGATGCTCTTGCGAAAACGCAGTCCCATGCGCCTGTTCCTCTCTTTCTTTCCTCTTATTTCAGGATATTCGTCACGCGGACAAAATACCCTTTCTGTTTCATCTGATCGGCGGCCTGCCAGACCAGTCCCGCATCCCTGGTCAGACCGAAGACGGTCGAACCGGAACCGGACATCAGGGCGCCGTCAAAGCCCATCGCCAGCAGATCCGATTTGATGCTGCAGATCTGGGAGACCAGCCGCAGCGAGACTTCTTCCAGGGAATTTCCCAGATGCCGGATCACCCCGGGATAGTCATTGGTGATCAGAGCCTGACGCATGGCCAGACAGTCCGGATGATCGGCCTTGTCCAGATTGAGCTGTTCAAAGGCCGTCCGGGTGGAAACCCCGAAGCGTGGCTTGACCAGCAGGATCTCGAACTGGGTACGGATCGGGAAAGAATCGAGCCGGTCGCCGATGCCTTCCACAAGAGCAGGCCTGTTCATGAGACAGAACGGGACATCGGCCCCGACCTGCCGTCCGGCCTCGATCATGTCTTCCTCGCTCATCCGCAGCTTCAGCATGCGGTTGAGCAGCCGGATCGCCGCGGCCGCATCCGCACTGCCTCCGGCCAGACCGGCCTGGGTCGGGATATGCTTCTGCAGCGTGCAGGCAAACTGTTCCCGGAACCCGTAGCGGTCCCGCAGGACCCGGATGGCCTTGATGACGGTATTCTTCTCATTGACCGGCAGATAGGAACGGTTCAGCTGAATGCTGGTCTCCGCAGCCGGTTCCATTTCCAGCAGATCATAGAAATTGATGGGCGCCATGATCATGCGCAGGTCATGGTAGCCGTCTTCCCGTACCCCGACGACATCCAGACAGAGATTGATCTTGGCATAGGCACGTTCTTTCATAGACGGCTGACCTCCTCATAAAGACGCAGGAATTCTTCTACCTGCAGCTGCTGGGGACGGCGGTCCGGCGCAATGCCGCAGACCTGCAGCACCGCCTCGGCCTTTTCCCCGTCCTGCAGCACCGAACGCAGGTTATTGTAGATCGTCTTGCGGCGCTGGGCAAAGCATCCGCGCACCAGCTGATCAAAGCCGGCATCGGCGCTGGTTCCGGGACGGCGGTGAAACTGCACGACCGCGGAATCCACCTTGGGAGATGGCGCAAAGGCGCCAGGCGGTACGGTAAAGAGACTGCTGATGTCATACAGAGCCTGACTCTCGACTGACAGGGCACTGTAGTCCGCCGAGCCGGGCCGGGCGCTGAAGCGCTGCGCGACTTCCTTCTGGACCATGACGGTCAGATAGGACAGGTCTTCCCCTTCCGCAAAGATCCTAAACAGGATCGCTGAAGTCAGATAGTAGGGCAGATTGGCCGCAAAGACTACCCTGCCCCAGGCCTGCTGCAGTTCCTGCACCTTCTGATGCAGATCGGCACTCAGAAAGTCCTGGAAGAGCACTTCCACATTGTCATAGGGGCTCAGGGTATCTTCCAGCACCGGCTTCAGGCGTTCATCGATCTCATAGGCCGTCACATGCCGGCTGCGCAGGGCCAGCTGTTCGGTCAGACTGCCGATGCCGGGACCGACCTCGATCACTGCTCCTTCGCAGTGGCTGGCTTCTGCCGTTCTGGCTACGACCGAGACATCGACCAGAAAGTTCTGGCCATAGCCTTTCTTCGGACGCAGGTCATACTGGCGCAGGATCTGCCGGGTGCGGGAGATGCTGGCAATCGGTTTATCCGGCATGTTCCAGCACCTCCTGCAGCTGTTCAGGTGTAAGGCCAAGCTGGTTGAGACGCTGCCGCAGGGCCCGGGCATTGCCATAGCCGATCTGATAGCGCCGGCCGATCACAGCCCGGCGGGCGCTGCTGTCTGCCTTGCCGCACAGACCCAGCCGGTAGAAATCCGCTGCCGTGATGGTCCCGGCAGGATGGTCCTGCCAGGTGATCAGATGGCTGAGGGCTTCCGCCAGCACTTCCCTGCCTGCATGTTCAATGCCCACCTTGCGCGAGGTGCGGGCATCTTCTTTCAGCACATAGGCATTCTTACAGCCGGGAATCCGCTGATTGATCGTATCCCGGATCTTCTTGCCGGGCGCATCGGGGTCGGTAAAGACGATCACGCCGGTGGTGCGCTGAGCTTCGGCGATGCGCTGCAGCACCTCTTCATTGATCGCCGAGCCGCCGGTCTCGATGGTCGAACAGGCAAAATACCGCTTCAATGCGGCGGTATCATGTTTTCCTTCGACGACAATGACTTCCCGGATCTGCTTCATGCGGTCGGCCCCAGAAAACGCTGTCCGTTCTGCCAGATCTGCGCGGCCATTTCCTCTTCCGGAACCCCGCGCAGTTCGGCCATCTTGGCGACGATATAAGGAATATAGCAGGGCTCATTCCGTCTGCCCCGATAGGGTTCCGGGGTCATGTACGGGCAGTCGGTCTCGGTCAGCAGCCAGTTTCCATCCAGGGCCGTGACGATCGCCTGGGCCTTCTTCGAATTCTTAAAGGTCAGCGCACCGCCGAAGGCAATGAAGAAACCCAGCTTGATATATTCCCGGGCCATTTCCAGCGAACCGGAATAGCAGTGCATGACGCCGGGGACGTGTGCCTTCTGCAGCAGATCAAAGGTCTCCTGAGCGGCATCCCGGCTGTGAATCAGCACCGGCTTGCCGGTCTTCCGGGCCAGCTCCAGCTGATGGGCAAACAGCAGGTGCTGTTTGTCCTTTGTCTCTCTGGTCCAGTGATAGTCGATCCCGATCTCGCCGATGAAGGAAACACCGGGATCCTGAATCAGGGCATCCATTTCCTCGATACCCGCTTCATCAAAGTGATCCACGTCTTCGGGATGAATCCCCACGGCCGCCTGAAAGTGCTGCGGATCCCGGGCCGCAAAGGCAATGCCCTTCCGGGCTTCCTCCGGCCGGCAGCAGATGAGCACGATCCGCTCGACGCCAGCCTGGCGGGCCCGTTCCACCACCTGATCAAAGTCATCCGCAAACTCTTCCGAGAACAGGTGGGCATGTGTATCCAGATATCTCATCTTCATTTCCCCAGACAGAACCGGGAGAAGATCTCATCCAGGAGTCCCTCCCGGGTGGATTCCCCGGTGATTTCCTTCAGACTGTTATAGGCATCCTGCAGATCGATGGTCACCAGATCCAGTTCCCGGCCGGCCTCCAGCGAAGCCACCGCATCCTGCATGGCCTTCTCGGCATGCAGGGCCAGACCGATCTGACGTTCGTTGTTCAGGGTATCTTCATTGGCCGCATGGATCTCACTGCTGTAGAGCTGTTCGATGGCATCGATCAGGGCCTGCAGGTCCTTCTCCCGGGCCGAGATGGCAATCGTGCCGGGAATCTCCTTCAGATCCTTCTTGTTGTAAATAATGATCCGTTTGTGATGCTTGGTCAGTTCCAGCAGTTTCTCATCTTCCTCGGTGATGTTCGTCCCGTCCAGCACCAGCAGGACCAGTTCCGCCTTCTCCAGCGCTTTCAGGGAACGGTCAATGCCCATCTGCTCGATACGGCCCGGATTCTCCCGGATCCCGGCGGTATCGATCAGGTTCAGGGTGACATTCCCCACCCTTACACTGCCTTCCACCAGATCCCGGGTCGTCCCGGCCACTTCGGTGACGATGGCCTTGTCCTCTTCCAGCAGGGCATTGAGCAGAGAGGACTTGCCCACATTCGGCTTGCCGATGATGACCGTATCAATGCCGGAACGGATCAGTACCGCCTGCTGGGCTTTGTCAATGATCTGCCGGATCTGCACCAGCCAGCGCTTCGCCGCCGGCAGGATCTCTTCGTCAGTCAGCTGCTTCACATCCGTATATTCCGGATAGTCGATATTCACCTCGATGTTGGAAATGATCTGCACCAGTTCTTCCGTCAGCGGCGCCAGCAGGGCCGTGACCGAGCCCTTCAGGGAATGCACCGCCGAGCGGGCATTGACCTGATCCTGAGCCCGGACCAGATCATTGATGCTTTCGGCCTGGGCAAGGTCCATCTTGCCGTTGAGAAAAGCCCGTTCACTGTATTCGCCCCGCCGGGCCAGACGGGCTCCTTCCGCCAGGCAGAGACTGAGAATCTTCCGGGTCAGGAACACCCCGCCATGGCAGTTGATCTCGATCACATCCTCGCCGGTATAAGAGTGCGGCGCATGAAAGACGGAAACCAGCACTTCATCCACCGGTTCTTCCTTCTCATAGATGGTGCCGTAGTGGATGGTATAGCCGGCATAGCCGGACAGATCCTGTTTCAGCAGCCGGCCGGCAATCGCAAAAGCATCCGGTCCGGAGAGCCGGATGATGGCGACGGCGCCTTCTCCCAGAGCCGTGGAAATTGCCGCTATGGTATCGTAAGACATCCTTGTCAGCTTCCCTTCCTGTCTAGTGTAGCACAGCCCTCCGGCAGAGAAGTCAGGCATCCTTTACCGCAGCGGCAGAGAATCATTTCCCCTGCTGTTTCCGGGCTTCAATCTGGGCAGTAAGGAGCTTGTACTGACGAAGGAGTTCTGCCCGCTCTTTCTTCAGAGCCCTGTTATCCTGCAGCAGTGCTTCGTATTCCTGTTCCGGGTCTTTCTTTCTGACCATGCATGTTTCCTTCATCGTACCCGCTTCGGACGGTCAGGGGGAAGCTTCCTGCGGCGGCTTCCCAGGGAAAAAAGAAAACCCATCCTGCCATGCCGGCATTCAGGGTTTTCAGCGATGAGTTTTTCTTCAGGCCAGCGCCTGCAGCTGTTCCTGCATGATCCTGGCAGCTTCTGCCATGGCCTGTTCCAGGGCAGCGGCAGAAGGAGCGAAGCCCTGCGCCCGGCAGGCACTTCCCCCGCCCTTGCCGTCAAGTGCGGCGATGGCGGCCTGGAAGGCTTTGCGCACATCGACCCGCTTCTCAGACTTATGGCAGCCGAACAGCAGGAAGGCACCGTCTTTGGTGCTGCCGCCCAGCAGGACCACCCGGCCCTTCTCGGCTGCGAGCTGTTCAAACAGCTGACGGACTTCGTCCTGCGTGGTATCCTTGAGAACCTTCTGGATCAGGGCAATGCCGTTGATCTGCTGCGCACCGCTGACCATGGCAGAGGCTTCTGCCGAAGCCAGCCGGCCCAGCAGGGACTTCTTCTGTTCCTTGAGTTCCTGAACCTCCGCCTGCTGTTTCAGGATCCGATCATTCAGATCTTCCTGGCGGCAGCCGAAAGCCTTCATCAGTTCACTGGTCTGTCCGTACAGGGCACTCAGCCAGCGGTAAGCCGGCCGGCCGCAGAGGAAATGAATGCGGGACCCGGTCTTGTGACTGTCGAGGTGCAGGATCTTGATCAGACCGACTTCGCCGGTCCGGCCGTTCTGCAGACCGCAGCACGGAGTATAGTCGAGATCCCCGATCTTCACGATCCGGATCGCCTCGTCGGTTTCCGGAATCGGCCGCTTGGAGTTCCTGCGGATCTCTTCCAGACTGGGATAGAGAATCTCCACCGGAATATCGTCATAGATGATCTCGTTGGAAGCTGCCTCGGCCTTGGCCAGAGCTTCTTCATTCACAAAGCCATCCAGATCAATGTACTGCTCATTCTGCTCCAGGTGGATGCTTTCGGTATTCCGGTCAAAGTCCCGGACGAAGACGGCCGAGAGAATATGCTGACCGAGATGAATCTGCATCATCTCGAACCGGTAATCCCAGTCCAGTTTCACATGCACGCTCTCACAGTCGGCCGGCAGGGGCTGAGACAGCACATGAATGATTTCGCCGTTTTCCTCATATACCTGTTCGGTCGGAATCTCGTTCAGCCAGCCCCGGTCACAGGGCTGACCCCCGCCGCCGGGGAATAAGACCGTACGGTCCAGAACGACCAGTTCCTTGCCATCCCGGGTTTCCCGGCGTACCACATGGGCATCGGACTCCTTCTGGTAGAGATTTTCATAATACAGTTTTTCCGTCATGGATCTGCCTTCCTTTTCCCTCCGTCCGCGGCAGCGGTCCAGGCAGCCGTGGGAGGGTATTTCCATTATACTGGAATTTTTTCCACAGTGCGGATAAACTGCAGGAATTCCGGCAATCTTTGTCTTTTCCCTTATTTCAGCTTGCTGTACTCTTCGTCGCTGACCGGTTCACACCACTCGGCGCTGCAGTCGGTTCCCGGCAGACCATAGGCCAGATGGGCAAACCAGCTGTCTTTCTTGGCCCCGTGCCAGTGCTTCACATTGGCCGGAATGGCGATGACGGTTCCCGGCACCAGGCTGACCGGTTCCTTGCCTTCTTCCTGGTACCAGCCTTCGCCGGCCACGCAGATGATCATCTGTCCGCCGCCGCTGGAAGCCTTGTGAATATGCCAGTTGTTCCGGCAGCCTGGCTCGAAGGTCACATTCGAGATCATGCCCACCTTGGGATCGCCCAGGGGATTCAGATAGGAATTGCCGATGAAGTACTGGGCATAGGCACTGTTGAACTGCCCCTGCCCGAAGATGTTGACCTGATCAAATTCTGCCTTATCCATGATTTTCATAGGATGCTGCCTCCTTATTTCTTCACATCCACCAGAACGGTACCTGCCGGCGGATTCTTGGCCAGCGCACCGATGATCCGATGCGGTTTATAGGGTTCTTCCAGATAGTTCACTTCGTCTGCCGTCAGGGACAGATCCAGCGCCGCCGCCGCGTCCCGGACATGGCTGATCTTTGTGGCACCCAGGATCGGGCTGGCCACGCCCCTGGCCCACTGCCAGGCCAGGGCGATCTGACTCATGGAGACGCCATGGCGCTCAGCCAGTTCGCTGACCCGTTGCACGATGCGCATGTCGTTTTCCTCACTGGCATCGTACTTGCCATGCACGACTTTGTCGGTCCTGGCCCGCAGAGACGTGCCTTCCCAGGTCGGCCGGGACAGATGCCCGCCGGCCAGCGGACTGTAGGGAGTCAGGGAGACCTGCATTTCCTTACAGATGGGGATCAGTTCCCGCTCATCCTCGCGGTAGAGGAGGTTGTAGTGATTCTGCATGGACTGGAAACGGGCCCAGCCGTGATCTCTGGCGATCATCTGCAGATCGTAGAACTGATAGCCATACATGGCCGAGGCACCAAGAGCCCGGACCTTGCCCTGCACGACCAGATCATTCAGCGCTTCCATGGTTTCCTCCATGGGCGTGTCGTAGTCGAAGCGGTGAATGATGTACAGGTCCAGGTAGTCCGTACCCAGCCGTTCCAGGGTGCCGTCAATTTCCCGGTGAATGGCTTCCGAGGAAAGCCGGCCGGGATTGAAGTAGACCTTGGAAGCCAGAACGACCTTGTCCCGGGTGGTATGATTCCGGATCGCCCTGCCCAGGTATTCCTCGCTGGTGCCTTTGGAGTAGGTGTTGGCGGTATCAAAGAAATTGATGCCCAGATCCAGCACCTGGCCCACCATCTCGTCGGTGGCCTTTTCATCCAGGGTCCAGTCATGCATGGTGCCGGCCTTGCCGAAAGACATGCATCCGCAGCAGATCTGCGAGATCCGGATGTCGGTGGTGCCCAGTGTCGTATACTTCATTTTCCGGCCTCCTGACAGACCGCCCTGACCCAGGCATCGACCTCGTTCTGGGGGGTGATCTGCTTTGCCCCGCCATTGGAATCAAACTGCACTTCCAGGGGCAGGATGACCTTTCCGGCCTTGCACAGGCTGCTCATATCCGCAATGACATGGCCGGGCCAGCCGCCGTTGGTCATGAAGGGCACCACGGTCCTGCCGGTCCAGTCCTGACTCTGCAGGAACGAACGCATGCAGGGCGCCATCGTATACCACCAGGTCGGGGTGCCGGCCGCAATGAGGTCATAGTCGGCCGGATTGTGGGTCAGCGGTTTCAGAGGCGGCAGATAGCCCTCCTCAACTTCCCGCTGTCCCTGATCGACCACGTCGTTGTAGGAGCCGCTGTACGGGGTCTGAGGTTCCAGGCGTTCCAGATCGGCACCCAGAGCCGCGGTGAGCTGTTCGGCAATCTTCTTCGTATTGCCGTTGGACCAGGAGTAATAAACCACCAGTGTCTTCTTCATCTGTCTTTCCTTTCCCTTACTGCTGCTCTGCCCAGCGGCAGATCTTATCCTTTGACGCAGGGATCTGGGTGCCCTGCACTGCCAGGCCGGGGCAGATCTCTGCCCCCGGACAGGCTTTCTTCAGATCTTCGAGAATCCGGCCGAAGCCGCTGCCTTCATGCGTGCAGAAGGGATGAATTCTTTTCCCCTGCCAGCTGCAGGATTCCAGGAATGTGAAGACGGCCATGGGCATGGTGCCCCAGTAATTAGGAGTGCCGAGGTAGATGTCTGTGTAAAGGCCAAGATCCGGCAGGGGCTGTTTCAGGCGCGGCCGGGCCTTGCGCCGCTGATCCTGCTGGGCCTGCTGAATGCAGGTGTTGTAGTCGTCCGCATAGGGGACTTCCTGTTCAATCTGATAGAGATCGGCTCCCAGATCTGCCGCGATCCACTCCGCCGCGGTCAGGGTATTGCCCTTCTCAATCCGCCGCAGAGCGCCGGCAAAGTAGTTCTCGCCGGCCCGGGAATAACAGACAACCAGTGCTTTCGTCATCGCTGAACCTTCCTTCCGCTTTCGTTATAGCGGAAACGGAGTGCACTCCAGAATCCTCAGATGGTTGACATCGTATGAACGGATGGTTGATACTGAAGGAAATGCTGAACCCCTGTCTGGAAACCTTCCTGACCGTAGCGCAGTGCGGCAGTTTCACCAAGGCGGCTGCCCGTCTTTACCTGTCCCCGACCGCGGTCATGAAGCAGATCAACACGCTGGAGAAACAGCTGGATCTGAAGCTGGTGGAACGTTCTTCCACCGGGGTTGTGCTGACCCCGGCCGGACGGATCATTGCCCAGGCGGGTGAGAATCTGCAGAAGGAAAGCCAGCAGGCCCTGAAGAAAGCCCGGGCGGCCCAGCTCAGTCAGGAAAAGATCTTCCGGGTCGGTACTTCGGTGCTCAATCCCGCCCTGCCGTTCATGGAACTGTGGAATACCTGCTGCGACGCCTTCCCGGATTACTCCATCCATCTGGTGCCCTTTGAGGATGACCATCAGGGCATCCTCAATGAGATTGCCCAGCTGGGTGTCAAATATGATTTTCTGATCGGCGTGGTCAACTCCCGGGCCTGGCTGTCCACCTGCAGCTTTCTGCAGCTGGGCACCTGGCGCAAGATGATTGCGGTATCCCGCACCCATCCTCTGGCCGTACGGAAAAGCCTGCGGATCCGGGATCTGGAAGGGCAGACGCTCATGATGGTGCCGGAAGGGGATTCCCCGGTCAATGACCAGATCCGTCATGACCTGCAGAAAAACCATCCCGGGATTCAGATCGTGGATACCACGACTTACTATGATATGAATGTCTTCAACCAGGCTGCCGCGGGGCAGAACCTGCTGCTCAACACGGAGTGCTGGGCCGGCGTGCATCCCGAACTGGTGACCCTGCCGGTGGAAGACTGGGACTATACCATTCCCTGGGGCCTGCTGTACAGCCGGCATCCCTCCCCGGCCGTGCGCCGGTTCGTAGAGACGGTGAAGAAGCTTCAGGCCAGGCCGTGACGCTTTAATGCGTCTCGGACACAGGCGGCGATTTCCAGGGTATCCATGTAATGATCAAAGACATGCATGTCATTGGCCTGGAAAATCTGGCTGTTGTTGGTAAACAGCCGCACCGTTCTGGTGCCCGTGTAGAAGGTCAGCTGGATCGGCACATGCGTCTGCTGAGAAATTCCCGAGAACGTGATGACGCCCGGGGCATGCTGAAGATCCAGCACCTGTTCGAGATGATAGCCGGCCGCCTGCAGCTGGGGCAGGTGTTCTTCTTCCCTGTCCCCGTTGTTTTCCGCAGTCGCAAAGCGCTGCAGAGTGCCGCGGAAATCCTGTTCCAGCAGAACCTGGCCGGCACAGAGAATCCAGTCTGGCGTCAGCGGATAGGAACTGCGGTAGTCCAGGATATGCCAGCCCTCCAGGGTCTGCTGGCTGACGGGGATCATAAGCTCCCCTTTCTGCGCTTGCCGCTGAGTGACTCGACATTCAGGCAGTAGACCCAGGTATTCGGCAGGGCGGCCGGGTTCCAGGCCGGCACCTGGCTATGATGATAGCGGGCCATCAGCCGGTTCATGATCTCGGTTTTGCGCTCGTCCGGCACCTTTTCCAGGCGGCCCTTGCCCATGACGCTGGCAAAGCCGAAGGAGCAGTACTTCTTCTCCGGACTGTAGAGCACCTGGTGCTCACAGTCCATCTCAAAGGCGGCCCGGGGATCCCGGAGCATCAGTTCATTCTTGTGTCCCTGGGCAGCGGAATGGAAGTACAGGGTCACCTGTTCTCCTTCCACCTCCGGCACAAAGTTCAGGGCCAGCACATACGGCACCCCGTCGGTATCATTCAGGGCCAGATGGACAACATCACATTCTTCCATGACACGGACAATTTCCGCAAATTCCTTGATTTCCCGGTCTGTTCTGCGCATAGACTTCTCCTCAACGCCCTCATTATAGACAATTCGCGGTCAATCCGGATCAGAATGCAGTATATTGGTAACGAAAGCATCTCATTCCATGAGGGGGGATATTCATGCATACACCTGCCGAAGACAAGGCACCCTGTTATCTCTACGAAGAAGCGTCTATCCGTTCTGCCTGTCAGGAACTGAAGAAGAACCTGCCGGGTTTCTCCTTCCTGTATTCCATCAAGACCAATCCGTTTGAGCCCGTGGTGCGTACCGTCTGCGAGGAGGGATTCGGAGCGGACGCCGCCTCGGTGCGTGAGGTGCTGGAAAGCCGCGCCTGCGGCATCCCGGCCGAACGGATCTTCTTTTCCGCCCCGGGCCGCACCGCGAAGGATTTCCGCAGTGTCTGGGGGCAGTGCCTGATCGTCGCCGATTCCCTGCATGAGCTTGATCTGCTGCAGGAGATCGCGGCCGGCCGACAGGTGACGGTTGAGGTCGGCATCCGGGTCCATCCGCTGTTTGTGATGGGCGAGGGCAGCCGTTCCCCTTCCAAGTTCGGCATCGATCTGGAAGATCTGCCGGCCCTGAAGCAGAAGCTGCTGGCCTGCCCGAACCTGAAGGTCGTGGGCATGCATGTACACCTGAAGTCTCAGGTTCTGGATACCGATGTCATTGCGCAGTATTACAAAGATGTCTTCCAGACGGCTCAGATGCTGGAAGAGGAGTGCGGCCTGCACTTCCGCTTCCTGAACTTCGGTTCCGGCATCGGTGTGACCTACGATGCCCTGCGGGATCATCCGGTCGATCTGGAACGCCTGCAGGCCCTGACAAAGGAAATGCAGGAGCTGAATGCGAAGACCCTGAAAGCGGAACTGATCATTGAAAGCGGCCGTTTCGTCATCTGCAAGGCGGGCCGGTACCTGACCCGGATCGTCGACAAGAAAGTCTCCCAGGGCAAAACCTACCTGATCGTGACCAATGGCATGAACGGCTTCCTGCGGCCGGCCCTGGCCAGTCTGGTGGCCAAGGTCTCCAAAGGGCAGCCGGTCGGGGCCATGGAGCCGCTGTATACCGGTTCCAGTGAATTTGAACTGCATGTGCTCAACGACAACCCGCGGCAGGAAACCGTCACGGTGGTCGGCAATCTGTGCACGGCCATGGATGTCATTGCCAGCGATGTGACCCTGAATGCGGCTGAGATCGGCGATGTGATCGAGATCACCAATGCCGGTTCCTATGCCTACTCCCTGTCGGTGCTGACCTTCTCCAGTCAGCCCCTGCCCGGGCAGTATCTGCATACCACTGACGACCAGTACCTGGCGGAATGAGCAAACCGGAGGGCGGCGCACCTGCCCTCTTTTTTCTTACCCTTCACAATCGGAACGGTATAATGGAGCCTATGACACAGAGAAAAAGAAAACACCGCTGGGTCTGGCTGCTGGTGTTTGCCTATATCGGTTTCATCTTTCATAACTCCCTGATGGACGGGACGGCTTCTTCTGCCTGGAGCATGGCGGTGACCAGATGGATTGCGGCCTTCATGAACCGTTTCGGCTTCGGCGTCAGCAGTTATTCTCTGCTCCACCATACGGTGCGCAAGCTGGCGCATTTCACGGAATTCGCCGGCCTGGGCTTTCTGGTCGGTCTGGCCATGACGGTCTCGCCGCTGTTCCGCTGGCGCTGGCTGAACTTTCTGCTGTTCCTGTTTGCCGTGCCCTTCAGCGATGAGATGATTCAGCGTTATGTCAGCGGCCGGGTCTCCCAGATGCTGGATATGGGCATTGACTGCCTGGGCTTTCTCTTCGGCGGTCTGCTCATCTATATCCTCTTCCTGATCCTGAAGGATCTGCGTAAAAAATAAGCCCCGCAGGACTTATCTTTCGATATTGCGTTCGGCCGGAACCAGGTCAATGGCACGGAAGGAACCGCTGCCCTTGGTCTTCAGGTCATGGAGATGAATGTCCGGATTTTTAAGGCGCAGGAAGGCGGCCAGGCGCTCGCCCTGCTGCTGGGTGGTGATCTGGGCGTCGCAGTCGAAGCCTTCGATCTTCATCCGGACAGCCTGCTTGCCCTGCTTGCCGGTGATCATGGTGGCATCGGTGATGTTCTTGTAGTCTGATTCAATCACCCTGCCCTTCGTGTAGGCCGCCATGCGGTTCTCCAGGAACAGGCAGTAGCCCAGGGCAATGGACTTGTCATACTCTTTCTTGTGATGAATCTGATCCAGGTCCCTGCTCAGCCGGTGCCGGCCGACGAAGTACAGGATCAGGATGACGATGATTGCGGCGGACAGGATATACAGCAGCGGCAGGAGCCAGGCAATTTCCATCCGAGTATAGAGGAACGAACAGACCAGAATGGCCGCGCAGGTAAAGAACTCCGGCGCCACGTATTTCATGGCCACAAATGAATTCATGTATTTCTTCAGCATGAAACGGGTATCTCCTTGGTGATCCAGCCCCTATTATACCGGAAACCGGACATAAATCCTTTTTATAATGGATAAAGATTTGTGCAGTCCGGAACGAACTGCACTTGTTACAATGAAGACGGATTGGGACTGATTTTCTGCAGGAAGCGCAGCAGGGTTTTCCCGGCGGCCGGCAGCGTCGTGCCCCGCACCCAGCAGGCTGCGATACTGATGGTCGGCGTGATCTCGGTCGGTACTTCAACCAGCCCGTCGCTTTCCCGCACGCATTCCCGGATCAGGAACGTGCCGCCCAGAGACATGGACACATAGTTCTTGATGGAGTTGATCTGGGAAGACGCAAAGATGATGTTGGGATCGGCCAGCTTCCGGGTCCGGAAGGCATCCGTGATGTACTGGTTCAGGAAGAGGCCGGTGTCAAACAGCATCAGCGGTTCTTTCGCCAGCTGCTGGATGGTCACCCGCTTCTGTTTGGCCAGGGGATCGTCCCGGCCGACAAAGAAGCTGTACTGCGTCTGCAGGAGTTCCTGCCGTTCAAACCCCCGGGTGTAGGGACTTTCCCCGATGACCAGGGCCATGTCAATCTTCTGGCTGCCCAGCATCTGGGACAGTTCCATCGTATTGGCTTCGTTCACTTCCAGATGGATCTTCGGATGAGCAGGCACAAACTTCCGCAGGATGGCCGGCATGTAGATGGTACCGATCATCGGCGGTATGCCAAGACGCAGATTCTTCTGGTCCGGCGAATAGCCCTCGACTTCCTTAACCGCTGCGTGCAGCTCATTGAGCACATTATTCACCCGACGGTAGAACAGCGCCCCCGCTTCCGTGAGTTCCAGACGCTGGCGCCGACGCCGGAAAAGCGGCGTTCCCAGTTCTTTCTCCAGATTGCGGATCGCCGTTGAAACCGCGGGCTGCGTGACATGCAGTTCAGCCGCGGCCGCATTGGTGGAACCGAGATTGGCGGTTCGGACAAAATATTCCAGCTGAGTCAGACGCATAGGATAACCCGTCATTCTTATCCTACCGAATGACTTATGTAAATTCAAACAGAGAAGGAGGATACATACCCTATGGATTACAGCAAAGCCGCATTAGAACTGCACGCCAAAAATCATGGCAAGATCTCCGTGGTCTCCAAGGTCGAAGTCAAGACCAGAGACCAGCTCTCTACCGCCTATACACCGGGTGTCGCCGCCCCGTGCGTGGAGATCCACAAGGATCCCAGCCAGGTCTACACCTACACCGCCAAGGGCAATCTGGTCGCGGTCGTCTCGGATGGCACGGCCGTTCTGGGCTTAGGCAACATCGGTCCGGAAGCTGCCATGCCGGTCATGGAAGGCAAGGCCATCCTGTTCAAGGAATTCGGCAATGTCGATGCCTTCCCGATCTGCCTGGATACCACCGATACGGAAGAGATCATCAAGACCGTCAAGTACCTGGCGCCGACCTTCGGGGCCGTGAACCTGGAAGACATCTCCAGCCCGCGCTGCTTCGAGATTGAACAGCGTCTGGAGAAGGAACTGGACATCCCGGTCTTCCATGATGACCAGCACGGCACGGCCATTGTCGTCTCGGCTGCCCTGATCAACGCGCTGAAGATCGTGCACAAGAAGATGGAAGACATCCATGTCGTCCTCAACGGCCCGGGTGCCGCCGGCTATGCCATCATTCAGATGCTCCGTCACCTCGGTGTCAAGCACATCATCGCCTGCGATGAGTTCGGCATCCTCTACAAGACCAGAGAGAAGGGCATCAAGGATCACAAGGCCGACCTGGTCAAGTACACCAACGAAGAAGACCGCCGCGGCGGCCTGAAGGAAGCCCTGGAGGGCGCCGATGTGTTCGTCGGGGTCTCGGTGGGCAACTGCCTGAAGCCGGAATGGATCCCGCTGATGAACGAGAATCCGATCGTCTTTGCCATGGCCAACCCGACGCCGGAGATCATGTACGACGATGCCATCAAGGCCGGTGTGGCCGTGATGGGTACCGGCCGTTCCGACATGCCGAACCAGATCAACAACGTTCTGGCCTTCCCGGGTATCTTCCGCGGTGCGCTGGATGCCCATGCCCGTGACATCAACTACGACATGAAGATGGCCGCCGCCTATGCCATTGCCGGCGTCATCTCCGATGAAGAGCTGAACAAGGAAAACATCATCCCGTCTCTGTTTGATGAGCGTGTCTGCCCGGCCGTTGCCAAGGCCGTAGCGGATGCGGCCGTCAAGAGCGGTGCCGTCCGTAAGTAAAAAGAAGCAGAAACCTGCTTCCTCCCAGACGATCTGTCTTTTACAGGCAGGTCGTCTTTTTCCTGCTGAAATCTTCAGAACTTCACCGGCGGATCACCCGGTGCCTGTTCCCACATCTCCTCGCTGAGCATGAGGTCTTCCGTCGGGAAATTCACTTCCTGCAGCAGTTCCCCGGTATTGTCATCATAGACCGAGAAGGCGACTGACCAGGGATCCACGCCCTGCAGCACCTGCCAGATTTCCGCATTCAGCATCACCAGCATCGTATCATTCAGCAGCTGGTATGTATTCAGTCCGGCAACGCCATGAATCTGCATGGCATTGCGGTCTTCATTGATCTGAATCATATAGCCCTGCCCGTTCAGGGTATCTCCGGTGAAACTCTCGATGACCATATCCGCCCGATCAATCCAGTTCTGCTTTTCTTCTGCCGTGACGACGACCTCGATCGCATTGTCTGCGTTCAGGTAGATATCCGTGCAGGTCTGATTTCCCTTTTCCCCGTCGATGAAAGTCTGGATATCCTCTTCGTCGGCAAAAAAGGTGGGGATCACAAATGTCTCTGTTGCGACCGCAATCTCTGCTGAAGCTGTGCTGACTGCCTGGGTACCTGCGCTGCAGCCTGTCAGAGCCATGCCGGCAGACAGCAGAAACATCCCGGCCATGATTTTCCGCTTCCTCATCTTCCCGTTATCCCTTTATGTCGGTTTCATTATACCAGTATGTTTCCCTGTTCTTCCTTCCTTTTATACTTAACATATCTTAAGCAGCTGAAGTTTTCTGCGTTATAATATCCTGCAGAAAAAGGAGATAACCAGAATGGCCTATGTGAAAAAGATTCAGGATGACATCACCTGTCCGCTGGAATATGCGATGGATCTCTTCGGCGGAAAGTGGAAATCCCGGATTATCTGTGTTCTCAACGCAAAGCCCGGCATGCGGTACAGCGAACTGCGCCGGGAAATGTGCAACATCACGGATCCGGTCCTGTCCGCAGCCCTCAAAGAACTGCAGCAGGACGGCATGATTTCCCGGAAGAGCTTTGATGAAATTCCGCCGCATGTGGAATATTCCCTGACCGGCATGGGCAGATCACTGGTGCCCCTGCTGCAGGACATCTGCAAGTGGGCGGGTTCCTATCACCAGGATGTGACGAATCAGGCCATGAAGATCTGCCAGCACTGCAATTACCGCGGTGCAAAGGCGGAATGAATGCAGGCAGGGCTGTAAAGGTCCTGCCTTTTTCTGAAGAAATCAGGGCGGCATGCTTTAATGCCTCCCTGCCTGCATGGTTCTTTTTTCTTACTGACTGTTCTGGGTATAAAGTTCCTGCCAGAGCGAAGCGGCTTCTGCCTGATCCAGGAACCCGGAAGAATCTCCCAGACCGGCTGCCTGTTTCCAGGTCTGCCAGTCGGTATTGTTCTGTTCGATATCCTGTAGCGCCTGGGCCATGGCAGCGCTGGCTTTTTCCGGTGCGTCAGAAACCTGTACCAGCATCCGCCAGGGACCGCCGGTAACCGCATAGCCGCATTCCGCCGCAGTCGGGACGTCGGGCAGGGCCGACAGCCGCTCCTCAGATAACACCGCCATAGCGGTCAGAGAACCGTCTTCCAGATAGGTGCTGCCTTCACACAGTGTCCCCAGAATCAGATGGGCATGTCCGCCTTCCAGCATGCCATAGGCATCTCCGACCGCATCCACCATGGTGATCTCAATGCCCATGGCGGCAAACAGTTCACTGGCTGTTTCGGCCGCCTGACCCGTCAGGGAATCCAGAGCCAGGGCCAGCTCATCGGGATGCGCCAGGGCGTAGGTCTTCAGTTCTTTCAGGGTCGTGATCTCCAGTGACGCGTCGATGAACAGAACGTAATGATCCTGGGCCAGCAGACAGACCGGTTCCAGCTGGCTCTTCTGCTCTGCACTGACGGAGCTGTCGATCAGGACGCTCTGATCGTACAGGGCATAGGTATAGCCATCCGCGGACTGGGAGAGCAGATATTCCACACTCTTCTCACATGAGGCGCCGTTCTTACAGACAATGGTCACATCGACCCCGAGTTCCTCTTTCAGGGGTTTCTCCAGCGCCTGCAGGGTCACGGCCGCTCCTGAGCTCTCATCCCCCGGACAGATCAGGACAACCGGTTCTTCCCAGTTCCAGGGCGTATCCGCCGTGCTGCCGGCCGAGGCGCTGGCCTGGGCCGTATCGCTGCTGCAGGCACTGAGCAGACTCAGTACCAGCAGGCATTTCAGATTCTTTCCGGACATGTCTTTATTGTAGCAGAGTCAAAAAGCCGCAGGACAGACCAAGTACCAGCGAGATCTGTCCTGCCATGGATTGGGGAATCAGTTCTGACTGGCCAGCACGTACATCATCATGTGATCCAGAACCATGTGCAGATCTTCCACGATCTGCATGTTGTCGGCATCCACATGCACATTGTGCTGGGCCAGGTTAAGAATCCTGCCGGCGTCATAGCCGGTGATGCCTACCGTAATGCCGCCATGCGCATTGGCATAGGTCAGGGCATTGACGACATTCATCGAATTGCCGCTGCCCGAGATGCCGATCACGACATCCCCGGGATGCAGCTTGGCCTGCAGCGGAATCTCAAAGATCTTATCGTAGCCGATGTCATTGGCAATCGCCAGCAACAGGGCCTTGTTGTCATTGAGACACTCAAAGTCGTACTTCACATCCTGCTTCAGCGAGACGCCCTTCATGAAATCACAGACATAATGCGTGGCGGTGGAAGCCGAGCCGCCATTGCCCATGATGAAGATCCGATGATGCTGCAGACGCGCCGTCTCCAGCACGTTCATGAGCTCATTTACGCTTTCCAGATCCAGTTTCTCATAGATCTCGATTTCGTGCCGGCGGTATTCTTCCAGTTCTCTGGTAAAATTCATAGCTTTCCTCCTAGAGACGTTCCAGTACCTGGGCAATCGTTGCCGTACCGGTCCGCCCGATCTGCTGAATGGTGATCGAAGAGACACAGCAGCCCAGTCTGGCCGCATCGGCGGCAGACAGGCCGGCCGTCAGGCCCAGCATGATCCCGGCCGTGGTCGCATCCCCCGCACCGACGATGTCCAGCGGGCCGCTGACCCGATAGGCCGGTACCGTCTGAATACTCTGCCCGTCCGCAATGACAATCCCGTCTTCCCCGCGGGTCAGGAAGAAGGCGGTATGGTTCTGCCGGTTCAGCAGGGCCATCTTTTCTTCCATCTCAGCCAGGCTCATCTCCCCTTCCTGCACCGGCGGAATGCGGGCCAGTTCGGCCGCATTGCACTTGACCATCATGTGGCGGTAATCCTTCAGAAAGGCCCGGGAGTCGACCAGAAACAGCTTATCCGGCCGCCGGGCGGCCAGATCGCTGAGACGCTGGCGCATTTCAGAAGTCAGGGCACCCATGTCTGCCTGCATGTACTGATCGAGGATGATGACGGCCTTAACCTCATCCAGGACGTCCAGCAGGCTCTGGTACAGCTGCTCTTCCAGCCGGGCATCGGGGCGGAAGAAGTTGCGGATATCCAGCCGGTTGGTTTCTTTGTAAGAGCCGTCCGGCTGTTTTTCCATCGGCTTCATGTACACGCAGGTCTGCATATCTTCACTCTTGATGAAGTGGGAAATGTCTGCCCCTTCGGCCTGCAGCCGTTTTCTTAACTCATACCCTTCGCCGTCATCGCCGGCAAAGCCGATACAGATCACCTGGGCCCCCAGGGCACAGAGATTGTTGACAATCGTACCGGCAGAGCCGGGATAGGCCTCGGTATGATCGATCTGATAGCAGGTATTGCCGGTCTCCACGGAAGGTTCATTGCGGGCCGGATCATAGTACAGATAACGGTCCAGCGTATAGTCCCCGATGACCGCGATTTTCGACTCGCCGGTATGCTGCAGGGCTTTCCGGATCTCTTCTCTGCTCACTTTGCCTCCCCGTTCTGCTCATCCAGCGCAAAGATCTTCTTCGCCAGGTTTGGCAGGGTCTGCTGGTGCAGACCGCGGACATAATAGCTCATGCCCCCGTCGGCGACGGTGCGGGCCAGGATGGTCTTCCAGAAGCGGAAGTAATAGCGCGGATCGCTCTTGGGCGGTGCGGTGTGGTAGTTGTCCTCTTCCCCGATCGGCTGAATGTCGAAGACCGCCGTGGTGAAGTGGCGGATCTCCTTTCCTTCCTGGAAGGCGACATTGCGGGCCATGGCCAGGGCCTTGAGGTAGACCTCCGGACCGGCGACGGCACTGCCGAAGTTCAGAAAGACGCCATGTTCAAGATTCAGCACATTCTGGGCATAGATCAGGAAGTCGGTGTAGGAGCAGAAGCCCATGGCTTCGCCATTGGCATTGGGATGTTCGTTGATGATGTCATTGCCGATGCCGATATGCACGGTGCAGGGCACATGCAGGTGGTAGCCCATGGCCAGCACACTCTGTTCCCGGTACGGGAAGTTGTTCTCCCAGATGTACCGGCCGACCGCCTCGCCCCAGCCGATGCCGTCCTGATAGCCGGCATTGATGGCGTCGTTGAGATAACCGGTCTCCTTCCAGAGACCGAACTGTCCTTCCTGGATATAGCGGGCCACAGACTCACAGGTATGACCGATCATGGCCAGCTCGAAGTCATGGATGGAACCGGCCCCGTTGGTCGCAAAGTGCGTGACCAGACCGCGTTTCATCAGCTCGATCATGTACAGGGCGTTGCCGGTGCGGATCACATGGGCGCCATACATCAGCAGAACCGTCGCATCATATTTTCTGCGGGCCTCGACGACTGCCCTGGCAAGCGGATCCAGGGCCGGATTCTCATAGGCCGGCGCCGGTTCGGAGGGGTCCAGCAGGACCTCCTTCAGGTCCACGTCATGCACCCGTTCCGCCAGCGGGCGGATCTTCAGCCGGGAACGATCAAACTGCGGATAAGGCATGTTCATACCCCCTTCTGTATCTTCTGCAGAATCTCTTCTCCCTGAACAAAGTCAGGAATGATGGCAAAGGCACCGGCATCGCTCAGACGTCTGCGTTTCCAGGCGTTGATCTGCGAGTGCTTATGAACTTCATCACTGGCAACCCCGATGGCCAGGCCGCCCAGTTCGGCGACCATCTGCACTTCCACAAAGCCATCGCCGAAGGACACCAGTTCTCTGGGTTTCACATGCCGGGTTTCCAGCATGTCCTGGATGGCCAGGGCCTTGGAGCTGATACGCACCTCATCCCGGGCGCCATGGATGCCTCCTTCAAAGGCCTTGTCCAGACGCAGCAGGCTGGCCTCATAGAGCACATCCGGTTCATCGGTGCCGGAGGCCAGGGTGCAGGAGATGCCATGCGACTGCAGCAGTTCCAGGAAACGGCGTGCCCCCGGCAGGGTATATTCCTCCGGGTCGGCGGTGCCGTTCCGCAGGGCTTCCTTGCGGTCATGGATCTTCTCCTCCAGCCGGCGCAGGTATTCCTTCTTGTAAAGCAGGGGATCCCGTTCCGGGCCGCCCCGCTTCACGACTTCTTCGTTGAGCCGGATGCACTGGAAGATGGTCTGCTTGCCGGTCAGGGTATCCACAAAGTCGGTGACGACGCTTCTGATCTCTGCCGGGTCTCCTCTGGGATCGGCTTCTTCCACCACCTCAATGAAGTAGGGAATCATCACATCCTGCCAGCCGGTGCGGATCAGGGAAACGGTACCGTCCCAGTCAAACAGAGCAGTATGAATCTCATACTGCTCCTGTTTCCAGGGATGAAGAATTTCCAGGGCTGTCATGTTCAGCTGGTCTTCAGGGCCGCATCAAAGGCGACTTCCGAAGGCTGGAAATTGATCTTCTTCGTGAATTCGTAGGCCTCTCTGGCTCCGAACATGCGTTCCATGCCCGAGTCTTCCCACTCCACGGACAGCGGTCCTTCATAGCCGATCGCATTGAGTTCGCGGATGATGCCGTCAAAGTCCACATCCCCATGTCCCAGGGAGACAAAGTTCCAGCCCCGCCGGGTATCCCCGAACTCCAGATGCGAACCCAGCAGACCCGTCCGCCCGTCCAGATTCAGCTTCACATCCTTCATATGCACGCTGTAGATACGGTCCGGGAAGTCCCGGATCAGCAGCTTGGGATCCATGCCCTGCCAGAGCAGGTGCGACGGATCGAAGTTGAAGCCCAGGGTCGGCCGGTAGTCAAAGACTTCCAGCAGCTTTTTGGCACTGTAGTAGTCAAAGGCAATTTCGGTCGGATGAATCTCCAGGGCAAACTTCACGCCGCAGGTATCCATGTAGTCAAAGATCGGCGTCCAGAGTTCCTTGATCTTTGTATAGGCTTCCTCAATCATCTGCGGGGTGGTCTGAGGATAGCTGTACCAGTAGCGCCATAACGGGGAACCGGTAAAGCAGGTCAGGATCTTCACGCCCATCATCTGGGCTGCCTTTGTGGCGGTCTTTACTTCCTCAATGCCCCACTGGCGGATTTCCTCCGGCTTTCCGGCCAGGGCATCCGGGGCAAAGTTATCGAGCCTGGGATCGTAGAGATCCCCGACGCACTGCCCGGCCAGGTGGGCGCTGATGGCCCAGATATGCAGGTGATTCTTCTCCAGAATCCCCTGGATCTCTTCCCGGTAGGCCGCATCTTCCACATACCGATGCACATTCAGATGTGAGGCAATGGCGATTTCCAGTCCCTCATACCCGATGGCACTCATCTTCTCCGCCACTTCGGAAAGCGGCAGATCGCCGAACTGCCCCGTACAGATGGTAATCGGACGTTTCTTCATAGACTGTCTCTGACCTCGACTTCCTTTCCGGTGCGGGCAGATTCTTCATCTGCGAACACCACTTTCATGGCATGCAGGGCACTGCGGCCGCTGGCGACGGGTTCGGTATGATTCTGCAGGGCCTCGATGAAGGCATCGATGACGCCGGTGTTGGTTGCCCTGCCCGAGGTCTGTTCCTTGTTGGAGGTCAGCACATCCAGGGCATACGGGGTGACCGTGCCGTCCGGCTTCTCCACAATCAGGGAATACTGCGGATCATCATAGAGACGCAGCACCCCGTTGCGGCAGTACAGCTTGGTTGAGTTGTTCTCCTGGCCGTAGTTGGTCCAGGACACCTGCATGGTTCCGATGGCCCCGGTATCCAGGGTATAGATGGCACAGGCATTGTCATCCACATCGATCAGGGTGCCGTCGGGATAGTGCTTGTCAATGGTCGTCATGGCGGCTTTCACCCTGACGATCTTATGCCCGGTCAGGTAGTGAATCAGATCGGTCTTATGCACGCCCAGATCGGCCATGGCCCCGAAGGCCGCGATCTTTTTACTGAAGAACCAGGAGTTCTTCTGCCCGGTCCAGCCTTCCGGACCCGGGTGGGCGAAGTGGGTCTCAAAGGTCAGCACTTCTCCCATCTCGCCGCTGTCCAGCAGTTCCTTCGCTTTGACGTGTGCTTTGGCATAGCGCTGGTTGAGCCCGATCATCAGGGTCAGGTGTTTTTCTTCCGCGCTTCTGACCATGGCCTCACAGTCTTCCAGGGTCATGGCCATGGGTTTCTCGCACAGCACATGCCTGCCAGCCGCCAAAGCCTGCAGGCTGTTCTCGGCATGGAAGCGGTTGGCCGTGCAGACACTCACGGCATCCAGATCCGCTGCCAGCAGATCTTCCAGACTGTCGAAGACCCTGCCCCCATAGCGCTTTGCCAGGGCTTCGGCCTTCTCTCTGGCCACGTCATAGTAGCCGACGATTTCGGCATTGGGATTGGCGTCGTATTCCGGCGCATGACGGACTTCCGCAATCTTGCCGCAGCCGATGATTCCGACTTTGATCATAGTTCCCTCTTCTCCTTAGCTTGCGTGATGATTACTTGCGGCCCTGGAAGTTCTGCAGCAGGACAGCAACGACGATGATGGCCGCCGAGATGGCACCGTTCAGGTACGAAGACACATCCGCCGCCGTCAGGATGTTGGAGATGATCTTGAACATCAGCACGCCCAGGAAGGTGCCGGTCATCTTGCCCCGGCCGCCGCTCATGGACGTACCACCGATGGCCACGGAGGCAATGGCATCCATTTCCCAGCCGTTTGCCGCACTGGCCGCCGCAACGGCAGGCATCCGGGACGCATAGATCAGCGCCGCCAGGCCGCACATCGCACCGGTGAAGACATAGCAGGCGATCTTGACGCCGTCGACGTTGATCCCGGACAGACGGGCTGACTTCTCATTGGAACCCACGGCCCAGATATGCTTGCCCAGACGGGTATGCTTCATGATGGCATCAAAGATGAAATAGGCGACGATGAAGATGATCATCAGATAAGGAATCTTGCTGTCGCCGATGGGAATGCCGCCGGTTGCCAGCAGACGGAAGCTCTGGTAGATATCCCGGTCAACGGTAAAGGGACCGCCCGAGCCATAGTAGTTGACGATGGCCCGGCAGGCCGACATGGTCGCCAGCGTGGCAACCATCGGGGGCATCTTGCCCTTGGCCACCATGAGGCCGTTGAGGACGCCGATCACCATGCCGAAGGCCAGGCAGAACAGCAGCATCACGAAGACACTGCCGGTGGCGTTCAGCACATTGATGCCGAAGCCGCCGATGATGGCCACCTGGGAACCGACGGAGATATCAATCAGACCGGCTCCGATGACCATCGTCATGGCCAGGGCAATCAGACCGACCATGGAACCCTGCACGAACAGGTTCGAAATGTTGTTCCAGGTGAAGAAATTCGGGTTGATCGCCGCGCCGATGATGACCAGCAGCACGAAGGACCAGACGAAGCTGTATTCCCGTGAGAGTTCCCTGAAGCTTCTCTTCTGCTTCCCTTCTTTCTGTCCCTCAGCGGTTTTCTTCTCTTCGATGTTTTCGTTACTCATGATTGAGCCCCTCCAGATTCGCTCCTGTGGAATAGTACATGACGTTCTTCTCGGTCAGCTCCTGCCGGTTCAGGACTTTGTTGACCTCTCCCTTGAACAGGACAATGCAGGAATCACAGACCTTGTAGAGTTCCGCATATTCGGAACTGAAGACGATGATGGCTTTTCCCTCTTCCGCCAGCTGCAGGATCAGCCGGTAGATCTGGAACTTGGTGCCGACATCGATGCCCTGGGTGGGATTGTCCAGCAGGAGCACATCGGCATTGGTTTCCAGCCACTTGCCCATGATCACCTTCTGCTGGTTCCCGCTGGACAGCGAGGTGATCGCATCATTCCGGCTGCCGACCTTGATGGACAGGGCATCCTGTTCCCGTTCGAAGCGTTCATTCTCCTGTTTGTGGTGAATGACGCGCCGGTCTTTCGCCGCATCCAGATAGCCCATGGACATGTTGTCCAGAACGCTGAGGTCGTTATGAATGCCGCGCTCCGCCCGCATCCGGGGCACCATGGCAATGCCGTTCTGCATGTACTGCGGTACCGAGCGGGTCGTAGCCTTGTGCGACATTTCCTTCCCATGCACCTTCAGGGTGCCGGAGTAGGATTCCACGCCGAAGAGGATATCCGCCAGGGTATCGCGGCCCGAGCCCTGCAGACCGGTTACGCCCAGGACCTCGCCCTTATGCAGGGTGAAGGAGACATCCTTCAGGTCGCCGGACTGCAGATGTTCGGCCGTGAGAACCACTTCCGACTCCTGAATATGACTCGTATGCGTATCAAATTCATTGGAAGACAGGTTATGGCCGATCATCAGCTCAGTAGCCTTTTCCTCATTGATGTCCGCAAAGCTGCCGTGCGCCGTGAGCCGCCCGTCCACCATGATGAAGTAGGTGTCGCAGATCTCGAAGAGCTCCGGCATCTTATGAGAGATATAGACGAAACTGACCTTCTGTTTCTTCAGATCGCGCATGATGGAGAACAGGTTCTCGATGTCCTCCGTCTCCAGTGCCGTGGAAGGTTCGTCCATGATGATCAGCTGCGACTGAAACAGCAGTGCCTTGGCGATTTCCACCAGCTGTTTCTGGGCCGCGCTGAGATCCCCGACGATCGCGTCAGGATTGATCTGTACCTTCATGCGCCGGAAGACTTCCAGACATTTCACCCGCATGGCCTGATGATCCAGAAAGCCGTTGTTTTTTCGCAGTTCATTGCCCAGGAACATGTTGTCGGTTACCGACAGATCCTTGCACAGGTTCAGTTCCTGGTGTATAAAGCGGATGCCGTAATCCCCGGCAGTCCGCACATTCCGCATGACGACGGGCTTCCCGTCGATGCTGATCGTGCCGGATACCGGCTGATAGACACCAGCCAGAACATTCATCAAGGTGGATTTTCCGGCCCCGTTTTCACCCATCAGCCCGACAATCTCGCCTTCCCGGACGGTAAAGTCGACATTGTCCACGGCCTTGACGGGACCGAATTCCATCACGATGTTCTTCATTTCCAGAAGCATGTGCTTTCCTCCGCCAATTCTAATAAGCAGAAGGGGACCGGCTGGTAAC
>CAIFEQ010000010.1:1539-29452 GCA_903789495.1 uncultured Erysipelotrichaceae bacterium | reverse complement strand
ATCTCCTATTTAATAAATTCCAATTTCCATTTGCTTCCACCGCAATCAAATTATAGCCTAGGGGCCCGGGGTCACTCACCGCCGCTCCCCAGCAGTTGAGTCCCAGTGGCTTAAAACTCAGAAGTCAGAGATCGAGTACCGGATCTCATACTCCGAGCTGGCGCGGTATTCATCAAAGGTGTAGTGAGCGCCGCCGGCGTTGGAGATCGAGAAGGACGGAATCAGATAGATGCCCGTATCGGAATCGAGCACGGCCGTACCGGTGTATTCTTCGCCCATCGTATCGGCAACCGTCAGGTCAATGGCCTCACGGATGAAGGACGGCGAGAAGAACCAGGTGATGAACTTGACCGGCAGCTCGGTTTCTTCAAACAGCTGCATGTCAGACTCAGTGCCGCCGACCGAGGTGATGAGCTTCAGGTTGTCGAGGCTGGCATCGCCGCTGTAGTCTTCCAGGGCACTCATGATGCCGGAGACAATCTCATCATCGTGGGTGACGATCAGATCGAGGGATTCGATTTCTTCCGTGGTATGACCGTTCAGCCAGTTCTCCATCTGTTCCTTGGAGGTCTCGGTCGACCAGTCGGTCACGAAGGTTTCGTTGATCTGGTTGAACTTTGTCGTATCGAGGACTTCATCCATACCGCCGGACCGCTGGGTGGTAACCGTCGAGGAGTCGCCGACGAAGCGCAGATAGTTCACCTGATCATCATCTGCAAAGTACTCGTTCAGATAGGTGCCCATTTCGTTGCCGATGGCGAAGTTATCGCCCATGATCTGGGCATCGAGTCCTTCAAAGTCATCGATCAGACGGTCATAGACAACCAGCTTGATGCCGGCATCGATGATGGTCTGGGCAGCGGAACGCAGGGCTTCGCCTTCGGTCGGCCAGAGCATGATGGAACTGTAGCCGCCTTCGGCGATCAGGTTCTCGATTTCCGTGATCTGCTCGGAAGCTTCGCTGCAGGACTTGACGGTGATTTCCACATCGTCACGGCTGCTGTTGATCTCTTCGGCTCTGGCTTCGGCCTGAGCAACGGATTCACCCGTGAAGCCATGGTCGCCCGACAGAATGACCAGGGCAATCTTGGTCACCTCGCCGGAGGTGGTGCCGCTGGCGGCAGTGCTGGATGCAGCGGCAGTGGTACTGCTGCTGCTGGATGACGAGCTGCAGGCGGCAAGTGAGAGCGCCAGCATCCCGCTGACAAGCATCGAAATGATTCTCTTCATGGTTTTAATTTCTTCCTCCTTGAATCAATTCACTATGTCCTCCACCTTCTGGACTCATGAGAAGGTTTCAGAGACTAATCGGTCGACTCCCTGATCATCAGGGTATGCCGCAGCGTAATGGCCGTCTGGGTGGCCGGGCGGTGGTTCATGAGCAGAATCAGCTGCTCGAACGCCGTCTCGCCGATCTCCAGACACGGCTGTTTCACCGTGGTGATGTAGGGATGAAGCATGGTGGTATAGTTCATGTCATCGAAGCCGATGACAGACAGATCTTCCGGTACGCGGATGCCCATTTCCGTTGCGGTCACGATCACGCTCAGGGCGAACTCATCTCCGAAGCAGAATACCGCATCCGGCCTCTCTTCCTGTTCCAGCAGTTTCCGCGAAGCGGCCAGGCCGCTGCGGTAGGAATACTGCTCGTCGCCGTTTACCAGCCACTTCTCTTCCACCGGCAGATGATGAGCTGCCATGGCATCCCGGTAGCCCTTCTGCCGTTCCTCGGTGGAGATGAACTGGTTCACGGTCCCCAGCACCCCGATCTTCTTCCTTCCCCGGCTGATCAGGTATTCCACGGCATTCCGGGCACCCCGGTAGTTGTCCACCGAGACATGCACCGTCTTGCAGCCGCGGGCATATTCGGAACACTGCACGATCGGAAACTCTCGGCTGTATTCATCCACCCACAGATCCGGGGCACTGATGGACAGCAGGATGACCCCGTCGGCCCGGCGTTCCTCAATGACCTGTTCCAGCACGGCCCGGGGATCATTGCCCGCCGTGTAGTACAGGCACAGACTGTAGCCTGCCTCCATGGCGCGGCGGTTGATGCCCGAGAACAGCGAGGCATAGAAGAGATTGGTGATGTTGGGAATCAGGACCGCCACGATGCGGTTCTGGTTGGTCCGCAGATTGCGGGCTGCGGCATTGGGCACAAAACCCAGTTCCTGAATGGCCTGCTCGACCACCCGCCGTGTCCGTTCCGAAACCCGCGGGCTGTTGTTCAGAACCCGGGATACCGTGGCCACCGAGACGTGTGCCCGGGCTGCCACATCCTGCATCGTTGCCATAGGCACCCCTTCCCAGCCAATGAATGTAATCCATTACATCCTGCAGGTTCATTATAGTAAAGCACTTACATTTTTGCAACAGGTACATGCACGGCAGTTCTGCTATCATGAAAAAAAAGAGGTACCCATCTTATGAACATGTTCTGCGGCATTGAAATCGGCGGTACGAAACAGCAGATTGCCCTGGGCTCTTCCCAGGGTATCCTGGTGCGCCGTACCGTGAAGTTAGGGAAGAACACCAGCGGACCGGCGATCCGGGACTGGATTGCTCAGACGCTGGGCGATCTGCAGAAGGAACACGAAATCGTGCGCATCGGCATCGGTTTCGGCGGTCCGCTGGATTCCGTCCATAACCGCATCCACCGCTCCTGTCAGATCGAAGGCTGGGAAGGCTTCCCCCTGCAGGCATGGGCGCAGGAACAGTTTCAGGTGCCCGTCTTTGTACGCAACGACACCGCCGCCGGCGGCCTGGCAGAATACTATCTGGGCAATGGCAGGGGCGCCCATCGTCTCTTCTACACCAACATCGGCACCGGCATCGGCGGCGGCATCTTCACCGAACTGGCCTATCAGGAATCTTCCTTCGGCTATGTCTATGTGCCCGACTGGCGCCAGGCACAGTCTGGCAGACCGGTCATCCTGGAAAAGATCTGCTCGGGAAAGGATACCGAGGAGCGCCTGAATCAGCCCGGCTATATCCCTGCCTCTTCCTGTCTGTCGGCTCTGGATCATGTCACCTTCCGCGACCTCAGCGCCGCCGTCCGGCAGAACGATGTCTTTGCCGTGCAGGAACTGGACCGGCTGACGGAGTCCTATGGCATTGCCCTGGCCGGCTATCTGGCCGCGTCATACTGCGACCGGGTGGTGATCGGGGGCGGCGTGGCCAACATGGGCGAACCGCTGTTCTCCCGGATCCGGAAGTATACGGATCAGTATGCCTTTACCGCCAACAGAGGCCGCTATGAAATTCTGCCCAGCCGGTTCCTGGATGATGCCGTGCTCATGGGAGCCATTTATCTGGCCGAAAACGAGGAGCTCCAGAAACTGCCCTGGTACTGAAACCGGAAGACCATACGAAAAGCGAGCTGCTCACTCGCTTTTTCTGTTTCAGAGTCCCAGGAAGTCGCGCATCAGATCACACATCGCATCGGCTTCTTCCTGACTGGGCATCTCACAGGCAAACCGCAGCAGCGGCTCGGTGCCGGAGAAGCGGGCAATCAGCCAGCCGCCGTTGCGGAAGTAGGTCTTACAGCCATCCTCATAGGAGACCTTCTCGACCTCATACGGCCACTCAGGCAGCTGCTTCTCCACCAGCAGCTTCTGTTTCAGTTCTTCCTTGCGCTGCGGGGTCATCGGGAATTCCCGGTCGGTGTAGATGATCGTCCCGTAGCGGTCGACAATCTCCTGGACATTTTCTGAGATGCTCTTGCCGCTGACGGCCACCATCTCGGTCAGGATCGCGGCCGCATAGATGCCGTCCTTGCCGTTGGTGTGTCCCTTCACAGCCAGACCGCCGGAAGACTCGCCGCCGATGATGGCGTCGGTTTCCTGCATTTTTCCGGAGACATACTTGAAGCCGACCGGCACCTCATAGCAGACCTGCCCGAAATCCTTGGCAATGCGGTCCAGCATGTGCGTCGTGGAATTGTTGCGCACCGCCGGTCCCCGCCAGCCCTTGTACTTCAGCAGATAGTAGTACAGCAGCATCAGGATCTGATTGGGATGGACAAAGCGTCCCTTGTCGTCAATGACGCCCAGCCGGTCCGCGTCGCCATCGGTCGCGATCCCGAAGTCGCAGTGGTTGTCCACCACGAAGTCCTTCAGCTCATTCAGGCCGGCCGCATTCGGTGCCGGCAGCTTGCCGCCGAAGAGGGTGTCATGGCGGTTATGGATGACCGACAGCTCCACCCGCAGGGTGGACAGGATGGTCTGCAGGGAACTCTGGGAGACCCCGTACATCGGGTCCAGACAGACCTGCAGATCGGCATTCCGGATGGCTTCCGTATCCAGCTTGGACAGGATCGAATCGATATACGGATTGAACTCCTTCAGGTAGGAGATCTTCCCCTCGGCCAGGTATTCGTCAAAGGTCTTCTGCGGCCGGACGACCTGGCAGTGGTTGGCATATTCCTCCAGCCGGGTTGTGACTTCCACCGAGGCATCCCGCCCTTCCGTGGTGAAGATCTTGATGCCGTTATAGAGGGCCGGGTTATGACTGGCGGTGACCATGGCGCCGAAGTCGGTGCCCAGATGCTGCACGGCAAACATGACCAGCGGGGTCGGCTGCGACTTGTTGATGAAAAGGACTTCCACACCCTGCTCCGCCAGGACCTCGCTGAACCACTGGGCCGCCTCCTTGCTCAGGAACCGCCGGTCATAGCCGATGATCAGCTTCTTCTGTTTGTGGTCGTCCTCCATCATCTGCACGACGGCCTGGGCGACCTTCTGAATGTTTTCCTTGGTGAATCCATCCCCGATGACGGCACGCCAGCCGCCGGTACCGAAATGAATCATGATGCTTGCTCCTTTCTGCGCAGGACAAAGACGGTTTCGATGTTGCGGATCATGCCGGCCGGGGTATCCGGTGACGGGGCAGTGAGATTGAGCTCACACAGCACCGTGTCAAACACCGCTGCCAGCACCGACGAGGAACCGCCGTCCATATTGATGATCGTAACCGCATCCGGTTCCAGTTTACCGACAATCTTCAGAATCTGGGAAAAATCTGCGCCTTCGCTGATCCGGCTGCGGCCGGAAATGACATAGACCGAGATGGTGCCGTCGGCCTTCTGGGTCAGGAAGGTGCGGGGGTGACGATCCGGCACATCCAGGGCCGTTTCCTGGGTCTGCCGGGACAGCCGGGTGAACCAGCCCTCGGTCCTCATATGTTTCCGGTAATCCGGATCGCCGTGTTCCATCAGGGTCACGGCCCCGCCCTGGGCCCAGAGACACCGCTGCCATTCTGCGTCCGGCAGGGTGCTGGGATTGTCCAGCTGCAGGGTATAGGTATCTTCTGCAAAGCGGTAATAGCCCTGCCCGCAGGGCTGCGCTTTTTTAAGCAGGCCCAGCGACGCAGCGTACTCTCTGCGCAGCGAGAGCACGACGCCGCAGCCTGGCAGCAGCACATCGCCGTCATGCACGCAGATGACATGCCTGCCCACCACGGGCAGATTGATCCGGCCCTGCCCGACCGGCAGGGTGTAGTTCCAGTTGTCCGGCGTCGTATGCTCCGGACTCTCACAGCGTAACGGCGTATACACGGCAATATCCCCCGGCTCTTCCGGATCGACATCTTCTTTGCGGAAGGTCAGCTCAATGCCGGCAACGGTCAGGGTGCCGCCCCTGAGCCGGAAGCGGGTCAGCCGCAGACCTTTATCCTGAATCATTGCCACGCCGCTCTTGGCATACAGCGGGAAGTATTCGCACCCGTTTTCCTTCTGGTAGTCCAGGACAAAGACCTCCGGTGGAATCTGTTCCGGAACCCGGTCCTGCCGCTGGCGGTTGTAGAGATCGATCAGCCGCGTGGTCATGAAGAACAGGAAGTTCGTGATGCAGGCGGCCGGGTAATGCTGACGGGCAAGCAGATGCCGGGTCGTTTCACCAGGCTGCGGATGCAGCAGAGTCGCCTCGATCGAGCCGCTCAGCTGCACCCGGTCCACCAGAATGCGTTTCTTCTTTTCTGCGGGGAACAGGGTGAAGTCGTGACAGAGATTCCCCTCTTCGTCGACATAGAACTCTTCCAGGTTCATGCCGGTTTCCTGCCGGATGCGCTCTCTGGTGTATGCCCACTTCTCCTTCCGGTAGTCATCCAGGCTGGCCGGGGGTTTCAGGCCCAGCTGCGGCGGTTCTTCTTCCGTGTAGTAATCATAGAAGAGATCCGGATCGGTCTGATACAGCTGCAGGATGGATTCCTGCAGGACCTTCTTCCCGTACTTCTTCAGCAGATAAGCCAGCTGGCGGTACTGCAGGAAAGCCGGGGTGACGATCCGGTTCTCCCGGATCAGATTCCAGTGTGCCGGCACACAGACCACGCTGGTGCCGGGATGTTCAAAGCAGTTGAGCAGGACCTTTGCATACAGGTCCGCGTTGCCGGTAGTGACGGAGGCATCGATGCTGAGATCCTTGATCTGCAGGAAGAGCTCTTCGCCATAGACATCCGCAAAGAGATCCTCGGCCGGTTTCTGCAGAAGACCATAATCCGGAAACTGAGAGTTCCGGCCATCGCTGACGGGATGCACCTGAGGCGCACAGCATGCCTGCATGATCTCAGCCTCCGTCGGCACAAATTCACTGTCCGGCTTGGTCAGAACATGGAAAACATGTTCCGGGTACTGCCGGACCAGTTTTGCCAGCACCGGCAGGTAGGGCCGGGTCAGCACCAGCAGGACATTCCGGTGGGCGGCATAGAGAGCCTGCTGTTCTGCCCGCTGATCCAGGCCGCTGATCTCGGCCGGGATCACGGGGAAGCGGTAGGTCAGGCCATATTCCCTGTGGAGCAGGGCCAGACGGTCATAGATTTCTTCCAGACTGATGTCCGGTACCTGCAGGGCTGCGCGCAGACACTGCGACGCCTTTGCTTCGTAGGCTTTCCTGCTGTCTGCAGGCATGTCGGCGGGTTCCGCCGTGTCCCTGAAGTAAAAGATGCCTGGTTCCTGTTCCACAAAGAAAACACCCAGGAACAGGTAATGACTGACTCCTTCCTTCAGGGTCATGAAGTGATAGCTGCCGTACGTGTACTGCGCAGAGCCGATCGTTTCCTGTTTCATGGGTGTTTCCCTGACTTTTATTTTATTTTCCCGAGAAGTAAGAAAGTATGTTACGAACCGGCGCTCATGCCGCCCTTGTCGCGGTCGCCCATGGTGAAGTAGACGGCAATGCCGGAGATCACCATCAGGACCACCGCATAGACAAACGACATGGCCACCGCGTTGAGCGTGGCGGTCTCATCCGTTGCGGCCTTGATGACAATGCCTAAAGGCTCGAGCAGCGGATGGTAGAGGAAGACAGTCAGGTCATAGTCGGACAGCAGGGAGTTGAAGTTCAGCACCATGACCGAAATGACCGACGGCAGGACCACCGGCAGGACCACCTTGCGCAGGGTATAGCCTTCGCCGGCTCCCATGCACTTGGAGGCTTCTTCCATATCATCCGAGACACTGTAGAAGGCTGCCTTGATCATCCGCAGCGAGAACGGAATCTTGATGATGATATAGCCGAACAGCAGGATGATCGGCGTGCCCAGCAGCACCTGGTTGAACATCAGAGGATTCTGCACATCGTAGGCCATCATCAGGCCCAGAGCGATCAGGGTCGACGGCAGCAGCCACGGCACGAGCATGACATACTCCAGTGCCCGGTCAGCCCAGGTTCTGCCCTTCTTGATGATCTGCACGGCAACCACGACAATCGCGGCCCCGATGATCGCAGCCAGACCGGAATAGGTGATGGAGATGATGAACGGCCGGGCCGCATTCCGCTTGGTGAAGAAGGAGATCCAGTTCTCCAGCGTGAAGGCATCCAGCGAGAGCTTCGCACTCTGGATATTCGCCGAAGAGGTGAAGGAATAGATGATGACCAGGACGATCGGAACCACGTAGATCAGCCAGAGCAGCCAGGCCAGGACATGCGCCAGCGCATTCAGGACCGGGTTGTGAATCTTCTGCTTCTTCAGACGGGTCTTCGTCTTGGCAATGGACATGTACGTGCCGCCCTTCTCGATCCGGTTCATGATCAGCAGAAGCACGGTCGTCGCCAGACCCAGCAGAATCGCCAGCAGAGCGGCGATCTCCCGCGAGGTCGGGATCTTGGCAAAGTCGATGATGATCGGGTTGATGGTCTGGAAACTCTTCCCGCCGACGACCAGCGGCGCCGACACGGCACCCAGGCCGGTCAGGAAGGTCATGATCGTGATCGCGAAGAGGTTGGGCTTCAGGATCGGCATGACGATCTTCCAGAAGATGCGGCCCGGCGTCTCGCCCATGTTCTGCGCGGCTTCGATCATCTGGTTATCGATGCCCCGCAGGGCATTGGTCAGGAAGATGATGTGGTTCGAGGTACAGGCGAAGGTCATGATGAAGACCACGGCCGGATAGCCGACGAACCAGTTCTTGTTGAAGTCGGTGATGAACGAGGCCAGGAAGTTCGTGATGATGCCGTTGCTGCCATAGATGAACTTGTAGCCCGTGCACAGCACGATGCCGCCGTAGATCAGCGTCGTCATGTAGCCGTAGCGCAGGATCTTGGCGCCCTTGATGTCAAAGTACTCGGTAAACAGCACCAGCAGGGTACCGACCACGTTCACCGTCACCACCAGGGTGAAGGCCAGAATGAAGGAATTCTTCAGGGCCCGCATGGCCCGCGTGGAACTGAATACCTTGTGGAAGACCGCCGTCGAGAACTGACCGTCCTCGAAGAAGATCTGCTTGATCAGGTTCAGGTTCGGATACAGGAGCAGCGCAATGACAAACCAGAGCAGGAAGATGCGGACGATGATCCCGAAGGGACCGATCTGATGCAGGTATTCCCGGAACGTCAGCTTCTTCTGGCCGGCTTTAGCCTTCTTTGCCATAAGCGTGCCTCTCAGAACTGCATGATGTCAGCCGGGCTGACATGCAGCTGTACCGTATCCCCCAGATTATGATCCACGACGCCGTCGTTCTTCTCGATGTTCTTGAAGGTCTGCCCGAAGGCTTCGTAGATGTACTTGGTATAGATGCCGTTATATTCCTTGTCGATGACTTTGGCAGCGAAAGCGGCGGAACCGGGTTTCTCATTCTGTCCGTAGACCCGTTCAATCCGCACGAAGGCGGTCTTGGTGTCGTCCAGTCCTGCCTGGCACTGCTGATTGATCTCATCGATGATGCCCCTGCCGAAGCGGTTGATGTCGCCGATGAAGTCACAGACAAACTCCGAGTTGGAGTTGTTGTAGATCTCATACGGCGTACCGACCTGTTCCAGCCGGCCGTTGTTGAAGACGGCAATGCGGTCGGACAGGGTCAGCGCCTCTTCCTGGTCATGGGTGACATAGAGGGTCGTGATCTTCAGCTGCCGCTGCAGACGTTTCAGTTCGCCGCGCAGTTCGACCCGCAGCTTGGCGTCCAGGTTGGACAGCGGTTCATCCAGGCAGAGGATCTTCGGTTCCAGGACCACGGCTCTGGCCAGAGCAACCCGCTGCTGCTGACCGCCGGACAGGGCGGCCACCGGCTTGGTCAGCTGCTCCTCCGTCAGGGCGACGGTTTCGGCGATCTCGCGGACCTTCTTGTCCACCAGGTCCTTGGCCATCTTCTTGACGCGCAGGCCGTAGGCAATGTTGTCATAGACGTTCATGGTCGGAAACAGCGCATACGACTGGAAAACCATGCCGATGCCGCGCTTTTCCACCGGGATGGGAATGATGTTCTGCCCATCCACCAGAATCTCACCGCGCGTCGGGGTCAGGAAGCCCACCAGAGCACGCAGCGTCGTGGTCTTGCCGCAGCCTGACGGACCCAGGAAAGTGAAGAACTCGCCGTCATTGACCGTCAGATTCAGGTCCTCCATGGCAACGAAGTCCCCGTACTTGATTTCTACATCCTTGTATTCAATCATTTTTTCTCCGTTGTGCCAGATACGGAAACAGCATACTCCCCCTGCTGCGGTGGAATATGCTGCTGCCGTAAATGTTCAGATTAATGAATCAGAAATCGAATTCCAGCGTTGCCTTTTCGACCCAGTTGTCGACGTTCTCAGCAACGAAGGTCCAGTCAATGTCCTGCGGCGTAATATCAGCCATCAGAGCCTTGATCTCATCGGAGCAGGTTTCCAGCGCAACCGTGTTGGCAGGCGTGGTGCCGAAGTTCTCGGAGAAGGCCGCCTGTACTTCAGCGGAACCCATCCAGTCGATGAACTCCTTGGCCAGTTCCTGCTTCTCGGAATCCTTGAAGATGGCCAGCTGTTCCACCACGACCGGCTCACCGACCTCCGGCAGAATGTAGCTGTAATCCTTGCCGCGGCTTGCTTCGTTCAGCAGCAGGCCGGAACCCCACATCTCCAGCAGAGGCATGGAGCCGTCGTCCATGTAATCCCAGTAGGCTTCGTTGGTGGAAGTGACATAGCCGTTCTCAATGAAGGCTCTGGCAACTTCCCAGCCCTCATCCGAAATGCCGTAGTTCTCTTCCGGAGCACTGTCATCCTGGTAACGGACCAGGATGGACGAGAAGACGGTCTTGGCAGTACCGCCGGTCAGCGGATGGATCATGTACTGATCCGGCCACATCGTTGCCAGATCGGTCCAGTCAGACGGAATCTGATCACCCGTGACGTATTCCGGATTGTAGACGCACAGCAGCGGCTGCACGGCAATCGGCCAGTAGTAGCCTTCCGGATCGCCATAGCCTTCCTGGTCGACTTCATCAGCCCAGGCCGGTGTGTACTGAATGAGCATGTCTTCGTTCTTCAGCTTTTCATACTCGACGGCGTTCAGCCCCCAGACCACGTCGGCAATCTGGTTGTTCTTTTCGGCAACCAGACGGTTCGTCAGCTCGGCCGCGCCCAGCGACACATAGACGATGTTGAAACCGGCTTCCGCAGCCTGCTCAACCAGCCAGTCGCCACGGCCGTCGGAACCGGAGTTGGTGTAGACGACGAGTGTGTCTTCGCTGACATTGGACAGATCGACTTCAGCGGTTCCGGTCGCGGTGGCGGCAGCTGTTGCCGAGGCCGAAGCCGAAGCAGTTGAACTGCTGCTGCCCGACGAGCAGCCTGTCAGCGCCAGCATGGCCGCGACAGCTGTAGCAAATACTTTCTTCTTCATGTTTTCTTTCCTCCTGGAAAAACCATTCATATAGACAGGGGAAGACTCCCTGTTTATACCTTCTTCTTCCGCATGTACTGTTTCACATACGGTCTGACCAGTTCCGGCCAGTCGGTCTGCAGGACATCGAACCCCCGGTCCAGCAGAGCCCCCCAGCTGCCATCCGGGTCGCCCTTGATGGCAATGTCGTCATCCCGGTCGCCGCAGATGGAAGCGTAATCGAACAGTTTCAGCGTATTGACCCAGGCCAGCCTGCCCTGCTTATGCAGCCGGGCAATGAACCTGGGATCCGCAACCGGATCCCCGTCATGCAGGTAGACCAGTTCCGCCGCCACGACATTGAGTTTTCGATGCTTACGGACGGCATCCCATTCCTCCGGCTTGTACAGGATGGGCATGAACATGACCTTCGTATGCAGCTGTTCCAGCTGCGTCATATAGGTTTCGTTCACCGGGCATTTCAGGATCACCTGATCCTCCATGCCGGCATCGACGATCATCTGTACCGCACCGGTCCAGTCTTCCTTCCAGGCCCGGTCGACGTTGATGTAGCATTTCCCTTTCATGGCCTGCAGGAAGTCCCCGAACTTCTGCACATGGACCCCGCTGCGTTCGCCGATCGCATTCAGGCAGACCAGCTTATCAATCTCGGCAGCCTTCATCTGCGTCAGATCAATCTTCTGCTGAAAGACGGTTTTCTCTGCCCCGGTATGGAACAGATAGAAGGTCCCGTCCTTGCTGCAGGTCACATCCACTTCGACAATATCTGCTCCTTCCATCAGAGCCAGCTCGCAGCTGGTCACCGTGTTCTGAATGATATTGCCCCCGAAATGTCCGCGGTGGGCAGCGATCAGCGCTCCATATTTCTCCCGCCGTTCCTGCAGTCCTTCCGGACCGAATTTTCTGCTCATGAAAATTTATCCCTCTTACTTCCCCTAAACCAGATAAGAACATTTTACATGACAACTGAAGCGCTTTCAAATCATAGGCTTATCCTGTCATTCCGTTCTGTACCGAAATGATCTGGTGTAACGATACACTCTCGATGTTAAATGAACGTTATATTTCTGCCGGATCCAGTAAAAATCATGCCTGCCGGACAGGTTCAGACAGAAGCCGGAACCTGCCTGAAAGGATTCTGTACGGCACAGCCTGATACCCGCCACGTGGCAGTCTTTCACAATGTTTCATCCTTTTCCGGTCAATTTCCGGATTCCCGCCGGTTTTCGTTTCGGATCAATGTACAGAAGTCTGGTAAGATTTCATAATAGAAACAGCAAATCGTATGCGCTTTCTTTTGTGGAAGGCACAAACAGCATGGGGGAGGAAGCTTTTCTTATGGATCTGAATCTGTATCTGCAGCAGCTGGAAACCCTGGTCAACATCGACAGCGGTTCCCACAGCAGGCCGGGGATTCAGCAGGTCGCTGAGTATCTGGCCAGGTGGTATGAAGACATCGGCTGGTCTGTGAAACGGCACGATGTGGGAGAAGAAACGGCCCAGGTGCTGGAGATCTCCAATCACCCGGACGCGAAGCATTATGATGTGATGTTCATCGGCCATATGGATACCGTCTTCCCCGACGGCACCGCAGCGGCCCGGCCTTTCACGATCCGGGGCGACTACTGCTATGGTCCCGGTGTCGGCGACATGAAGAACGGCGATCTGGCCATGTACCATACCGCCGTGAATGCCGATCCGGCCGTGCTCGATAAACTGAACATCTGCATGTGCTATAACCCCGACGAGGAAATCGGCAGCCGCTATTCCCGCTCCGTGACGGATCAGATTGCCGCCCGTTCCGACATGGTGGTGGTCATGGAATCCGCCGGTCATCTGGGCATCCGGCACTGTTTCCGGCGCAAGGGCGGCCTGGGCTATAAGATCGCCTATCATGGCAAGGCGGCACACGCCGGCTTCATGTGGGAACAGGAAAATGCCAGCGCCATTCTGGAAATGGGCTCTGACATCGTGAAGATCATGGGTCTGGCCAGCCGGGAGAATGATTCCACCGTCAACATCGGCCTTGCCAGGGGCGGTACTGCCGGCAATGTCGTGGCGGACTATGCCGAGATCACCGTGGACATGCGGGTCATGGTCGGCGCGGAGCGGGAACGTCTCAAGGCCGCCATGCAGGAAATCCTGACCGGACCTCCCTATGTGCCCGGGGTGACCAAGGAAGTCCTCTCCTATCATGAGAATCCGCCCATGGAGGAATCCCCGGAAACCAGGGCCTATGTGGAACATCTCAGAGACATCGCGGCGGGGCTTGGCATCGGATTTGAGGAAAAGATCCGGGGCGGCGGTTCGGATGGCAATCATCTGTCCCGCATGGGCCCGAAGATCGTGCTCGACGGCATGGGTCCCCATGGCGCCGATGATCACAGCGAGCGGGAAAACAGCTATATTCCCAGCACCGAACCCTGTGTCCGGCTGCTGTGTGCCATGCTTGCAGACCTGGCCGCGGCGCGTTAGGTCAGGTCACTGTCCAGGAAAGGAGGGAAAACAGAGATATGGGAAGATATGTTGTCAAGCGGATCCTGCAGGCCATTCCCGTCTTTCTGATCATTACCTTTGCGGTCTACGTGCTGATCAACTATGCCCCGGGCGGCCCCATCGAAACTCTGATGGAATCCGGGAACCTGTCTCAGGCAGACTATGAAGCCCTGAAACATTCCCTGGGCCTGGACCGGAATATCTTTGAACGCTACTTCCTGTGGCTGGCCGGGCTTTTCCAGGGCAACCTGGGCACGTCCTACCGGACCGGCAAGGCCGTCAGCGGGATGATCGCCGAACGGATCGGCAACTCTCTGATCCTGACCGGCACCGGCATTCTCGGGGCCATTCTCATCGGGCTGCCCATCGGCGTCATGTCGGCCGTCAAGCCCGGTTCGGGCTGGGACAAGGCAGGCAATGTCCTGTCCTTCATCAGTGCCTCGTTCCCGAGCTTCTTCATGAGCCTGCTGCTGATCTACGTCTTTGCGGTCCGGCTCAAGGTCCTGCCGGCCAACGGCATGTATTCCGTCACCGGCGCCCATACGGCGGGCAACCTGGCCCGGCACCTGATTCTGCCGGCCTTTGTCTGCGGCATTCAGCCGATCAAGGGCTATATCAAGCAGACCAAGATGGCCGTCATGGATGTGCTCAACGAAGAATACATCAAGACCGCCCGGTCCAAGGGACTGTCAGAGCGGACCATCATTCTGAAACATGCGGTGCGCAATGCCCTGATCCCGGTCGTGACCCAGCTGTCTCTGTCCATTCCGTTCCTGATCGGCGGCGCCGTGGTGGTCGAGCAGATCTTTGCCTGGCCCGGCATCGGCTCCCTGATGATCAGCGGCATCACGAACCGGGATTACCCGGTCGTCATGGGCGTGACCGTGCTGATTGCCGTGGTCGTGCTGGTCACCAATCTGCTGCTGGATATTCTCTATGCCCGGCTTGATCCGCGCATTACCTATAAGTAAGGGGGAGGAAGAGCGATGCGTACTGCTGAAAAAGGCCGTCATAAGCCCACTCCCCAGTGGATCATCAAGTTCCGGCACAACCGGAAAGCCATGATCGGCACCTGGGTCATCCTGATCATGATCCTCTGCGTCATCATCCTGCCCGCGGTCATGCACCTGGATCCGTATACCACCGATGTCTCAGCCGGTTTCTACGCTTCCCCGAGCCGTGCCCATATCCTGGGTACCGATGATGTGGGCCGGGATCTCTTTGCCCGCGTGCTCTATGGCGGCCGGGTCTCCCTGTTTGTGGGTCTGGCCTCCGCCGCGATCAGCGTGGCCATCGGGATTCCCCTGGGCCTGCTGGCCGGGTATTTCCGGGGCTGGTTTGAGATCATCATCCTGCGCCTCATCGATATCTTCATGTCCTTCCCGGGCATGGTGCTGAACCTGGTCATCGTCGCCGTCTTCGGGCCGTCCATTGCCACGGTCACGATTGTCATGGGTGTCACAGGCTGGGTGAGCATTGCCAAGATGATCTACGGCAACGTGCTTTCCTTAAGAGAGAAGGAATACATCCTGTCCGCCAAGGCGATCGGGGAAAAGAGCAGCCGGATTCTCTTCTCGGAGATCCTGCCCAATGCCATCACCCCGGTCTGGGCGGAGATTGCCTTCAAGGTCTCCGGCGCGGTGCTGACGGAATCCTCCCTCAGCTTCCTGGGCATGGGTGTGCAGGCTCCCCAGGCTTCCTGGGGCAACATCATCTATCTGGCCCAGAACATCGCCGTGCTGACCATGCGGCCCTGGGTCTGGATGCCGCCCGGCATCTGCATTGTCATCGTGGTCATCTGCTTCAACTACATCGGCGAGGGTCTGCGGGATGCCTTTGATCCCCGGACTCTGGAAGCGTGAAACACAGTTCAGGAGGAAAGAACATATGAACAGGAAAAGCTTCGTCTCTGCGCTGACGCTGGCACTCACCGCCAGCACGGCCCTGGCCGGCTGCTCATCTTCGGGCAGCTCCGCCTCGACCGCCAGCACCACTGCCGCCTCTACCGTGGCAGGAACCGACACGTCAACGGCCGTCATCAACTACGGCATGTCCACCGCCTGGGATTCCCTGAACCCCTACGGCTCTGCCTCCGGTTCCATCTACCAGCAGCTGGTCTGCGATGCTCTGTATGACCGTCTGGCCTTCGTGGATGAGGCCGGCACCGGCGTGGAACCGCGGGGCGCCAAGAGCTGGGAATCCAGCGAAGACGGCATGAGCGCCACCTTCTACCTGGATGAAAATGCCACCTGGCATGACGGCGAACCCGTCACCGCCAATGACTGGGTCTGGACTTTCCAGACGGTCTGCGATCCCAGCTTCGAATGGGGCATGAAGTCCGAATTCAAGTTCCTGGCCGGCACCGATGACACCGGCAACTGCTCCGACATGAGCACCCTGGGCGTCTCGGCACCGGATGACTACACCCTGGTGCTGACCTTCAAGAATGCCATGCCGGTCGAAGACTGGATCCTGCTGCACAACAAGTATGTGTATGTCCTGCCGCAGCATCTTCTGGGCGACCTGGATCCCAGTGAGATCAACTCTTCCGACTTCTGGGAGAATCCGATCGGTTCCGGTCCGTGCACGTTTGTCTCCGAGCTGACCGGCAGCCAGCTGGAACTGGCCACCTATCAGGATTACCATCTGGGGGCCCCGCAGTTCGGCAAGCTGGTCTTCACGGTCATTGCCAACTCCAACCTGGTCAACAGCTTCATGTCCGGGGAGATCGATGCCTACTCCGGCTCCACCACGGTCGATGAACTGGCCGCCGCGGAGACCCAGGGCTATACGATCACCAAGAGTGCCCTGCCGACCGGCGTTGCCGTCTTCCTGATCAACAACCGCAAGATCACCGACAAGCGGATCCGCCAGGCCATGAGCTATGCCATGGACAAGGAACTGCTCATCGAACAGGCTGTCAACGGCGAAGGCGTTGCTTCTGCCACCTGCATCATCCCGGGCTCTGACTGGGACAACGGCCTGACCTGGGAACATGATCCGGAAAAAGCCAAGGCCCTGCTGGAAGAAGCCGGCTGGGACAGCAGTCAGACCCTGACTCTGGCCATCACCAGTGCCCGTGCCTCGGCCGCTGCGATCATTCAGCAGAACTTCGCGGATGTCGGCATCAACATTGAAATCGAGACCGTCGACTTTGCGACCATGACCGCCGGTCTGGAAGATGACACCTATGATCTGGGCATCTGCGGCACCAGTGCCATGAACTATCCGCTCTGGATGCAGGGCTACTATGATTACCGCAACGCCACCTACTGCAACATTCAGGACACCTACTATGCCGAACTGCAGGAGCAGATCTCTTCCGAGATGGATGAGACCAATAAGAAAGCGCTGGTCGACGAGTATCAGAACTACCTGTATGACCAGATGCCGCTGATCATCATGTATCACAGCTACAGCTCCGCCATTGAACCCAAGCGTCTGCAGAACTACAACCCGTTTGAAGCCAGCATGAACAACCAGAAGATCTGGGAGTGGACGGTCAGCGAGTAAGTCACCTTCACTCACAGCAGAACTGAACAGGAGGGATTCCGATGTCAGAAACACCATTGCTGCAGGTGCAGAACCTGAAAGTTTCCTTTGATATCCACGGCAAGCTGACGCCTGCCGTACAGGAACTGAATTTCAGCCTCCGCAAAGGCGAAATCCTGGGAATCGTCGGAGAATCCGGCTGCGGCAAGTCCGTATCCGCCACGGCGATTCTCAGGCTGACACCGGAAACCGTCTGTCATATCGACCCCGACAGTGTCATTTCCTTCGAGGGACAGAACCTGGTGCACGCAGATAACCTGACCATGCGGCAGATCCGCGGCAACCGCATCTCGATGATCTTTCAGGACCCCATGTCCTCGCTGAATCCGGTGTATACCATCGGCCAGCAGATGACCGAGATGCTCCAGGCCCACAGTGACATTTCCAAAGAAGATGCGATGCAGAAGAACATTGAGATGCTGAAGGAGGTCGGCATTCCGGCCCCGGAACAGCGGGTCAATGAGTATCCGCATCAGTTATCCGGCGGGATGCGGCAGAGAGTCATGATTGCCATGGCTCTCTCCTGCAATCCGTCCCTGCTGATCGCAGACGAGCCGACCACCGCTCTGGACGTCACCATTCAGGCCCAGATCCTGCGCCTGATCCGGAAACTGACCCGGGAGCACGGCACCGCCGTCATCCTGATCACCCATGACATGGGCGTCATCGCCGAGATGGCCGATGAGGTCCTGGTCATGTATGCCGGGATGGAAGTGGAATACGGCAGCCTTTCCCAGATTTTCGATCATCCCACGCATCCCTACACCCGGGGTCTGCTGGGTGCCATCCCGCGGATCGGTCAGACAGCGGAAGAAAAGCTGTACACCATCCGGGGCACGGTGCCTTCCCTGGACAAGATGCCGGAAGGATGCCGTTTCTGCCCGCGCTGCGATACTTATGCCGGCGAAGAACAGTGCCATGCCTATCAGGCACTGGTGGATATCGGCAGCGGTCACAAGGTCCGCTGCTGGAAAAAGACAAAGGAGGAAGACCGATGAGTACAGCTCCTTTACTGGAAGTACAGGGCCTGAAGAAATACTTCCTCATCAAACGGGATTCGCGGCATCCCTATGACCGTACCCTGAAAGCCGTCGACGGCGTGAATCTGATCATCCGCAACGGCGAGACGGTCGGTCTGGTCGGGGAATCCGGCTGCGGCAAGTCCACCCTGGGCCGCTGCATTCTCCGCCTGTACGATGACGGCATCACGGCCGGAAAGATTCTCTTTGAAGGTACGGATATCACGGACTTTTCCGAACACGACATGCGTCCTTACCGCCCGAAGATGCAGATCATCTTCCAGGATCCGATGTCGGCCCTGAATCCCCGCAAGACGGTCTTCCAGTCCGTCTGTGCGCCGCTGGATGTGACCGGCGGTCTGACGGATGAACAGAAATACGAAAAAGTCGTCGCCGCAGTCGAGGAAGTCGGTCTGCGGGAAGAAGATCTGACCCGCTATCCCCATGAGATGTCCGGCGGACAGCGGCAGCGGGTGGTCATTGCCCGGGCCATGATCTGCCATCCGGATCTGATCGTCTGCGACGAGCCGGTCTCGGCCCTGGACGTCTCCGTCCGGGCGCAGGTGCTGAACCTGCTCAACGAGATCCAGCAGAAGGAACAGATCTCCTACCTCTTCATTTCCCATGACCTGAGTGTCGTGCAGTATCTCTGCAGCAAGGTCGCGGTGATGTACCTGGGCAGGATTGTCGAAATCGCGTCCCGGGAAAAACTCTTCAGTCGTCCCCTGCATCCCTATACCCGGGCCCTGCTGTCGGCCATTCCGATTCCGGATATCCACCGGCAGAAGAGCGAAGTCATCCTGGAGGGCGAAGTGCCTTCGCCGATCGACCCGCCCAAAGGCTGCCGGTTCAATACCCGCTGCCCCTTTGCCGAGGAACGCTGCCGGCAGGAAGAGCCGCAGCTGGAAGAAATCGATCCGGAGCAGAGCTGTGCCTGCTTCCGGGTCAGACAGTTCCTGGATGAATACCGCCAGGACCATCCGTCCGGCAAGGAGGCGGCCTGAGCCATGCTCTACCTGAACCAGAAAGACTATCCGGATGTGCCCTATCAGCACAATCTGAAACACGGCGGGGCACCGGCCGGGCATGCCAATATCGCCTCGGCCGGCTGCGGCATCTGCTGCATGTGCATGATCGTCGATCAGCTGACCTGCCGGGACCTGTCTCTGACAGACTGCCGGGATCTGGCCGAGGACGTCCAGGCCAATCTGTCCGGCGGCTGCGATCTGCAGATCCTTGGACCGGAGGTGGCCGGATGCTATGAGCTGACCTGTTCCTTCAGCGATGACATCGCTGATGTCAGAGCCTGCCTGCAGAGCGGCGGGCGGGCCGTGGCCAACAGCGGCGGCGACCAGGCGGGCCATATCGGCCTGCTCAGCCATGGCGGCCACTATGTCGTTCTGACGGCCGTCGAGAACGACCGGTACTGCTGTCTGGATCCGTCCTGGACGAAAGAGAAATACCAGGAAGAAGGCCGGAAAGGAAAGGTCACGGAACACTGGCCTTTCGTGTACCTCCGCGAAAGCGATCTACAGAAAGACTGTGCCAGCCGGCATCCTTCCTACTATCTGTTTGCCAGAAAGAAGTGACGTCTATGAAAGTCATCGGAATCGGCGACAATGTCTGCGATCAGTACGCAGACCAGAAGATGATGTACCCCGGCGGACAGGCCATGAACTTCTCCGTGTATGCCCGCATGCTGGGCATGCCCTCCGCCTATCTGGGCGTCTTCGGCAGAGATGCCGTAGCTGCCCATGTCATCCGGACGCTGGACAGTTTTCAGATTGATCATTCGCACTGCCGGCAGTATGACGGGGAGAACGGCTATGCCCGGATCAACCTGAACCATGGCGACCGGCAGTTTCTGTTTTCCAACCACGGCGGCATCGTCAATGAACATCCGCTGGATCTGAATGAGGAAGATCTGCGCTACCTGTCCGCCTTCCGGCTGATCCATACCAGCAATAACAGTCATTTCAACAGCCAGCTGCCAAAGCTCCGTTCCCTGTCGGCGGAGGTCTCCTATGACTACAGCGGCCGCATGTGGCGGGATCCTGCCTTTGTGGCCGAAACAGCACCCTATATCGACTACGCCTTCCTGTCGGTCGGAAAAGACTTCTATGAAGAAGCCGGCAGGGTCCGCCAGAACCTCCTGGATGCCGGGGTGCAGATGGTCATCTTCACGCTGGGCTCAGCCGGGGAGGAAATCTGCTGGCATGACAATCTCTACCGCCATCAGCCGCCGCTGGTCAAGGCGGTGGATACCCTGGGAGCCGGGGATTCCTTTGCGGCGGCCTTCCTGCTGTATCTGCTGCAGAACGGCATCCGCGATGAAACGATCGGGCAGGCCATGCTGGAGGGAGAAGCGCTTGCCGCCAGGACCTGCATGGTATATGGTGCCTACGGGCACGGGATCCCTTTTGATCCCAGGGAGGAAGAGAAGAAGCAGCTATGAAAGACAAGTACGTCGGTACAGATGTTCAGAACGTCATCACGGGAATCCGGCAGGAGATCACAGCTTCCGGTAAGAAGCTGCGGGCCGTCTACTGGGTTGCCTGCGGCGGTTCGGAAGCGGCACTGAATGCCGGCCGCTATTACCTTCAGAGCAATTCCCGGACACTGGCCACCGGCCGCTTCAACAGCAATCTCTTTGTCCATGCCGCCCCGGCACTGCTGGATGACACGTGCATCGTGGTCTGCTGCACCCTGAAGGGTACCGCCGAGACCATCGAAGCCATGCGCACCGCGGAAAAGGCCGGTGCCCATACCATTGCCCTGACCGGCAAGGAAGATACCGACATGGCCAAGGCGGCCCCGACCGTGATTCTCTACAACGGCGGCGGCATTGCCAGCAATTCGACTTCCACAGCCGTTAAGATCGCTGCAGAGATCCTGCATCAGTTCGAGCAGGATGAACATTATGAGCGGATGATGGCGGTCTTCCCGAAGATCAACGACATCGTGGCAGAGGACAAGGCCCACTGGAACGCCGCCGCCGAGGCCTTCGGCCGGGAATACAAGGATGATGAGATCTTCTATGTCCTGGGCTGCGGTCCGCTGGAGGGCACGGCCTACTCCATGGCCTACTGCCACTTCAATGAAATGCAGACCCGGCACGCGGTCTTCCTGCCCAGCGGGGATTACTTCCATGGTCCCTTCGAGACGACAACGAAAGAGCTGGCCATGGTCCTGCTGAAGTCCAACGGCAGAACCCGGCCGCTGGATCAGCGGGTGGAAGACTTTCTGAAACGTTTCGCCGGCCGCTATGTGATCATCGATGCGGCCGAATCCCAGCTGTATCAGGAGACAGATCCGGACATTGCAGAATTCTTCGAACCGGTCGTCATCTGGCCGATTGAGCGGCTGTTTGTGGAAAAGCTGGCAGCCGTCCGCAATCACCCGATGACCGATCGGAACTACATGTGGAAATACAAGTACTGAGCACCGGCAGATCCTCCCGTGAGGATCTGTTTTTACTTCCGGACAGACGGACCTTAAGGTCCGTGTTTCCCTGCCCGGTTCAGGGGTTTCTTTGCTAAGATGAAAGTAAGGAGGAATGGATTCGTGCAGATCTATCATAATTACCGCGGTCTGGAACGGGGCGGCTGCAGTACCGTCATCATCGGGAAAAAAGCTTCCGCGACCGGCCGCATTCTCTTCGGTCATAACGAAGATGACAGTTTCACGGTGGTCCAGACCCATCTGGTGCCCCACCTGCATCATGAAAAAGGCGAGATGGTCACTTTCGAGGACGGTACCGCTGTCGTTCCCCAGGTACCTGAGACAGCCGGTTATTTCTGGTCTGAGGTACGGGCGGAAGGCGGCATTTCCTTTGCGGACGGCTTCTGCAATGAATACGGTGTCGCCCTGGTCTCCAATGCCTGCGGTCCCAGCAAAGAGGGAGCCGATGCGAAAGACGCCGCCCTGGCCTATGCCCTGCGGGTGCTGGTTGCCGAGCGGGCAAAGAGCGCCCGGGAGGCCGTGAAGATCGCTGCTGAGCTGGTCGAGAAATATGGTTACAGCGGCGCCCGCTGCTACCAGGTCGCCGATAAGAACGAAGCCTGGTCCATCCAGATCCCCAAGGGCTTCCGCCTGGCAGCCCAGCGTATCCTGGATGACGAAGTCTACTACATGCCTAACCATTTCACCATCCATGAAATGGACCTGAGCGACAAGGATCACTATTATGCTTCCCCGGACCTGATCAGCTATGCCGAAAAGCAGGGCTGGTATGATCCGGCCCAGGGACCCTTCGACTTTGCCAGAGCCTATCAGAAGGACTATGACAGCGTCATCGAATCCAACTTTGAGCGGGCCTACGGGGCCTGGCTCCTGCTGGATCAGCTCGAAGTCCGGGAAGACGACTGCCGCATCTTCGCCATCAAGGCACAGCACAGCTATGATCTCGATGATGTCAAAGATGTGCTGCGGTCGCATCTGGAAGGCACCCGCTATGACGAGACCAAGGGCGGTACCAGAAGCCCGCACGGCCTGGATCCGCATATCCATCCCATCTGCAAGGCGGGTACGATCGAAAGCACCATCTACGAATTCCCGGAAGACATTCTGCTCACCAGAATGCTGAGGGCGGCACCCAAGCCCTGCTGCTCCCCCTATGTGCCCTGGTATCCGGTTGCCCTGACCCGCATCCCGGCCGGCTATGAAGCCATCCCGGCTGCCGCGGCCAGAAGAAGCCACTTCGCGGTGGATCCCTGCGAACGCAGCTTCCGGCCGGAGGAAGCCTGGACCATCTTCCGCACCCTGGTTGCCTTCAGCGACTTCAACTGGCAGGCCACCTATCCGAGCATCCGCGCCTCCGTCCGGGATCTGGAGCGTCAGTGGGAAGCCCAGCGCACTGCCCTGGAAGCCGGTTATCAGAATGCCAGGGAGAACGGCACGGAGAAGGAATACCTGACCGCCTACACCTGCCAGCAGGCCGAAAAGGCCGTAACCTGGGCCAAGGATATGATCACCGAACTGGTCCATGCCCGTGCCCACGGGCCGATGGCCAACGATACCCTGTAAGAAAAAGGAGAATGAACATGCGTATTTACCATAACTACAGAGGTCTGGAACGGGGCGGCTGCAGCACCGTGATCATCGGCCGAAAAGCCTCCACGACCGGCAACTTCATCGTCGGACACAATGAAGACGATACCGACGCGGTGGTTCAGACCCATCTGGTTCCCAGACAGATGCACGAGGCCGGGGAGAAGGTCGTCTTCGATGACGGCACCGCCATCATCGATCAGGTCCCGGTCACCAATGCCTACTACTGGTCGGAAGTCCGCTGCGACGGCGGCATCTCCTTCGCCGATGTCTGCGTCAATGAATATGGGGTCGTCATCGTCTCCAACGCCTGCCGGCCCAGCAACGACGCCACCGGCGTCAGGACCGACAACAGCAAGGCCTATGGTCTGGGCTATGCCCTGCGGATCCTGGTTGCCGAACGGGCAAAGACAGCCCGCGAAGCGGTGAAGGTCGCCGCGGATCTGGTCGAGAAGTACGGCTACTTCAGCTCCCGTTCCTATCAGTTCGTGGACAAGGACGAAGCCTGGGTCGTACAGGTGCCGAAAGGGTACGGCCTCTGCGCCAGACGGGTGCAGGATGATGAGATCTACTACATGCCGAATCACTACACCATCCATCACGTCGATCCGGAAGACACCGAGAACTACTACGTCTCGCCGAAACTGATCTCCACCGCCATCGAAAACGGCTGGTACAAACCGGCAAAGCAGGATGACTGCAGCGACTTCGACTTCGCAGCGGCCTACCAGCAGGACTATGAGCACATCGAAGACTACAACTACCAGCGTGCCTATGTCGCCTGGAAGTATCTGAACGGTTCCGAGCTGACTTATGACAGCAGCTGCCGCGTCTTCTCCATGAAGGCCGAGAAGAAGTACAGTCCCGCCGACGTCAAGAAGGTCCTGCGCAGCCATTATGAGAATACGAAGTATGATCTGACCGTCGGCGGGAAGAACCCGCATCTGACCAGCCAGAATGTCACTTCCATCTGCAATGGCATGACGATCGAGAGCACGGTCTTTGAACTCAATGAAGATCCGAACCTGCTGTGCATGAACCGGGCCGCGCCGAAGGGCTGCCTGTCGCCGTACATCCCCTTCTATCCGGTGGCCATGACCCGGATCCCGGACGGCTTCGAGTGGATGGGCTATGCGGCCAGCCGCAGATCGCATTTCGCGGTCGACCGTTCCGAACTGGTCTATGATCCCCGCAAGGCCTGGTATCTCTTCAAGACGGTGCAGTATCTGACCGACTTCAACTACCGTTTTGCCAGTCCGTACATCCATGAAGGCATTGCCCTGCTGGAAGAGGAGTGGGACAAGGAAAAGGAAAGCATTCAGAAGGCCTACAAGAACTTCGATGCCGACGGCGGCAAGGAGTTCCTGACCAGCTATACCTGCGCCCAGGCCGAAAAGGCCATGAACTGGGCCCGGGAGACGATCAACTACCTGGCCAATGACCGGGCCGCCGGCAAGGTCAACGACTGATCCGTTTTCTCGTAAGGAGCTGTCCGGCGCAGCTCCTTTTTCTTGTTCTGCTGCCAGGATAGACTGCAGAAATGCCGTTTAACGTTGCAGAAAATGGAAAAATCAGAAAATCTGCAACGTTAAAGGGCACTTTTCCCGGCAATACGCTAGAATGATTCAGAAGAGGAATGCCTGAAAAAGGTCTGAGGACATCGGCATGGAACTGTTTGCACGCGAAAAATATCTGAAGAAAATACGGTGATTCTATGACAGTACGGATCTCATCAAGGTCATCACGGGCGTCCGCAGATGCGGCAAATCATCGCTCATGCAGATCATTGCGGCGGAACTGCGGCAGCAGGGTGTACCGGAGGAACGCATTTTATACTTTGACCTGGACCAGAGAAAATACCGGAAGATCCGGACCGCAGATCAGCTGGAAGAACTCATTGACGCGTCCATCAGCGGTACGCAGAAGTATTATCTCTTTCTTGACGAAATTCAGAACGTTGCCGGATTTGAAGAAGTCATCAACGGCTTCCGGGAAGACGGTAACTGTTCGATCTTCATTACCGGTTCAAACTCCTATCTGCTGAGCGGAGAACTGGTCACCAAGCTGACCGGAAGGTACATGGAATTCGAGCTTTATACCCTGACCTTTGAAGAGTATGAGCAGATGAAGGCTTTCTATCACCTCCCCATCGCTGCCAGTCCCCAGACAGAACTGCAGAACTATATCCTGGAGGGCGGTTTCCCGCGAGCCGTTCTCATTGAGAATCTTGCGGATAAGAGACGCTACACCGAAAGTGTCGTACAGGAAATCTTTGAGAAAGATATCCGCCAGCGGGTCCGGATCAGAAACCGGGAAAGCTTTGAAGCCGTCAGGCAGTATATCATCAACAATTTCGGTGCCACAACCAGCCTGTCCAATCTGCAGAAAGATCTGGAAAAACAGGGACAGAAGGTATCGCGTCAGACCCTGACCCGATATCTGGATGCCCTGCTGGACGCAAAGGTTCTGTATGAATGCGGCCGCTTTGATATGAAATCCCGCCGTTCCCTGGCCGGTGAAAAAAAGTATTATCTTGGCGATCTGAGCTTTTATTTCGCTCTGAATACCGACAGCCGGATCAACTTCGGACCGGTTCTGGAAAACATTGTCTATCTGTATGCCAGAAGCATGGGCAGCAATGTGAGTGTGGGGAGAATCGGCAATCTGAAATGTGATTTCATCATGCGCAGTTCAGCCATGAACTATGCCTATGTTCAGGTTGCCTATACCATTGCCCTCAGCAGGGAAACGGAAGACAGAGAATACCGGCCGCTGGAGAAGATCCAAGACAATTACCCGAAATACGTAGTCACAACGGATGAGATTCTTCAGCAGCGCAATGGCATTCAGCACGTGAACCTGCAGGATTTCATGAAACAGGAAAAGACATTCTGACTATGGACCCTGAGAAAGAAATCTTCCGCCGCCGGAAACCGGTGGACACGAAACTGCTGCAGTATGGCTTTGTCCCTCAGAAGGACAGCCTGCTTTATCAGACCCCGATCCTGAACGGGGATTTTCTGGTCAGTGTGCAGGTCAGGAATCAGAAGGTGTTCTGTTCCCTGACGGACCAGGCGACCGGTGATGAGTATCTGCCCATCCGGATTGCCGGGCAGAATGGCGCCTATGTATCCAAGGTCCGGGAAGCCTACTGCGCGGTTCTCCAGGACATTGCGGAGCAGTGTTTTGAAGAAACACCCTTTGTCAACGCCCAGGCCAACCGGATTGCCGATCTGGTGCAGCAGAAGTACGGCAATGACCTCTGCCATCCCTTTCAGGAAAAAGAACGGTATGCGGAAAGCGGCACCTTCCGCAATCCCCGCAACGGGAAGTGGTACGGGGTCATCATGTATCAGCCGCTGTCCTGTCTGACCCGGAATGAACAGGATACGGAGAAGCTGAACTTCATCAACCTGAAGGTTCACCCGGAGGAACGCGAAGCGCTGATCCAGGAAGAAGGCATCTATTCCTCCTGGCACATGAATCACCGCTGCTGGGTCTCGGTGCGTCTGGATGATGTCCTTTCCGATGAGCGGATCATGGAACTGATCGCGGTTTCCTATGACCTGGTGAATCAGAATGGCGGCAGAAGCCAGAGTCCGTCTGCCGGGCCGAAGAAATGGATCCTGCCAAGCAATCCCCGCTACTATGACGTCGTTTCAGAATGGAAAGGCAGAAAGAACGTCACCTGGAAACAGTATCCCAATATCGAAACCGGGGATGAGATCTACCTGTATGTCGGGGCACCCTACAGTGCCATTCTCTATCACTGCCTGGTCACCAGGGCTCACCAGCCTTCCCCCTGGCCGGAGTATTCTGCCGAGCGCCTTGACCTGAAGATCCTGGACCGCTATGATCCTTCTTTCCTGACCCTGCAGAAGGTGCTGAAACCGTTCGGGGTCACCACCGTCCGCGGTCCCCGCTATATGCCGGCCGAGCTGGAAGCCTACATTCAGAAGGCAGAATAAAATGGTTTTCCGGAATCTTCAGAGGACAGATCTATGACAAAACCGGATGCACAGCCGTTTTCCAGGCTCTGCATCCGGTTTTCTTGTTGTATCGGCTAATCAGAAACTGGCGACAAAATCACGCTGTCGGCTTCAGATTCAGCCAGTGCGGGTCACAGCCCAGCTCGCTCAGCATCCGCATGAGGTCATCCGCCTGCAGGAAGACGGTTGCGGTATTGACCCCCGGGTGCATCCCGATTCTCTGTCCCCGGAAGCGCTCATCCAGAAAGAACTGCACCCGGTGGGGTCTGTCTTCCAGCATGCCCAGCGGTGTCACCGCGCCTTTCTGCAGACCCAGATACGTCTGCAGATCTTCTTCAGAGGCAAAGCTGAGGCGCCGGCTCTGCAGCAGATCCCGCAGCTGTTTCAGATCCACCGGCTGGTCGCCCTGCACGGTGATCAGGTAGTAGTTTCTTTTCTTGTCGTCCCGCAGGAAGAGGTTCTTGGCCACCTGCTCATCCCCGGGCAGGCCCAGGGCATGCATCTCCTCCATGGTATAGACAGGCGTATGCTCATGCAGTTCATAGGGAACCTCATGGGCCTGCAGGGTGTCCAGGATCTGCTGCTTATCCATGGTCTTCGATCAGGGAAGGATCCCATTCGCCCGGCTTTGCAAAGCCCAGCAGCTGCACCACGGTAGCCGCCACGTTGCTCAGGCCGAAGTCTCCTTCCTTCACCTTTGTGCCGGCCGGTGCATTGTAC
>CAIFEQ010000010.1:0-1529 GCA_903789495.1 uncultured Erysipelotrichaceae bacterium | reverse complement strand
AATGCGAGGTCTTGGGCTTGCCCTTGGCATCCAGCATCTCATCGCTGTTGCCATGGTCGGCCAGGACCATCAGGGTATAGCCGTACTGTTCCGCTGCCTGCATCAGTCTGCCCAGCATCAGGTCGACGCTTTCGACCGCAATGATCGTAGCCTGGTAGTTCCCGGTATGGCCGACCATGTCGCCATTGGGATAATTGCAGCGCAGGAACTGATACTTTCCGGATGCCATGGCTTCAATCATCTTGTCCGTGATCTCGGCCGCCTTCATCCAGGGCCGCTGTTCAAAAGGCACCACATCGCTGGGAATCTCTTCCCAGGTCTCCAGCTTTTCATCAAACTTCTCATTCCGGTTGCCGTTCCAGAAATACGTCACATGACCGTATTTCTGGGTCTCGGAGCAGGCATAGGAACTGATCTGCTTCGAGATCAGGTATTCCGACAGGGTGTGGGTGATGTGCGGCGGCTCAACCAGGAAGTGCTTCGGAATCTTCAGGTCGCCGTCATACTGGAGCATGCCGGCATAGTAGACCTTCGGCCGCTTCTTCTGCACAAACCCCTGGAAGTTCTCTTCCTCAAAGGCCCGCGAGATCTCCAGGGCCCGATCGCCCCGGAAGTTGAAGAAGATCACGCTGTCACCATCGTCGATCGTGCCGACGGGCTTCCCGTCTCTGGCAATGACAAAGCCCGGCAGGAACTGGTCGGTATAGTTTCCTTCCTTCCGGTAGGTCTCAATGGCTTCCCGAGCGCTGGCAAACTGTCTGCCTTCCCCTTCCACATGGACCTTCCAGCCCCGTTCCACCATGGCCCATTCCGCTTCATAGCGGTCCATGGTGATGGTCATCCGGCCGCCGCCTGAGGCAATGCAGGCGTGATAGTGTCCGTCATTGAGTTCCTTCAGCTTTTCTTCCAGCTGATCCACATACTGCAGGGCGCTGGTTTCCGGCACATCCCGGCCGTCCAGGAGAATATGCACCCGGACTTCCGGCAGACCTTCCTTCTTGGTCTGCTCCAGCAGGGCCAGCAGATGCTGGATATGGCTGTGGACATTGCCGTCCGACAGCAGACCGATGAAGTGCATCTTGCCATGATGTTCCTTAGCGTAGGCCACGGCCTCCTGCCAGGCCTGTGACTGAAAAATCTTGCCTGAATCAATGGCCTCCTGCACCAGCTTGGCGCCCTGGCTGTAGATCTGGCCGCAGCCCAGGGCATTATGGCCGACTTCGGAATTGCCCATGTCCTTGTCGGTGGGCAGGCCGACGGCGGTGCCGCTGGCCCGGATGGTGGTATGCGGGTACTCACTCATGAGCAGGTCCAGATGGGGCTTGCAGGCATGCAGGACCGCATTGCCATGATCCTGATCGGTCCAGCCGATCCCATCCATGACCACTAATACGACTGGCTGTTTCATAAGAGATGAACCTCCTCTTGTTCTGTCTTCAGTATAGCCTGTTTCCCCTTCCTCCGTTCTGCTACGATCCCGTCTTTGACAGTTGAGAGGAGAAAAATAAGCCGGAAGTCCCTTGAATAAA
>CAIFEQ010000009.1 GCA_903789495.1 uncultured Erysipelotrichaceae bacterium | reverse complement strand
GACTAAATTCCATTTTGACCTCCCAGATCTGGAAGTTACTTTTTCACTTCAGGGAAGAAAGAAGAACTGATCCGGGCCGTTCTGCAGCATCCCGTGGATCCTTCGATTCAGGGAAAGTGCTGCTACTCGGATGTCAATTTCCTGCTGCTGGGTTTTCTGCTGGAAGCCCTGTATCAGGAACCGCTCGAGCGGCTCAGCCAGCGTGAGATCTTTGCGCCGCTGGGCATGCGGGATACCGGCTATCTGCCAAAGGACCGCCGCCGCTGCGTGGCCTATGAGATCACGCCGGAGGAAGGCGTGATCCGGGGCCGCGTGCATGACGGCAAGGCCTGGCGGCTGGGCGGTGTGGCGGGACACGCCGGTCTGTTTACCACCGTAAACGATGCGGCAGTCTACCTGCAGGCATGCCTGTGCAGAGATGAGCGGCTGCTGGATGCGGAAAGCTTTGCCCTGCTGGATGAAGCCTACAGCTTCAATGAACTGGGCGATGCGCGCACCTATGGCCGGGCGATCCGCGCGGCGGCGCTCTATCTGCCCCCGCAGTTCGGCCGGCACCGGCTGATGCATACGGGCTTTACCGGCAATTTCTTTCTCGTCGACCATGACAGCCATCTGGCGATCGGGATCTTCACCAACCGGATCCATCCGTCCCGGCAGGACAAGCGTATCCTGCAGGCCTTTCCGGGGATCTGCGTCCGGATTCTGCAGCTGCTGCAGCAGGAGGAACAATGAACGTCACATTCTATTTTGTCCGCCACGGACAGACGTATTTCAATCAGATCTATATCATGCAGGGCTGGTGTGACTCGCCGCTTACGGAACAGGGCATTGCCGAAGCCCGGCAGACCGCGGAAGCCCTGAAGGAGGTGCCCTTCACGCGGGCCTACAGTTCCTCCAGCGAGCGGGCCCGGGACACCCGGGACATCATCCTGCAGTACCATCCCGGCATTCCGGTCAAGGACCGCAAGGACCTGCGGGAATTTGACTATGGCAGGCTGGACGGGCTGAAGATCGCGGATATCCTGGACGAAGTGCGCCGGCGCGGCGTCACGGATGACTTCTCCGATGTCGGCGGGGATACGCGGGAAACCTGCAGCCAGCGCATCCGGCAGGCCTTTGCCGGCATCCTGCAGGAATGTCAGGACGGGGATCAGGTGCTGGTGGTCTCGCATGGGGCCTTCGGGCGTCATCTTCTTCAGCTGCTGGAACCGGCACTGCCGCGCATCTATTCGGAAGAAGACCGCGCCCAGGGCAACTGGCTGGGCAACGGGGGCATCATGGTGTTTGCGTATGATGAGGGAAACTGGCGGCTGCTGCAGAAACCCTGCAGCCCGGCGGAATTCCGTTCCCGCTAGGCGCGGTGGTTTTTTGCGGGCATTTCCCCTACAATGAAAAACAGGGATTTCGGAGGGTATTATGCAGGCTGTCTATCTCATACTGATTATCTTCTGCATTGCGATGGGCTATGGCTTCTATGATCAGCATCAGCAGGCCAAGGCCCTGCAGGCATTTAAGGACCATTCCGGAGGCGCGGTGAAAACCGCCATCACCTCCACCCAGCGCTTCGTCTGGTCTCTCGTGCTGTCGGTCGGCATTGCGGTAGTCGGCATCTATACCTGGATTCATCCGGAGAGTGTCGGCGAAGACGATCCGCTGCCGTATATTCTGTGCCTGTTCGTCATGGCCATTACCTACTTCATCTATGCCTGGCGCGAGCGGGCTTTCCAGGACACCACAATCAGCCGCGACAGCTTCTACCAGGACGGCAAGTCCTACCGCTTCACCAGCATCGGTTACTTTGAACCCAGCTGGCGCAGCTGGAAGGTGCATATGCTTACAGGCGAGACGCTCAAGGTCAATCCCCAGAAGGGTGAATTCCTGCAGCAGCACCAGCAGGAGCTGGCCGAGGCAAAACGAGCCCAGAACGAAGAACGAAACAAGGCTCCCAAGCGCAGCCGCAAGCGCGACAAGCGCCAGGGCAGCAGACATTGAAAAAACCGCCAAGAGAACGGCGGTTTTTCTGTGCGGACTCAGATGCGGATGTCCACCCACCTGCCCTGGCGGTAGCGGAAGCTGAGCAGGATGCAGCGGCTGAACTGATCGGACAGGATGCCGATCCAGATGCCCATCAGTCCCAGGTTCAGCTGGTTCACGCACAGCCAGGTCATGAAGGTCCGGATGACCGTGACAGAGATGATCGAGGCGATCAGACTGAAGCGGACATCGCCGGCTGCCCGCAGACAGCCGCCGTAGATGACCTGCGAGATCTGGAAGAAGCAGATCACGGCGATGAAGCGGGTGATCATGACGCCCATGTTCAGGATGTCTTCCTGACTGAAGAAGACGGAGAACAGCTCCCGGCCGCCGAACACCATCAGGGCAGCCAGGCAGGCGGCCATGACCCAGCCCACGTGCTGGCAGATCTGCCCGTATTCCACGGCCTGCTGTTTCTTCTTGGCGCCCAGCGACTGCCCGATCAGGGCCACCGCCGCCATCTGCATGCCGTCGCCGAGCGAGAAGCCCAGCGACAGGAAGTTCATGCCCACGTTGTGGGCGGCAAAGGGATCCGTCCCCAGCCGGGCGGCGATCAGGGCGGTATACACGAAACCGATCCGCATCATCAGATTCTCGATGAGCAGGTTGTAGGCCAGACCCCAGATGGATCTGGCTTCGGCCTTGTGTGGACGGATATGATTGGCATGAATGTAGGGCAGAGACACGAAGCTGTCCTTGGCAAAGAGGGAACGGATCGACATGATGCAGGCCACGATCGTGCCCAGCACCGTGGCAATGGCCGCGCCGGTCAGTTCGAGTCTGGGGAAGCCGAAATGGCCGTTGATCAGCAGGTAGTTGAAACAGATGTTGACCACGGAAGAGGTGATGTTGGTGCGCATGGCGATGCGGGTATTCCCGCTGCCGCGCTGGGCGGCGTTGATCGTGAAGGACAGAGTGTTGAAGATCGTCCCGGCCTGGATGATCCGGAAATACTGCACGGCCGGTTCATGCGTATCCGCATTGGAGCCGGCCCAGCTGATGATGGGATCCGCAAAAACCACCGATACGACGCCGACCAGGATGGAGACGGTGACGACGTAGATCAGGGCGGCCATCAGGAGTTCATTGGCATTCTTCTGATTCTGCTCTCCTTTTCTTCTGGCCACCAGGGCCGAGATGGACATGGAGACACAGAAGAACAGCGACAGGCCGATGAACTTCGGCTGCGTGGTCAGGCCGACGGCGGAAACCGCATAGGTGCCCAGAGAGGAGACCATCAGGGTATCGATCATGCCGGCCAGAGAAATGAAAAAACTCTCCAGTACCGATGGCCAGGCAATCCGCAGTGCCTCCCTGGTCATGGCTCTGCGGTCGTCTGCTGAAAATTGTGTTTTCTGCATAAGCCCCTCCCTCCGAAAACTGAAAACTGTCAAACCCTGCAGGTACAGACTTCTGACGGCATAACAATATGCTTTTCCCCCTGTTCCTGCAAGTCAGATACTATACCAGAAAAAACCGCCTGTCCGGCGGACAGACGGTCAGGCAGACGATGCTCAGTAGTTTTCTGCCTTGATCTCGAAGTAGGACTGCGGGTGGAAGCAGACCGGGCAGACGTCCGGTGCCTTCGTACCGACCACGACATGCCCGCAGTTGCGGCACTCCCAGACCTTGACGCCGCTCTTTTCGAAGACCTGACTGGTCTCGATGTTCTTCAGCAGCCTGCGGTAGCGCTCTTCATGCATCTTTTCAATCGCTGCGACACCGCGGAACTGTTCGGCCAGATCATGGAAGCCTTCTGCATCGGCATCCTTGGCCATCCGGTCATACATGTCGGTCCATTCGTAGTTTTCGCCGTCGGCAGCGGCTTCCAGGTTTTCCTCCGTATTGCCGATGCCGTTGAGGGCCTTGAACCACAGCTTGGCGTGTTCCTTTTCGTTCTCCGCAGTCTTCAGAAACAGGGCGGCAATCTGTTCATAGCCGGCTTTCTTGGCGACGGACGCAAAGTAAGTATACTTGTTGCGGGCCTGGGATTCCCCGGCAAAAGCTTCGAGAAGATTCTTTTCGGTCTTGGTACCCTTATAAGGATTGTCCATAGATGTTAACCTCCTGCCGCTATTTTACAGGATCTGCCCGGGAAAGAGCCAGTCTTCTGCCTGTCACAGAGGGGTATAATGCATTGCGTATGAGAGGGATCTTCTATGGCAGTCTGGCCGGCACGGTGTGTTTCGGCATCCTGGCCTGGTATCGAGGCAGACGTTATGGGGTATCATCGCCGGGCTACCGCGCCTGTCTGGCGCTGGAGATTCTCTGCCTGATGCTGCTGATGCTGGAGCAGATGATCCAGAACAAGCAGGGCTGAGCAGCGGATATGGTATGATGAATCCGGTTTTCTGAGGGAGGTTGGAGCTTATGACAGATCTGGATGAACTGAAGGAAACAGCCCGCCGCGTACGGGTCAGCATCATCAGGGAAGTCTACACGGCCCAGTCCGGACATCCGGGCGGTTCGCTTGGCTGTGCGGATATTCTGACGGTGCTGTATGAATGCGTCATGGATATCAGCAGGGATAACGTAAACAGTCTCGACCGGGACCGTTTCGTCCTGAGCAAGGGACACTGCTCGCCCGCCCTGTATGCCATTCTGGCCGAGAAGGGGATTCTGGATCGGGAAGAACTGCTCACCTTCCGCAAGATCAATTCCCGTCTGCAGGGGCATCCCAACATGCGGGAGACCCCGGGTGTGGACATGTCCACCGGTTCCCTGGGACAGGGACTGGCCGTGGCCAACGGCATGGCCCTGGCCAACCGGCTGTCCGGCAATACGCACCGCATCTACGTCCTGCTGGGGGACGGGGAGTGCGAAGAAGGAGAAGTCTGGGAAGCGGCCATGGCGGCTCATCACTATGAACTGGACAACCTCTGTGCAATCGTGGATCTCAACCATCTGCAGATCGACGGCAGAACCGAGGAGGTCATCGATCCCAATCCGATCGGGGCCAAGTTCCGGGCCTTCGGCTGGAATGTGATCGAAGTCGACGGCAATGATCTGCTCGCCCTGCAGAATGCCTTCCGCCAGGCGGCGGAGAAGAAAGGGGTGCCGACCTGTCTGGTCGCCCATACGATCAAGGGCAAGGGGGTTTCCTTCATGGAGAACCAGGCCGGCTGGCATGGCAAGGCACCGAATGAAGAACAGTATCACCAGGCCCTGCGTGACCTGGGGGAGGAATAAGACATGGCAAAGGCAACACGAGACGCCTATGGCGAAGAACTGGCCAGACTGGTCAAAGAGAATGAGCGGATTGTCGTCCTGGATGCCGACCTGGCGGGTTCCACCAAGAGTGCCCTGGCCGGCAAGGCTGCCCCGGAGCGTTTCTTTGACATGGGCATTGCCGAGGCGGACATGATCGGCACTGCCGCCGGGCTGGCGGCCAGCGGCTATATTCCCTTCGCCAGCAGCTTTGCGATGTTTGCGACCGGCCGGGCCTATGAACAGATCCGCAACTCCGTGGCCTATCCGCAGCTCAACGTCAAGATCTGCGGTTCCCATTCCGGCATCTCGGTCGGCGAGGACGGCGTGAGTCATCAGGCCATTGAGGATATCTCCCTGATGCGCACCATCCCGGGCATGGAAGTCTTTGTGCCCTGTGACGCGGCCGAGACCAAGGCAGTCGTGCGCTACGCCGCGGCCTCTGGCCGGCCCTGCTATATCCGCACCGGCCGGTCCAAGGTCGAGGAGGTCTACAGCGAGGAGGCGGATCTCGACATCCGCCGCATCGGCGTGCTGCGCAGCGGCAAGGATGCGGTGCTGTTTGCCTGCGGGCTGATGGTACAGGCGGCTCTTTCAGCCGCGGATATCCTGCAGGGGGAAGGCATTGAAATCACGGTCGCCGATGTCTGCACCATCAAGCCGGCTGATACGGAAACCATTGCCGGCCTGCTTCAGGTCCATGAACATGTCTTCACGGCCGAGGAACATAACATCATCGGCGGCCTGGGTTCGCTGATCTGTGAGACTGCAGCGGCATCCTGCCCGCGCCGGGTCGTCCGGCTGGGCATGCAGGACTGCTTTGCCGAATCCGGCAAGGCCTCGGACCTGCTGGCCAAGTACGGACTGGACGGCCCTTCCGTGGCGGCGGCCATCCGCCGGGAACTGCAGGGCTGAGCCATGCGGATCCGGGCAGTCTTTCTGGATTTTGATGATACGCTGGGCGACCGGGATGCCTATGTCTATCCGCATTACCGGCAGCTTCTGGAACAGCATGCCCGCTTTGCCAATGCCGAAGAGGAAGAGGCAGTACTCCAGCAGGTGATGCTGTGGGACGAGCTGGGCAACAGTCCCAAACATACGATTCAGCAGAATCTGGCTCAACGCTATGGCATTCAGATTCCCTTTGACATGGATGCCTGGTGGGCCACCATCGACTACAGCAATGCGGTGCTTCTGCCCGATGTGGAAGCGGTGCTGCAGCGTCTGCGTGATAAAGGCTACCGTCTGGGCCTGATCACCAACGGCATCTCACGCACCCAGCATCAGAAGGTGCAGGTGACCGGGGTGGACCGCTACCTGGATGATGTGATCGTCTCCGGAGATCTGCCCTACGGAAAACCGGATGTGCGTATCTATCAGCTGGCCATGTCCCACCTGCAGGTCGAGCCGCAGGAAGCGGTCATGGTCGGGGATACCTTCATGACGGACATCATCGGCGCCCTGCGTGCCGGCATGCATGCAGTGTGGGTGCAGAGCCGCACCAGACGGCCCAGCCAGACCAGAGTCAGACGGATCGCCGGGCTGGGGGAACTGGAAGCGGCCCTGGCTGAACTGGAAGCGGAAAACTGAAGAAAAATTTTCAGAAGACAGGGTGCAGTAATCCTGTCTTTTCTGTTTCTGAGCCGCTGCAGCGGTTTACGCTGAGCCGTCCGCCGTCCTATAATGTCGTCATATGAGTGTGAGGACAGAACGCCAGTCTGGCCGGGGACATGCCTGGACCGTTCTGATCAGCCTGATGTGCCTGTATGCGGTGATGAGCGGGGTCCTGAATAATACCATCGGGATTTTCTTCTCGGCCATCCGCACGGATCTGGGGTTCCGGGCCGGCGATCTTTCCGTCTATTACATGATCAAATCCTTCGCCGCGGCACTGACAGTCAGCTTCTCAACCCGCATGTTCATGCGCAGAGGCACCGGGCGGAAGTTCATGATCCTGCTGGAAGTGCTGGCCGCCGGCGCCTTTGCCCTGATGGGCACCTTTACGCATCTCTGGCAGTGGTATGTCATTGCGGCGGTTGCCGGCTTCGGCCAGAGCAACTTCCTGATCGTCATTCCGGTGGTCATCAACAACTGGTTTGAAAAACACCGCGGTCTGCTGGTCGGCCTGACGGTTTCCATTTCCGGCGTGACCGGTGCGGTGCTGTCCCCGATTCTCTCCGCCGCCATTACCGCCAGCGGCTGGCGGGCGGTCATTCTGGTGACGGGGCTGGTTTCTCTGCTGGTCATGCTGGTGCCGACCCTGCTGTTCTTCTATCCCACGCCTGAGGAACTGGGCGAGCTGCCCTATGGGCATGGCGAAGCTGCGGAAGAGGCAGAACAGACAGGAGCCCAGCAGGAGACCAGAGCGCCGGCACACGCGCAGGGACTGATTCTCGGTTCACTCCTGCCGGCGGAGATCCTGGTCTGCTTTGCCGTACAGCTGCCGACCTTTGCGGCTTCCGTCGGCTATGATCTGAACCAGGCCGCCAGCATGAACAGCTGGCTGATGATCGGCAATATCATCGGCAAGCTGATCATCGGGGTCCTGCTGGACCGCATCGGTGTCTTCCGCAGTGCGAAGACCTTCCTGAGCGTGATCGGCGTCTCGATGCTGCTGTACCTGACCGGGCAGTCCTCCTATCAGCTGCTGGTGCTGGCTTCCTTCCTGTATGGGGCCATCTATGCCATCAGCGTCAATGTGCAGCCGGCCCTGATCCTGGAGGTCTACGGTCCGCAGACCTATCAGGAGAAGATGAGTCATATCAAATCCATCATGACCATCATCATGGCCTTTGCCAGCATCGGCTTCCCGTACATCTATGACTTTACCGGCACCTTCAATCTGATCTTCGCGATGGGCATCGTCTTCAGCCTGCTGTCGATCCTGATGTTCGGCCGGCTGGAGAAAGCCTGCCAGAAAGTCCGGGCAGAATAACGAAAAAGACCTGCAGGCAGGTCTTTTTGCTGTATGTGAGTTCAGAGTTCTTCTTCGTGATGGTTGAGCTGAGAGATCAAGGCAAGGCCGACCATGTCCAGGGCCCGGTCCTCCTGCAGTTCATGCCGGCAGCAGGCACAGATGTCCTGATCATAGGCACCGGTCACGACATAGCTGGCAAAGGGCTTGCCGAATTCTTCTTCGAGACGTTCGATCATCCCGTCGATGAGGGCGGCACTGCCATAGTAGTAGCCGGAACTCAGACAGCTCTGCGTGCTGGTACCGATGACCTTGCCCGGGGCATGCTGCTCGACATCGCAGAGCAGGTCAGACGTACTGACCAGGGCATGCATGGCAGTCTCACTGCCCGGCAGCAGTACCCCGCCGCGGTAGTCGCCCTTTTCATCCAGGACACTGAAGGTCATCGCGTTGTTCATCGTGATGATCAGGCAGGGCAGTGCATAGCGCTGCTTGGCCCCGACGGCCTCACAGGTCAGATCCGCGCCCAGCTCGGCCGGATTGTTGAGCCGGATGTTCAGACCGGTACGGATGCCCGGCCTTACCAGCAGGGGTTCCTCCTCAAACAGCATTTTCAGGGCCCCGTAAACGCGCTGCGTGCACTCCGGAACAACCGAAGCCAGCGCGATCTGATCCACGACGCAGAGAGGCTGTTTCTGCATCAGCCAGGCACTGTGGATTCGGCTGGCATAATCCCAGGCCGTGGCCTGGCGGTCTGTTTTCAGGACCATGACGTGCTGAAGCTGCAGGCTTTCGTCGATCAGCCCGAGTTTCAGCTGACTGTTCTGCAGAATGACTGACAGGTTCATGTTTCCCTCTTTCTTTCAGGCGTGACGGACGGCCTGCAGGACCCTCAGAATGACCGGGACCAGAATCAGATCCAGGATCAGTTCCACCAGGAAGTTCAGACCGACCAGACCGGTAAAGACATAGACACCCAGGCTGCTGAATCCGGCCGCCTGTGCCCAGGATTCCAGCAGAGTGCGGAAGAAGAGCAGACAGCCGATCACGAAGGTGCCGGTATTGCAGACCGGCGCGGCGATGGCCGCCTTGATCACTCCGCGCCGCAGGTGATTGTTTTCCCTGTCCCGGCGCGCGATCAGGCCGCTGACCCAGCCGGCCAGCGTGCTCTTCAGCAGACAGATGATTACCGTGGCCCAGGGATTTTCCGCCAGCATCAGGGCCCCGCCGGCATCGGCACCGCCGACCACGGCCGCCACGACGACCAGGCCGAAGACGAGGCCTAACAGGGCACCGATGCCAGGGCCATACAGAATGGCCCCGAGAATCATCGGAATCAGGGACAGGGTAATCGTGAAGGGACCGATGCGGATGCCGCTGGCGACGGTCTGCAGAACCAGAATGAGTGCCGCAAGCAGGGCAGTCCCGGCCAGACGCCGGGTGGCAGAGTGCTGCTCGGATATTGATGTTGACATGGATTCTCCTGCTGCTGGTCCTCTTGGGTCTGCGGCCTTTCCGCAGTCACAGGCTCTTCCTTCCGGGAATCGGCTCCAGCGCATTCCCATCATGGCATATTCCTGCGGAAATTCAACCGCTTACAGCTGAAGAGAAGTAATGCAGAGAGACGAAAGTGCTTTTATAATAGAAGCTAAGAATCCTTCGCCTAGGAGGTGTCATATGAAGAAAATCGGCATTACGGAAACAGTGCTGCGGGACGCCAATCAGTCTCAGATTGCCACCCGGCTCAGACGGGAGGAATTCGCCGGTATCCTGGATACCATGGATAAGGCGGGTTATGCCTCGATCGAGTGCTGGGGCGGTGCGACGTTTGACTCCTGCCTGCGGTACCTGGATGAGGATCCCTGGGACCGTCTGCGTTTCATCCGTCAGCACATTCCGAACACCAGGCTGCAGATGCTTCTGCGGGGACAGAACATTCTCGGCTACAGCCACTATTCCGACGATACGGTGCGTGCCTTCGTCCGCAAGTCTGTGGAGAACGGCATTGATGTCATCCGTATCTTTGACGCCCTGAACGACATCGAGAACATCCGCACGGCTGTGGATGAAACCCTGAAGTGCGGAGCCGAGGCACAGGGGGCCATCTGCTACACGATCAGTCCCATTCATACCTTTGACATGTATGTCGAACTGGCCAAGAAGTATGAAGCCCTGGGCTGCCAGTCCATCTGCATCAAGGACATGGCCGGCATCATGTCGCCGCAGGTGGCCTATGATCTGGTCAGCGCCCTGAAGAAGGAACTCAAGGTGCCGGTTGTCGTACATACGCATGCCACCACCGGTCTGGGTTCGATGACCCTGCTCAAGGCCGCCGAGGCCGGTGCGGACGGAATCGATACCGCCATCTCCATCTTCTCCGGCGGTACAGCCCAGCCGCCGACCGAGTCGATGGTCTATACCCTGCAGGAGATGGGCTACGATACCGGCGTGGATCTGAAGGTATGCAAGGAGATCAATGATTTCTTCAAGCCGGTCGAGAAGAAGTACCTCGATGAAGGCCGGCTGAATCCTTCGGTCCTGACCACCAAGATCGATGCTCTGAACTATCAGATCCCCGGCGGCATGCTGTCGAATCTGATTGCCAACCTGACCAGCCTGAATGCGCTGGACCGGCTGGATGACGTGCTGCTGGAGACGCCGAAGGTCAGAGAGGATCTCGGCTATCCGCCGCTGGTTACCCCGATGTCTCAGATGGTCGGTGCTCAGGCGGTTGCCAATGTGATTACCGGCAAGCGCTATGCCAGTGTGTCCAAGGAAGTCAAGGCCTATCTCAGAGGCCAGTACGGCACGCCGCCCGGCAAGATCAATCCGGATCTGCGGAAGCAGGTGCTGGGCGATGAGCCGGAGCATGTGGGCCGCTGGGATGATGAGATTGAACCGGAGATTCCCAAGGCCAAGGCCTATCTGGGGGATCTGGCCCAGAGCGAAGAGGATGTGCTGAGCTATGTGGCTTTCCCGGCTCAGGCGGAGGCATTCCTGCGCAGACGGAAGAATACCGGTACATTCGAAGCCGAATACAGCTTCGCGAAGGAGGAATGACCATGGCCAAGCAGACCATGAAAGTACTGCCGATCCTGAAGCCCTATGATCCGGACCTGGAAGAGGCCAAGGTCGAGCTGAACGGAATCGATGAAATTGAAGCGGCCTGTGTCATGGCCATCGTCGCTCACGAAACGGGGATTTCCCTGGATGAGCTGACCTTCAAGTCAATCAAGCGTGTGGAGGACTGAGAATATGAAATACACAGTGAGCCTGAATGGGAAGAAATACGAAGTAGAAGTCGAACAGGGCAAGGCCAAAGCCGTCTATGCCGGCAAGGCCGAACCGGTCATGGTGAAGAAGGAAGCAGCCGCCGCACCTGCTCCGGCACCGGAAAAGGTGCAGGAAGCGGCCCCGGCCGAAAAGCCGGCAGCCGCAGCAGGAGCCGGCAATGTGCTGAGCTGCCCGATGCCCGGCAAGATCGTCAAGGTGAATGCCGCGGTCGGCCAGAAGGTCAAGGCCAGCGATGTGCTCTTCGTTCTGGAAGCCATGAAGATGGAGAACGAGATCACCGCCGGTCAGGATGGTACCGTGACCTCCGTGACTGCCAGCGTCGGCCAGAATGTCGAAACCGGCGCCGAACTCTGCCGGATTGCCTGAATACTGACAGAAGCCTGACTGCCCATGCAGTCAGGTTTTTCTGTGCTCTCAGACGGCTATGCAGGCATGCTGAAAACCAGGGAGCAGAAGTTGAAGAAATCGCCAAATCCTGCTATCTGTGAAAGGGATGACAGAAGAACTGCTCTATCAGAGCCGTGCCATCCGGGTGTGTACCCTGCGGCAGGGCGATGTGTTTCAGATCGGCCCCCGGGCCCTGGCTTTTCTGTACAATTCCGATGGCGTGGTGACCTATATCAATACCACCGAGAACAACGGCGGGATGACCTTTACGGTCAGCGGGGACATCCTGATGTTCGGCTGTGAGGCCCGGATCGAAACGGCAGCGGTAGCCTCGGCGGCGGATGTCTGCCTCGTGCAGGTCAGCCTGGACCGCTTTGAACCCGTGCTGGCTGAGGATCTGACTTTCCTGTACCGCCGGCGGATCAGCACCCGGCGCCTGCTGGGGAAGCTGCATGGTCATAACTTTGTCTTCCATGCCCCGGAGAACCGGGATATCGTGCTGCATATGGAAGTGCTGCTGCAGGATGCCCGCAGGCAGGAGCCGCTGCATGTCCTGCAGATGGATCTGACCCGCCTGACTGCTACGGTGGCCCGCAGCCCGGTGCAGGAATTTGAACCCCTGTCAGAACAGATCAGCGCCAGCTTTGTCGGCGAGATCCTGAAGTACATCCGGGAAAACTATGCGACGGCCTCGCTGAAGGACTACGCCGCCCGGATCCACTATCATCCCGACTATCTGTCGGCTCTGCTGAAGAAGGCTACCGGCCGCACCTTCCGGGAACTGCTGGATTCCCGGCGGGCGATCATCTCCCGACGTCTGCTGAAGGAAACCGAGCTGAACGAAAAAGAAATCGCTGCAGCCGTCGGGTTTAACAGCTACAGCGGATTCTACCGTTTCTTTACTGCCTATGTCGGCATGACACCCTCACAGTTCCGCGGGTCTTCCCGAATTTCTGAGGGGAGTCAGGGAAAAGGCAGATAAAGAATGCGGAACCGCGATATGCATGCATAACAGACAGCCGGAAACGGCTGCGGGAAAGCAGAAACAGAATGACTCTGCATGGCATTCTGAATTCTGTCTACGCCCTTACCATAGCTTTCCGCCCGCGGGCTGGAAAGCTTTTTTGACGGACATCCAAGATCCCGCAATATCGGGCCGGGATTTCGCACTTGTCTGGCTGTAAAACGGCCGTTAGATTGAAGTTAGCACTGCATGGCGAAGACCTGAATTCTGTCTCTGTTTGAGGAGATAGAACATGTCTGAAACAAAAAAGAAAAAGAGAAGTATGCCTCATCTGATGCTCGTGATCCTGATTCTGCTGCTGGTCATGAGCCTGCTGACCTACATCGTGCCGGCCGGTCAGTTTGCCACCGATCCGGAAACCGGCAAGCTGATCGGCACCGAGTTCTCGTATCTCGGCTATCAGACGCCGGTCAATCCCTGGCAAGCCCTGTGCCTGATCATGCAGGGCATCGTCAACTCGGGCAAGATCATTGCCACCCTGTTTGCCATGGGCGGCGTTACGCAGATTGCTCTGGGCTCCAAGGCGATTGACCGCTGCATCGACGCGGCCATCTACAAGCTGCAGGACAAGGGGGTTGATGTCCTGATTCCGGTGCTGTCGCTGGTCTTCTGTGTCTTCGGCTGCTTCGCGGCCGGCGACTACATCATCGCCATGGTTCCGATCGGGCTGATGATTGCCCGCAAGCTGAAGCTGGATCCGCTGATCGGCTTCTCGCTGATCATCGTGACCATGATGATGGCCTGCGCCAGTTCACCGACTCAGGTGATGCTGCCGCAGCTGATGATGGATGTGCCCATCTATTCCGGCTTCGGTCTGCGGATGGTGATGGAGATCCCGATCTGGATCATCACCACGCTGTACATCTGGCGCTATGCCCGCAAGGTCCACAAGGATCCGCATAATTCTGTGCTGCCGGTCGAGGACTGGTACAACGATCTGGAGCAGCAGGAAGGCTCCGTGGTTGCGGAAACCAGGCTGGATGCCCGTTCCATCTGGATCACCGTACTGTATTTCGTACAGCCGATCGTTGTCGTCTTCTTCACCACCAAGCTGGGCTATGGGCAGGAAGTGCTGCCCGCCATCTGCATCATCAACAGCTTCGTGATGGGCTGGATTGCCGGCTGGAACGGCAATAAGATCTGCAGTGAATTTGCCAAAGGTGTTTCCGGCATGGCGTTTGTCTGCCTGATCATCGGCATTGCCAACTCGATGTCGCTGGTCATGAGCCAGGGCAACATCCTGCATACCATCGTCTATACCTTCTGCCTGCCGCTGCGCAATGTCGGCGCCGGCCTGGCCGCGATCGGCATCTCGGTGGTCGTCACCCTCATCAACCTGCTCATTCCGTCCGCTTCTGCCAAGGTCGCCATCCTCTGCCCGATCATTCAGCCGATGTGCGATGCTCTGAGCATTCCGATGCAGATCGGGGTCTCGGCCTTCAAGTTCGGTGATGCGGTTACCAATCTGGTCTGCCCGGTCCACGGCACGCTGTTAGGCGGTCTGGAAATGGCCAAGGTTCCCTTCGACAAGTACATCAAGTGGGTCATGCCGCTGGTGCTGATCATCCTGGCCTACTGCTATATCGGTCTGTATTTCATGGGTACGGCAGGCTGGACAGGTCTGTGATAAGGAAAGAAGGCAAGCTATGAAGACAGTATTCACACACGGTTCTCTGTTTGACGGCAAGAGCGAACATCTCAAGGAAGGCGTCAACGTTGTCATCACGGACAACAAGGTCACCGACATCTTCACGGGTGACTTCTCGGCAGAAGGTTTTGATCAGGTCATTGACATCACCGGCAAGACCATCATGCCGGGGCTGATTGACTCCCATGTCCATGTCTCCCAGTCCGCCCCGATCCCGGTGCTGGCGGTGATGCGGAACGACGAATTCGCGATCCGCTCGGCCCGCTACGCCGAAGAGATGCTCATGCGGGGCTTCACCACCATCCGGGATGCCGGCGGCGAGACGGTCGGCCTGAAGACCTGCATCGACAACGGCATGGTCAAGGGTCCCCGGATCTATCCCTCCAACGCGATGATCTCCCAGACCTGCGGCCACGCGGATGTGCGCTGCTACTACTCCGATGAGGTCTGGCATGGCGTCCATACCGCCCCGCTGATGCGCACCGGCATGTTCGTCACCTGCGACGGCGTTCCGGAAGTCCTGAAGACCGTCCGGCAGCAGCTCTTCCTGGGGGCCAGCCAGATCAAGATCATGGCCTCCGGCGGCATGGCCAGCTACTTTGATCCTCTCTACACCACCCAGTTCACGCTGGAAGAGATGAAGGCCGCCGTGCAGGCTGCTGCAGACTACGGCACCTATGTCATGGCCCATATCTATACGCCGGCCGCCATGCACCGGGCTGCCGAAGCCGGCGTCATGAGCTTCGAACACGCCACCCTGATGGATGAAGACAACGCCAAGGAGATTCAGGACAAAGGTATCTGGGTCTGCGTCTGCCCGCAGTTCGGCGGCAACGGCGGTCTGCCGGTCCACCACTCCAAAGGCCGGCCGACCCTGCTTGGCAGCACGCCCAACAAGGCCAAGCCGACCCTGGAGATGATGAAGAAGGGCCTGGAGCACGAGGCCGAACTCATCAACAAGTATCATCTGAAGTTCCTGTTCGGTACCGATGTGATCCGGGAAGAATGCGCCCAGGATGAACCGGCTGACCGCCAGCTGGCCGACCTGCACCGCTTCAACTACTACTTCGGTTCCTACGAAAGCCTGAAGGCCATTACCGGCAACTTCAATGAAGTCGTCAAGATGACCACCTACCAGAATCCGTATCCGGACGGCAAGATCGGCCTGCTGGAAAAGGATTCCTATGCCGACCTGCTGGTCGTCGAGGGCAATCCGCTGGAGAATGTGGAGATCCTCTGCGACGTGAACAACATGAAGCTGATCATGAAGGACGGCACCATCTACAAGAACACGCTCTGACTCCTCCTGAGCGGGTGAGGAAAGCCGGCACTGTCCTGCCAGGGACAGGCCGGTTTTTCCGTCTTCCGGCAGGCATGGATGCATGTTCCCTCCGGCGGGCTTATGCCGGCCTTTCCGGGCAATGAGAAAAAATTAATAAAATTTGGGTTTGACAAACATAGAGACCGTGATACTATGAAAGCGCATACAGTTAAACGTTTGCGTAAAGGATTAATAATTCTTCCACAGTACTGCCGAACTCTGCTGAAGCAGCCGACCTGCGCTGATCCAGACCAACCAGATCCGATCCAGAAGCGGAATGCTTAGCGGGTTTTTCTTATTGCCAACAAGAATCCGGGGGAAAGACATGAGGGAAAACATCATTGGTCTGCAGCATATCGGGATTCCCACTGCAGACGTCGAGAAAACATTGCAGTTCTACCAGCAGCTGGGCTTTTCCGTCGTCTACCAGCGCAATACGGAACAGGAAAAAGTCTGGTTCCTGGAACTGGCCGGTGTGGTCCTGGAGGTCTATCCCCTGGATACGGCGGCCGGCCGGGCGGGGGCGGTCGATCACATTGCACTGAATTCGCGCGATGTGGAAGAGGACTACCGCCAGGCGCTGCGCCAGGGGATGACCATCCTGGATGGCGGTCTGCATGTCAATGACTTCTGGTCCAAGGGTACGAAGTACTTCACGATCCTGGGACCGAATGGGGAAAAGATTGAATACAGCCAGTATCTTGGCTGAACGGCATAAACGGTATTCTCACGTTCTATAAGGAGGAAAGAAGAACACCATGAAACATCGTCTGACAAAGGGTTTACTCGCAAGCATTCTGGTCTTCAGTCTCGGCGCCTGCAGCAGCTCGAGCTCCACTTCGACCTCATCCGCTTCTGCTGAGGCCTCATCCACAGCAGCCAGCAGCGGCAGCACGGAAACCGCGGCAGTCAAGGTCGGCTTCACCGCCATGAACCCGACTGACCCGTTCCAGATCGCTGTCCGCGACACGGTCAAGGAACTCTGCGATGAGCAGGGCTGGGAATTCCAGTCCGGCGACGGCAACGGGGACAACGCCAAGCAGATCAACCTCTGCGAAGACATGATCAACGCCGGCATCAACTATCTGATTCTCTGCCCGGTTTCCCAGGATGGCATCCTGCCGATCCTCGAACTCTGCCAGGAGAAGGGCGTCAAGGTCATCAACTATGACTCGGCCTGCACCGATCAGGAGTATGTCGAATGCTACATCGCCTCGGATAACTACAGCGCCGGTCAGCTCGATGCCGAATACCTGAATGAAAAGTATCCGGACGGCGGCCAGATGATGATCATCGATAACCCGAAGGCGGAATCCGTGGTCTCCCGTGTCAAGGGTCTGACGGAAAATCTGAATGACAACTTCGAGATCGTGGAAGACGCGGCCATTTCCACCAGCAGCGAAGTGCTGTCCAAGGTCGATGATGCCCTGCAGGTCTATCCGGATCTGAAGTTCATCTTCGGTCTGAACGATACCTGCGGTCTGATCGCCCTCGGTTCCTGCCAGTCGGCCGGCCGGGATGACATCGTTGTCGTGTCGGTTGACGGTTCGCCGGATGGCCAGGCTTCCATCAAGGATGGCGGTCTGATGGCTACGGCTGCTCAGTCCCCGATCACCATCGGTCAGGAATGCTTCAATGCCCTGCAAAAGCTGGTCAACGGCGAAGAAGTCGAAGACGTGGCAATCCCCTGCTTCATCATCAGCCAGGAGAACATCGACGAATACGATGTGACGCAGTGGCACTGATCTGTTCTTCATCTGATCTTCATTAACAGCTGAGTAAGGAGGGAAATACCTTGAGTGAACCGTTTCTTCTGGAAATGAATGGGATTCACAAGTATTTCCCTGGCGTTCACGCGCTCGATGATGTGCACATGGACCTCCACAAAGGGGAGGTCCATGCACTTCTTGGTGAAAACGGCGCCGGGAAATCTACCCTCATCAAAGTACTGGGGGGCATTTATACCAAGGATGGCGGCGAGATCTACATCAATGGCGAAAAGGCCGAGATCAACTCCGTCAAGGATGCCCAGAAATACGGCATCAGCATCATCCACCAGGAGATTGTCCTGGTCCCGGAAATGACCATTGCCGAAAACGTGTTCCTCGGCAATGAGGAAGGCAGCAGGTGGCGGGTCGACATGCGTTCCATGATCCAGAAGACCCAGGAACTGCTGGATTCCTTCCACATGAATCTGAAGGCTACCGATAAGGTCGGCTCCCTGAACATCGCCCAGCAGCAGATGGTCGAGATCATCCGTGCCACCTACAGCAAGGCGCAGATCATCGTCATGGACGAACCGACTTCATCGCTTTCCGATAAGGAAGTCGATGCCCTGTTCGACACGATCCGCGAGCTGAAGAAGGAAGGCATCGGCATCATCTACATCTCGCACCGCATGTCGGAGCTGAACCAGATCGCCGACCGCGTCTCCGTGTTCCGGGATGGCAAGTATGTCGCTACCCGCAACGTCAAAGACACCAGCGTCGACGAACTGATCGAACTGATGGTCGGCCGCCATATCGACAATTATTACAGCCGCGACTACTGCACCAGTCAGGATGTCGTGATGGAAGTGAAGCATCTTTCCAATGCCAAGGTACATGATGTGAGTTTCGACCTGCGCCGCGGCGAGGTCCTGGGCTTCTCGGGTCTGGTCGGGGCCGGCCGTACGGAAACGATGCGGGCCATCTTCGGCATGGATCCCAAGGACTCCGGCGAGATCCTCATCAACGGCAAGCCGGTCGAGATCACCTCCAGCAAGGACGCCCTGGCCGCCGGTATCGGCTATGTCCCCGAGAACCGGCGTGAGGAAGGCATCTTCCCCGAAATGAGCGTGCAGTTCAATGAGACCTTCAAGATCCTCAGCGAGTTCATTCACCGCGGCGGTGTCGACCATAAGAAGGAAACCGAGATCGCCGAGCAATACCGGGAAGAACTGTCGATCCGGACGCCGAGCCTGCAGCAGCTGGTCGGCAACCTGTCCGGCGGCAACCAGCAGAAGGTGGTCATCGCCAGCTGGCTGGCAGCCAATCCCCAGATCCTGATTCTTGACGAGCCGACCCGCGGCATCGATGTCGGGGCCAAGGCGGAAATCTACAGCATCATCAATGAACTGGCAAAGAAAGGCGTATCGATCATCATGGTGTCCTCGGAAATGCCGGAAATCATCGGCATGAGCGATCGGGTCGTCGTCATGCGCAGCGGCGAGATCTCCGCTGTCCTCGACCATACCGAAGCCGATCAGGTCACCATCATGAAGAATGCGGTGAATATCTGACTATGGAAAACGAAGAAAAGAAAGAAGAAAAGAAGGAAAACGGGCTGGTGCACGTCCTGAAGACGAGTGACAATCCCGTCATTGCCTATATCCGCCGCAACGGCGGCATCATCATCGGACTCATCATCCTGTGCACCGTCGTTCAGATCAATACGCCGCAGTTTCTGACCGCCAGCAACCTGATCAGTGTGCTGCGGCAGATCTCGACCAACCTGTATGTCGCCTGCGCCATTACGATGATCCTCATCGCCGGCGGCATCGATCTGTCGGCCGGTGCCGTCATCTCACTGTCCTCCGTGGTCGTGGCGACCAGTCTGGTCAACTACGGTTTCTCGATTCCTCTGGCGATCCTGTTCGCGCTGGCAGTCGGCGCCGCCGTCGGTTTCCTCAACGGCACGATTATCTACCGCACCGGCCTGCCGCCCTTCATCGTCACCTATGCCCTGCAGTGCATCTGCCAGGGTATCGCCTACGTCTGGACCGGGGCTCAGCCGATCCGTCTGACTGATCCGGATTTCATCTTCCTGGGCGCCGGCTTTGCCTTCGGGGTCATCCCGATGCCGCTGGTCTACCTGATCGTGATCCTGATCTTCGTCTGGTATATCCTGAACCGGACCCAGATGGGCCGGCATATCTTTGCGGTCGGCGGCAATGAACGGGCAGCCGAATTCTCCGGCGTGAACATCAAGCATGTCCGCTGGTTCACCTATACCTTCTCCGGTATCATGGCCGCTCTGGCCGGCATTGTCCTGACGGCCCGGATGTATTCCGGTCAGCCGGCTGTCGGTTCCGGCGGTGAAATGGACGCCATCGCAGCCGTTGTGCTGGGCGGTACTTCCATGGGCGGCGGCCGCGGCTCCATCGGCGGCACGATCATCGGTGCCCTCCTGATCGGCGTCATGAACAACGGCCTGAACCTGGCCGGCATCGACAGCTACTGGCAGATGGTCGCCAAGGGCATCATCATCCTGATCGCCGTCTATGTCGACTTCGTCAAGCAGGGCAAGAAGCTCCGCAAATAATCAGCACAAAGCCCTGCCGCCGCTTCTGCGGCAGGCCGTGCCTGGAAAGGAAGTTCTATGGCCAATCTCAATCTGAGCTTTTTCTCCGCCAGCCTGGCCAAGAATGCCAAGGTCATGGTGGTCCTGCCCACGGTCAGTGCGGATGATCATCTCTTCAACGAGAATCACCCGCAGTACTACCGTCCGGGTGCCCGGTACCAGACGCTGTACCTGCTGCATGGCAGCTATGGCGACTGCCTGGACTGGGAACTGTTAGCCAACATCTACCGCTATGCCAATGAGAACTGCCTCGCCGTGGTCATGCCCAGCGGCGAGAACAGCAGCTATGTGAACATGGTCCATGGCGAGCGCTATCTGACCTATATTACCGAAGAACTGCCCCGCTTCTGCGAGACGCTCTTCCCGCTGTCCGCGAAGCGGGAGAACACCTTCATTGCCGGTCTTTCCATGGGCGGCTACGGGGCCTTCCGGGCAGCTCTGGAACATCCGGAACAGTACGCCTGTGCCGCCAGTCTGTCCGGCGCCTTGGACAAGGCCGCGGCTTCCCGGGATAGGAACGAAGCCCACGCCAGAAAGATGCCGCAGAATTATCAGAAGGCGGTCATGGGCGACGATCTGAGCATGAAGGATACCGAGAATGATCTGCGGGTCGTGCTGAAGAAGCGGGTCGACGAAGGGGCTGACCTGCCGAAGCTCTACCACACGATCGGCGAAGACGATTTCCTGCGTCCGGCCGGCGAAGCCTATCTGGCCTATGCGAAGGAACTGGGCGTGGACATCGAATACCATAATTATCCCGGCGTGCATGACTGGAACTACTGGGATGCCCATATCCAGGACGTCCTCAGGTGGCTGCCGCTGAAGCACGACATGGTGGACTGAGGAAGGAGGAACGGAACATGGCATTCATGGAAACCCACTTTTTCTCCCCGTCCCTGGGCTTCGGCACGGACATCAACGTGTTCATCCCGACGCCTAACGCAGACGAGGCGATGTTTCATAAGGACACCTCCTACTTTGCCAGGGGACGCCGCTTCCAGGTCCTCTACCTGCTGCATGGCGGGTATGGCGACTATACGGACTGGTTGCGTCTGACGAGCATTGAACGCTACGCCCAGGAACACAAGCTGGCCGTCATCATGCCCAGTGCCTCCAACAGCTTCTATCAGAACATGGTCTATGGTTCGGACTATCTGACCTATATCACCGAAGAGCTGCCGGAGATGTGCCAGCAGCTGTTCCCGATCTCCCGGAAGCGGGAGAATACCTTCATTGCCGGTCTTTCGATGGGCGGCTATGGGGCACTGAACCTGGCCCTGCGGCTGCCGGAGCGCTATGCCTGCGCCGCCAGTCTGTCCGGGGCGCTGGACCTGGTGCCGATTCTGGAACAGACCAGCTCGCTGGCCGAGTCTGGCGTGGATGTCCATAACGTCTTCGGGGACCAGCTGCCTGCGGATGCGGATCTCTTCCGGCTGGCCGCAAAGGATGTTCAGGAGGGTAAGACCCTGCCCAAACTCTATGCGGCAGTAGGAACAGAAGATCCGATCGTCTACGCCACCACGCCGGGTGCGGTGCAGAAGCTGCGCGAGGCCGGCTGTGACGTCACCTATGAAGAGTATCCCGGCAGTCATGAATGGGCCTTCTGGGATGCGCATATTCAGAACGTGCTGAACTGGCTGCCGCTGACCGGCACCTCGGTCGAAGAAGACTGAACAGAAAAAGGCAGTCCTTTCGGACTGCCTGACTGCTCTCAATAGCGGTTGCCGGCGCCGGTATGACCCGGATCGCAGTGCTCGAGGAAATCCTGCACCGCCATATCCCAGACCCGCCATTCATGGTGGTAGCCTTCGTATTCCTGGAAGGTGATGCCGGAAAGCTGCTGCTTTTCGACCTCGGCCTTGAATTCGGCGTAGGCCTTCCACAGGAAGTCATCCGTGCCGATGTAGAAGTACAGAGGCGGGAACTTGGACTTGTCCTTTTCATTGAAGTAGATGTCCCAGGTATTGTAGGGAGACTTCAGGAAGGCTTCCATCCCGCCGACGTTCTTCAGTTCATTGACGAAGCGCTCAGACATGGCCTGTCCTTCGACATAGTCACCTTCCGGATGGGTATGATAGTTGATCAGCGGGAACGAGAAGCAGCCAATGGCCGCAAACAGTTCCGGATGGGTCAGACCCAGGGCTGCTGCACCTTCCCCGCCCATGGACAGGCCGGCGATGAAGTTGTCTTCCGGCTTTGCGGAGGCCGGGAACCAGCCCTGTACCAGGGGCATCAGCTCCTTGAAGAAGAAATCATAGAAATTGTAGCCCATGCCGAAGGACGGCCAGTTGACATAATCGCTGTTCATCGCCGCCGGCATGACGACAATCATGTCCTTTTCGCTGGCATACAGCTCGATGCGGGTGCGCCGCAGCCAGTCGGTGGAGTCGCCGTACGTGCCGTGCAGCAGCCACAGGACCTTGTACTTCTTCTGCCCGGTGTAGAATTCCGCAGCCGGGACTTCCCGCGGCTTGTCCGGCAGAATGATGGTGACCTGTTCGTTCTGATTCAGGTAGTCGCTTTCAAAATCAAACATGACCAGTGCCATAAAGTGATCATCCTCCTATGCTGGTTAAAGCATAGCACGATGGTAAGCGGTTTCAAAAGGGTGATCCTATCCGGCACAGGAAACAGATGTTCAGGAGGCCAGAAAGATGGAGGAAGAGAAAAAATATGATGTGACGGCAGTCGGAGAGCTGCTGATTGATTTCATCCGCAGCGGCAGTTCCGAGCAGGGCAATCCGCTCTATGAGGCTAATCCCGGCGGGGCACCCTGCAATGTGCTCGCCATGCTGCAGAAGCTGGGCCGGCGCACGGCCTTCATCGGCAAGGTGGGCCGGGACGGTTTCGGCAGACAGCTGACCGAGGCGATCAAAGACGCCGGCATTGATCCCAGCGGCCTGGTCTACGATGACGAGATCCATACCACTCTGTCCCTGGTGCATAAGACACCGGACGGGGACCGTGATTTTTCTTTCTACCGCAATCCCGGGGCGGATGTGGTGCTGAGAGCGGAGGAGATGCGGGAAGATCTGATCCGGCAGGCGAAGATCCTGCATTTCGGTTCCCTGTCGCTGACGGATGAACCGGTCCGCAGCGCCACGCACCGGGCCCTGGCCATTGCCGAGGAAGAAGGGCTGATCCGCTCCTTTGATCCCAATCTGCGCCCGCCGCTCTGGCCGGATCTGGAACAGGCGCATGAGCAGATCGACTGGGGACTGCAGCACTGCGATGTGCTGAAGATCTCCGATAATGAACTGCAGTGGTTCACCGGCTGTCAGGACTTTGATGCGGGCATCGCCTGGCTGCGGGAACGCTATCCGATCACCCTGATCACCCTGTCCCTGGGACCGGATGGCAGCCGGGCCTACTGGCAGGACTGCAGGGCGGAAGTTCCGGCCTACCTGCAGGCAGGTACGATTGATACGACCGGGGCCGGGGATACCTTCTGCGGCTGTGTGCTGGATGCGGTCCTGACCTGCGGCCTGCAGAATCTGAATGAAGAGAAGCTGAAGGACATGCTGAAATTTGCCAATGCGGCGGCTTCTCTGGTAACTACCCGCCGGGGTGCCCTGCGGGTCATGCCGGATCGTGAAAGCGTGCGTAACTTTCTCTGTGAAAGAGGGTAAACTGGAGAAAGAAAAAAACAACAGAAGGGGAAACCGCAATGAAATCAGCGAGCATCAATGATGTGGCCAGACTGGCCGGGGTATCTACCGCGACGGTCAGCCATGTCATCAACAAAACGCGCATCGTTTCGAAGGAGACAACGGAAAAGGTCGAAGCGGCGATCCGGCAGCTCAATTACCGGCCCAATACCATGGCCCGGAATCTGCGCACCGGCCGCACGGGTGAGATCCTTTTCATTGTGCCCGATATCGGCAGCGTATTCTTCACCTCGATCATCGAGGCCCTGGAAAATACGCTGTCCGAACAGGATTACCAGCTGGTTCTGGCCAACACGCATGAAAGCTGGGAGCGGGAGAAGGAATACCTGCGTCTGCTGAACCGCTCCAACTTTGACGGCCTGATCCTTGCCACGACCCAGACGGAAGCGGATGTTCTCACCGCCTGCCTGCCGGCCGACATGCCGACGGTACTGGTGGACCGGAAGCTGGCCGGGCTGAACATGAACTGTGTCTGGGTCACCAGCTATCGGGCGGTCTATGACTCGGTGCTGGATCTGGCGAAGCAGGGACATCAGAAGATCGGCTATATTGCCGGCGTCGCCGGGGTTTCGACCAGTCAGGAACGTCTGCAGGCCTATCAGGATGCCATGGCCAAACTGCAGCTGGAACCGTATATCGAACGGGGCAACTCACTGCCCAGCAGTTCGCCGGCCTGCTTCTCCCGGCTGATCAAGCGCGGCTGCACCGCCATCGTCATCTCCAACGAGACCATGACGGATGATGCCCTGATCTACATGTATTCCCAGCAGCCGGAGATCCGCCGTCAGGTCACGGTCTGCGGCTACCGGCATGACAATGCCCGCTACAGCCTGGCGGACTATGCGATCATTCAGCCCTCCGGCCGGATGGGCGTCATCGCCGGGGAACGGATTCTGGAACTCATCAGCAGTCCGGAAACCGAGACGAAAGAAGTCCGTCTGAAAGCCCGGCGGGATAAGGGCCGGGCTGGTGCCAGACATTACTGATGTGCAAAGACTGATGATGCGGCCTGGCCGCATTTTCATTTACGCTGCCAGCCGGAGAGCGAGATCTCGCCGCTGTTGAGGGAAACAATGGTGTGATCACTCAGTTCGACCAGCAGGTTTCCCATGTCGTTGATATCCGTCGCGATGCCATGGATCAGCTCATCATTGCGCCGGAAGGAAACTTCCCGGTGAAGGACCAGAGAAGACCGGCGGTACAGATCCAGCAGGGCAGGATCAGCCAGCCGGGCCTGCCAGTACAGCAGATGCCGGGTAATAGCTTCGGCCAGGGTCAGAGGCGACAGATCCGGTACATTCAGGGCAATGGCCTTGTCGGCCAGCTCAGGCGGAAATTCCTTCTGGCGCAGATTGATCCCGATGCCCGCCAGCACCCCGGCCGGACTGCCGTCCGGCAGCAGCGGGGCTTCGCAGAGGATGCCGCAGAGTTTCTTCTCCTGCAGGTAGATGTCATTGACCCATTTGATCTGGGTGACGATGCCGGTGGTTTCCTGAATGGCTTCCACGACGGCGACCGCACAGGCAATGGTCAGCTTCTGGATGGTGATCTCCAGATCGGCCGGTTTTCCGTAGACGGTCATATAGAGACCGCCTTCCGGAGAGAAGAACGTATGCCCCCGCCGGCCGCGTCCGGCTGTCTGCTCCAGGGCGACCGTCAGTCCGGAGGGAACGCCGTTTTCCAGCTGTTCCCGGGCATAGCGGTTGGTGGAGTCCAGGCTGGGAAAGACTTCAATGCAGGCCAGCCGGTCTGCCAGGGCGCGCTGCAGATCGGCAGCGCTGGTCAGATTCCTGTTCATGCCCCTATTCTAGCATGGCCTGCTGCAACTGCCTGATTCACTCATCATGTCTATGTTCTGCCTGAGATGCGGTAAGCAAGCCAGAATGAAGAACACCGGCAGCCATAAGAAGCAGGCCCATCAGCAGATTCATGAGAGCATGAAGCACCATAATCAGGTTGAGCAGACAGGATGATCCGGAAATTCATTGCAGAAAACAACTGCCAGATTGGCTCAATCCATAATGATGTGGATTGGTAAATCGTCATAAGTTCCGTGCTACCGAGAAGTGTTCCGAAAATGTAAAATTAACAGAACATTTTCAAGCCAAGGCAGGTGATCCTGGCTTGATCAGGATTCAGATGTTCAAAGATTTTGAAATCAACTGGATTATCCTATCCGAATGCCGGATTGCTCTTGGCATGGTATCTGCGAACGTCTTGAAAAAGGCCAGTCTGACACAAGCATCATCCAGTTGTGTCTATAGGAAAAACTGCCGCATCACACATTCTGTGGTAACAGCAGAAGGATCATCAGGAATACACATTTTTGCCATTCAGTTTACGAAAACAGAACGTTGCCTGGGCGAGATCTTTTTTCGAAAACCAGTTTGTACTTCTGACGGTTGGCTTCTGGGCAGGTGTCTGAATATGATAGACTGTACCTGACTTTGCAGCTGTTGTTACGGAAACTGTCTCATTTTTGCTAAGGGTATACTTCCCATGGCTGATGAACAGGAATACAGCCATTATGGCTGGCATATCATTGAAATGGATTAATGGAGGAAAATCATGAATTACAGAAAACTTGGTGAAACAGGGCTGATGGTAAGCGAGATTGGCGCCGGTGTCGAAGGTTTTATAGGGAAAACTGCTGCTCAGGTGCAGGAAATGATTACTGTAATAGAGCAGACCGGAATCAATTTTATAGATTTTTATTCACCCGATCCCACCATGTTAAAAAACGTTGGTCTGGCGCTGAAGGGAAGGCGAGATAAATTTATTCTGCAGCAGCATTTATGTTCCGTATGGAAAAATGGCCAGTACCTGAGAACGCGGAATACAGAGGAAACCAGGAATGCCTTTGAAGAACGCCTGAGACTGATCGGAACAGATCATTTTGAAATCGGCATGATCCATTATTGTGATTCCCTGAGTGACTGGCAGACGATCGTCAAAGATATCCTGCCCCTGGCTCACCAGCTAAAAGACAGCGGGAGAATTGAACATATTGGTCTTTCTTCCCATAATCCGGAGGTGGCTTTAGCTGCTCTTGAGGAGGGAAGCATAGAAGTACTGATGTTCAGCGTAAACCCCTGTTATGACTTACAGCCAGCCGGTGAAAATGTGGAAGATCTATGGGCTGATGAAGCATACGCAACCAAACTGACGAACATGGATCCGCAGCGTCAGAAGCTTTATGAAGAATGTGAACGTCACGGCGTAGGCATCGATGTCATGAAGGCATTCGGAGGCGGTGATCTTCTTCACGCCGATCTCTCACCGGCGAAAATAGAACTTACCCCTTATGAATGCATAGCCTATGCGCTTTCTCGCCCGGGTGTGGCTTCTGTTATGGCTGGTGCCCGCACCGCTGATGAATTCAGGGATGATGCGGCTTATGAAGAAGCTTCGCCACAGCAAAAGGATTACGCCACAGCCTTGGCAAGAATGCCATTGATCAGCTGGAAGGGAAACTGTATGTATTGTGGTCATTGCGCTCCTTGTCCTAAGGAGATAGACATTGCTGAGGTCACCCGGTTTCTCAACCTGGCCAAAGCTAAGAAAGCACTCTCGGACGAAGAAAATTTCATCCCGGAAACTGTGCGGGAACATTACAAGGTTTTAAAGCATCACGCTTCCGAATGCATTCAGTGCGGTGCCTGTGAAAAACGCTGCCCATTTGAAGTGCCCGTCCGGGAAAATATGAAGCAGGCCGTTAAGCTTTTCGGTTATTGATAAGCTGCAGATACAAATCGTTTTCTGAAGAGCCTTTTATGCTGCCAAAGAGTAAGAGAATCGGTTGATACGCATACTTGCCGCTTACTTGCTGATAAGGTCTGAGGCTTCTCAAGCTCTTACAAGGAGTCTATTCCACAATCATAGATTACATCTTAGCGGAACAGCTCCCTTGATGCGGTTTATCATAACGGATCAGATCAGCATCATATAGACTGGCATGAGCGCCATGCCGATAGTCATTGCCATTCTGCATTTCTTCAGATATCTGCTACCCTGGCATAAAGAAAATGTTCAGAAATCTTCATAAGAATCTGATCTGCCCCTTCTCAGATCCGCCGGATCAGAAAACAGTACCAGGTTGCTTCACGTAGGCTGACGCTGTCAGGAACCGCAGATCAGGATCATTTCAGATCAGAAAGCTGCCTCTGAAGTCTGATGGTGATCCGCCTGGCTGGCTTCAGCATCCATCCGGAAAATTCAGCAGGAAATTTCTTCCAGCAGCAATGCATGACTTTGGAAAGAATGATGAATGATGAACGGAATGCCATGCTGAAGGATGTTCAAGGAACCGATTTCACCGAAATGATTAACTTGCAGCAGGATACTGATTCAGTTTTTCCATTGTAACGATCCACACTTCATCAAACTTCTGGTATGCCTGGCCTTTATATTCACTGCCCTTGATAAAAGGAAAGTGCCCCGATGCATTGCTGCAGGCCAAAAAAACTTTTCCTTTTTCTCTTGTATTCTGCCGGAAATGGGAGATAATCTTCTTGCGAGAACGAAATAGTTGCTTATCCAACTATTTATAGCTGTCACAAGGAAGGAATCAGACGATGAACGTCATCAAGAGAAGCGGGGAAGAGGTTTTATTTGACTCTTCCAAAATCGAAAACGCCATCCGCAAGGCCAATACGGCCACGGCGGAGACCGAGCGGATCAGCGAGGAGCAGATCCAGAAGATCACGGATGGGATCGTGGACCGGTGTCAGAAGTTTGACCGGGCGGTCCAGGTGGAAGAGATCCAGGACATGGTGGAGCAGGCCCTCATGGCCGAGGGTGCCTACCAGCTGGCCAAGAACTACATCACCTACCGGTATGAAAGAGCCCTGGTCCGGCAGGCCAATACCACCGACAAGAAGATCCTGTCGCTGATCGGCCGCACCAATGAGGATGCCAAGCAGGAGAACTCCAACAAGGATCCGGTGGTCAACAGCCCGCAGCGGGACTACATGGCCGGGGAAGTGTCCAAGGACATTACCAGAAGAATGTTACTGCCGGAGGACATCCGGGAAGCGCATGACAAGGGCATCATTCATTTTCATGATGCCGACTATTTTGCCCAGCCGATGCATAACTGCGACCTGGTGAACCTCGATGACATGCTGCAGAACGGCACGGTCATTTCCGAGACCAAGATCGAGAAGCCGCATTCCTTTGCCACGGCCTGCAACATTGCCACGCAGATCATCGCCCAGGTCGCGTCCAATCAGTATGGCGGCCAGACCATTACCCTGTCTCACCTGGCGCCGTTTGTGGATGTCTCCCGGCAGCGGATCCGGGCCGAAGTGGAAAAGGAACTGGCGCCGATGGATGCCGCAACGGACAGAGATGTGGAACGCATCACCGAAGAGCGCCTGAAGAAGGAAATCAAGGCCGGTGTACAGACCATTCAGTATCAGATCATCACCCTGATGACCACCAACGGCCAGGCCCCGTTTGTCACCGTGTTCATGTACCTGGATGAGGTGCCGGAGGGCAGAACCAGAGATGATCTGGCCATGATCATCGAAGAGATGCTCAGGCAGCGCATGCAGGGTGTCAAGAATGAAAAGGGCGTCTGGATCACCCCGGCCTTCCCGAAGCTGATCTACTGCCTGGATGAGGACAACATCCATGAGGATTCCAAATACTGGTATCTGACGAAGCTGGCCGCGGAATGCACCGCCAAGCGCATGACTCCGGACTTCATCTCCGCCAAGATCATGAGAGAACTGAAGGGGGATGTGTATCCCTGCATGGGCTGCCGTTCCTTCCTGACCCCGGACCGCTTTACGGACAAGGGCATCGGCAACATTGCCAATGCCGGCAACTATGTCCCGGGCAAGCACAAGTACTACGGCCGCTTCAACATGGGTGTGGTGACCATCAACCTGGTCGCCATCGCCTGCTCCTCGGAAGGGGATATGGATGCCTTCTGGCGGATCTTTGATGAACGGCTCGCCCTCTGCCGCCGGGCCCTGGATATCCGCATTGAGCGGCTGAAGAACACCCCGTCTGACGTTGCCCCGATTCTCTGGCAGTATGGCGCTCTGGCCAGACTGCAGAAGGGCGAGACGATCGACAAGCTCTTCTACAACGGCTATGCCACGATCTCTCTGGGCTATGGCGGTCTGTATGAGTGCGTGTACTACATGCTGCACAAGAGCCATACCACCGAGGAAGGACGGAAGTTCGGCCTGGCCGTCATGCAGCATCTGAACGATGCCTGCGCCAAATGGAAGAAGGAGACCAACATCGACTTCTCCGTCTACGGCACCCCGATGGAGTCCACGACCTACAAGTTTGCCCAATGCCTGCAGAAGCGCTTCGGCAAGATCCCCAATGTGACGGATCATAACTACATCACCAACAGCTATCACATCAATGTGCGGGAAAACATCAATGCCTTTGACAAGCTGACCAAGGAAGCCGCCTTCCAGCAGCTCTCGCCGGGCGGTGCGGTCTCCTATGTCGAAGTGCCGAACATGCAGAACAACATTCCGGCTGTCCTGGCCCTGATGAAGCACATCTACAACACCATCATGTATGCCGAGCTCAACACCAAGAGCGACTACTGCCAGGTGTGCGGCTATGACGGGGAGATCCAGATCGTCGAAGATGAGAATCACAAGCTGATCTGGCGCTGCCCGAACTGCGGCAATACCGACCAGAACAAGATGAACGTGGCCAGACGTACCTGCGGCTATATCGGTACCCAGTTCTGGAACCAGGGAAGAACCCAGGAGATCCGGGAGCGGGTCCTGCACCTGTAAACCTTGTCAATCCTCCGGAGCATCTGCTGAACAGGCAGATGCTCTTTTTGTCGCAGAAGCAGACAGCAAAAACACAGCCGCTTCAGGCTGTGCTCTGCGCAGATCTTATTCAGTGCCTGGCAATAAAGGCATTCAGGGCCGTATGGTATTCATCCAGCGTATCTGCCGTCGTGCGCGATTCCCTGCCGAAGAGCAGATCCGGGAGATACCGCGGCGTCTTGCCGCCATCGATCATGGCCCGCTCGCAGCCGATGCAGTAGACCACCACATCCTGGCAGGGGAATTCATCCGCCCGGGTCTTGATCCGCTTCTCAACGACTTCATTCGGGACATACCCGTAGAAGTTATCCCCGCAGCATTCTGACGTTGTGCCATGGTGCTCGGCTTCAACCACTTCGATGTTCATCTTCTTCAGCAGGCTGCGGATGGCGGCGTGAACCTGCGGCTTGTGCCGGTACCCGCAGGAATCATGCACCGACATCCGGATGCCGTGGTAGTCAGGCCACTGCACATCCTGAAAGCTGTCCACCACTTCCCAGTAGGAGATGGTCTCAATGCCCTTGTACAGGGAACGGAAGCGGCGGTCACAGCCCGCACAGTTGCTGATGATGACCGAACCTTCCGGCAGGTGCGGATCATGCCGGCAGCAGATGTCATGCTCATGAATCGGACCCATGTGCTGTTCCAGCACCTCCAGCATCAGCGGCGGCAGTTCCGGCTTGTACAGACGCAGGGCACAGCCGGGATTGAAATAGCATTTCGCGGGATCCAGATCCGCAACCTTCAGGCTGTCCCGGCGCTCTCTGGGACTGGCGGCGGCCCCGACCGGGCAGACATGCGAGCACGTGCCGCAGTCAATGCACTTGGACGCATCAATCTCATAATGACTTGCGCCCATGGAAATGGCATGTACCGGGCAGACCTTGGCACAGGCTCCGCAGCGGATGCAGGCATCGGAAATCGCAAAGTGGAATTTGTCTTCGATCCCCTTGGTAATCGGGGCGGCTGCTTTCATGTTTTCTTCTGACATGTTCCTGTTCTCCTCTCAGGCGTTCTTCTGTTCCAGATTCAGCAGATACTGCTTGCGCTCGATCCCCCCGGCATAACCCACCAGGCTGCCATTGGAGCCGACGACCCGGTGGCAGGGAATCAGAATCAGGATCGGATTCCGGTTGCAGGCCATGCCGACCGGCCGGGCCGCCTTTTCTCTGCCGATCGATTCGGCGATCTGCTGATAGCTGCGGGTGCTGCCATAGGGAATTTCCCGCAGGTCTTTCCAGACCTTTTTCTGAAAGACACTGCCTTCCACATCCAGGGGCACCTCGAAGTGCTGACGTTTCCCGGCAAAGTATTCGTCCAGCATGCTGCAGGTATCCTCCAGCAGACCTTTCTTTTCTCCGGCTGTCTGATCGGCATGCTCAATGAATTTCAGACTGCAGATACCTTTCTCCGTCGCCCGGATCCGGATCAGGCCGATCGGGCTTTCATAAAGGCAGCTGGTTTCCTGCGGCTTCTCCTGCCGCAGGTACTGGGAAGGGGTCATTCCGGTCTGCGCCTTCCAGAAGGTCGTAAAGGCACTGGGAGAGCTGAATCCCACCGTCATCGCCGTTTCCGTGATGGAGGTGCCATTGCGCAGCAGTTCTTCTGCCCGGGCCAGGCGGACCGCTGCCAGGTATTCCTCCGGCGACTTGTCGTAGCTGGCTTCGAACAGTTCCCGCAGATGGCCCCGGGTCATTCCGATCTGGTTCATCTCTTCCTGCAGGCGTGTGCGTTCTCCGTAAAACGTATCAATCGTGTCCTTCAGCTGAGCGGCAAGTTCCTTTGCCGGGTCGTAGTTCAGCAGATCCGGACGGCATCTCTTGCAGGGACGGAACCCCGCCTGCAGCGCCGAAGCATAATCATCGAAGAAGACGACATTCTTCCGGGCCGGCACCTTGCTGGGGCAGGAGGGACGGCAGACAATACCGGTTGTCTTCACCCCGTAATAGAAGACCCCGTCATAGTTCCTGTCGTTGTTTACGACCGCCTGCCATTTCTCTTCATCACTCAGTTTCTTCATGGTTTTCTTACCTCGCAAGCTTATGTTAGCAGACCCCTGTTTCCCTGACTTTTCATTTTGCAGGTTGCAATTTTTCTCTCTCTGATTCCTATCACATCCGGTGCGGGAGGAGAACCCGCTATAATAGACAGGAGTGACAGGAGAGGGAATCATGTACTACGGAATGATCAAGAAATATGATATTGCGGATGGCGAAGGGGTGCGGGTCACCCTGTTTGTCAGCGGCTGCCGCAATCACTGCCGGGACTGCTTTCAGCCGGAGACCTGGGATTTCCATTATGGACAGCCCTATACGAAGGAAACGGAACAAGAAATTCTTGAGGCCCTGTCTCTGGACTGCATTGCCGGCCTGACCGTGCTGGGCGGGGAACCGTTTGAGGAAGAGAACCAGGAAACCGTGCTCTCCCTGCTGAAGGCCGCCCGCAGGGCTTACCCGGAAAAGAACATCTGGTGCTGGTCCGGCTATGTGTATGACCGGGATCTGATTCCCGGCGGCCGCAAGCATACGGCTTACACCGATGAAATGCTGCGTCTCATTGATGTGCTGGTAGACGGGCCGTTCGTCGCGGAAAAGAAGAATCTGAATCTGTACTTCCGGGGTTCTGAAAATCAGCGGGTCATTGACATGCCCAGGACCCTGAAGGAAGGCCGGGTCATCCTGTACCATGACTGAGGAAGACGGGAACCCGCCTTTTCTTTTCCGCAGATCGGAATCTTGCCGGCCTGTTACCTGGTCTTAACAGGCATCCCTTACACTGGAACGGAAGGAGCGTAATCATCCATGCTGGATAACCGATATCTGCCCCTGACAGGGGCATCACACGGCCGTGATCTGGGCGGCCTCATCACCGCCGACGGAAAGATCACCCGCTTTCATGTCTTTTACCGCTGTGACGGTCTGGACATCAGGCAGGCAGAGGAAATCAGGAAAGCGGGCATCCGAACAATCATTGATCTGCGAGGCGGGAAGGACAGGAACTCTGCCAGGCCATCAGGCCTGACGTATCAGGCAGTCAGTCTGCCGGACTTTTCGCTGGACAGCGCAGAGAGTCAGGCTGCCCTGACACAGATCTTCCAGACGATCGCTTCCAGTCCTGGAGCTGTGCTGTATGGCGGGGACAAGGCGGAAGAGACGGAAATCCTGACCGTCCTGCTGTTCATGCTGGCAGGGGTGCAAAGACAGGATATTCTGGCCTTCTGCAGCACCTGTCTGCCGATTGCACCGGACGAGGAATATCCCCCTGCATCGGTGGCTGAAATCGGCAGATTCCATGATGCCGTTCAGCATGCATACGGCTCGGCTGAGGCATACCTGCAGGCATGCGGCATTCAGACAGAAATCCTGCAGAACATCCGTTCCCGTTTCATGGAAGTCTGTACGGCCAAGTCCAGCTGTATCCGTCTGCCGATCCGGCATGCCCTGAATGTGCGGGATCTGGGCGGCTATCCGGCTGCGGCAGGCATGACGGCCTGGCACCGCTATCTGCGGGCGGATGACATGAGCCGGCTGGATCAGGCAGATCTGGACTTCCTGTATGCCTATGGGGTACGGCATGTGATCGATCTGCGCTCGCTTGGCGAAACCAGGGAACAGCCGGACTCTTTCCTGCAGGATCCCCGCTTTGACTGCCGGAGTGTTCCGTACATGCGGCAGGGGGAAGATACCACCGCCGATATCACGAAGGTGCTGGCGGCCAATCCGCTGCAGCACATGCAGGACTTCTACCGCAGCCGGATCAGCGCGTAAGACGTGACGGCCAGGGTACTGTCGGCCCTTGCGGCCTGCGGAAAGGAAGGCGTGCTCTTCCACTGCACGGCCGGCAAGGACCGCACCGGGATCACCGCTGCCCTGCTGATGACACTTGCGGGTGTTCCGGAAGAGAAGATCGTGAGCGAGTATCAGATGACGCAGTATTTCCTGGCAGCGGACGAGCGCTTCCGGAACCTGCTGGGCCGACAGCAGCCCCTGCACCCGATGCTGGAATCCCGGCCGCTGTATATCGAGGCGGCCCTCGCTGAACTGCACCGTCTCCATGGTTCCTTGTCCGGCTATTTCCAGGCTCTGCCCCTTAGGCCGGAAGAATGGAATACCCTGCGGGAAGGGTTCCTGCCGGAATAAAGAAAGATCGATCCGTGCGGGATCGACCTTCTGTATTTCAAGCCTGCCTTTCAGCCGGCTTTGCTGTTTCTGACCAGGTCAGTTCATCCTGCCGCCCGGGCCCATGTTGCCATTGCCGCCCTGCTGCATGCCGCCGCCACCGCCGCCGTTCATGGAGTTGGTCATGGTGGTGACCGTCTGGCCGTTGACGGTGACTGAGCCGCCGTTGATCGCACCGGACGTGATGTAATCAAACGCGGACGACGCGGTGATGTTCAGGGTGCCGCCGTTGATGGTCAGCGACCCGTTGGAATCAATCGCATCCGTATCACCGGAACCCATCGTAATGGTGATGTCGCCGCCGTTGATTTCAATGGCCGGCGTGGAGATCGTTGAAGACTTCGTCGAGGCATTGATGCCGTCATCGCTGGCCGAGATCACGAAGGTACCGTCATTGATCTGTACCACGGTGGCTTCCAGACCTTCTACGGCATCAATGTTGAAGGTGCCGCCGTCATACTGGGCATAGGTGGTCGCCTGCAGGCCGTCATCCCCGGCTGTGATGTCGAAGGTGCCGCCGCAGACATAGATCGATCCAAGCGAATCATCATCGCTGTCTTCGCTGTGGAAGGCATCCTTGCCGGCGGTAATGCTGAAGGTCCCGTCCGCGATGCTGATGGAGTTGTGTGCCTCAATGGCATCCTCGGTGCTGGTGATCGTATAGGTACCGCCGGTGATGACCAGGTCATCCTTGGCGGAGATGCCGTTGCAGGTAGAAGAGATCGTCAGGGAACCGGTCCCGTTCAGCGTCAGGTCGCATTTGGAGTAGATGACCGCATCGGTGTTGTCGTCATTCATCGTGGTGAAGGTGCCCGTCACGCTCAGCACGTTGTCGGAACCGCTCGCCAGGTTGATGAAGAGCTTGTCTGCCGTCACGGCATAGATGACCGGCTGATCGGTGTTGGTCACCTGCAGGTCATCCAGCACCAGCTGAATCTTTTCGCTGTCCGTGGCATCGATGGTGATGGTCACATCACTGGCGGTGCCGGTCAGGATGTAGGTGCCTTCCTGACTGATGGTCACGTCCTGTCCATCCGACACGGTGATGGTTTCCGCCGTTGTGGTATCGACACTCTGCTCCAGATCACGCTCCGAGAACAGGGTTGTGGCGTCCAGAACGCCATTGGAACTGCTTTCGATCGTAATGGCCGAAGTATTCGACGATGATGTCGTGGTCGTCGTACTGGCCGTTGCGGAAGAAGCCGCTGCCGCGGCTGTCGAAGCAGCGCTGGCTGTACTTTCTGCCGAGGTGCTGGTGCAGGCGCAGAGGCCAAGGACCAGCAGACCCGGCAGGATCAGTTTTTTATATGTCATCTTCTGTTCCTCCGCAGAATTTATCTGCAGTATCAGCATACGGACCGTCTCTGAAGAGAACGTGAAAGGAAACTTAAGAATACCGGAAACCTGTGGATTGCAAGTCTTGTCAGAAAGAAAGATTCTGGTAGGATAGGTTTCGTTTCAGGAGGTTTTTATCAGATGAAGAAAAAAGAAAAGGATGCCCTGGAGGAAGCCTGCCGCAAGCTCCGGGAAGCCGAGAAGGAATTTGATCAGAAGATGAAGGCATCGCACCTGGAGGAAATCATCCGCCAGGCCGACGCCAAGCAGCAGCGCTGAGACGGAGGGATCCGTCTTTTTCTGGCATGCTACAATAGAACCAATGAAGAAACGGTTGCTGATGCTGGCAGCTGTGCTGCTGGCTGGAATAGGTACACTGACGCCAGCAGAGACACTGGCAGAGGACACGCAGCTGAGCCTGAACGGCCCGGCTGCGGTGCTCATGGATACGGCCAGCGACACCATTCTGTATGAACAGAATGCGGATGCCCATTATGATCCTGCCTCACTGACCAAGCTGGTGTCCGTCTATCTGGCTCTGGAACAGATTCCGGCCGGTACGGAACTGACCATGACAGACAGCGCTTTTGCCAGCTATGACCACAGTTCTTCGGTGCTCTGGATCAAGGTCGGGGAGTCGCTGAGTGTGGAATCGGCCGCGGCGGCCAGTCTGCTGGTCAGTGCCAACGACACCACCGCCATGCTGGCGGAAGGGGCAGCGGGTTCCGTGGATGCCATGGTGACGGCCATGAACACCCAGGTCTCGGACTGGGGTCTGGAGAACACCGTCTTTACCAATGTCTTCGGCACCCATGATGACAGTCAGTACACCAGTGCCTCTGACATGGCCGTCATGGTCAGCCAGGTGGTGAAGAACGACACCTTTGCCACGTTATTCGGAACCCAGCGCTATGAAATGACGGACACCAACATCACTGCCTACCCGGTACTGGTGCAGGACTGCGAACTGCTGGATTCAAGCAGCGGGTCCTATGATGCCCGGGTCACCGGCTGTAAGGTCGGCTCGACCGAGGCCGGCGGCTATGCGGCGGCGGTGATTGCCGAGTCCGGCGACAGCCGCTATGTAGCCGTGGTGCTGGGGGAAGCAGATGCCGCTTCTGCCTATGCGGATATCCGCACCCTGCTGGACTATGGCTTCAGCAGTTACCACACAGTTAAGGTCACCAGGGAAGAGATCGGCACCACGACCGTTGCCGTCCAGGACGGGAACAAGCATACGGCGGACATTCTCTTCAGTCCGGCCAGCGACTACGACATCCTGCTGCCGGCCAGCATCGATGCGTCCTCGCTCAGTACGACGATCGAAGTGACCAATGAGGATTCCACCGACCCGGAGGAAATCACGGCTGACGTCGTCTTCCTGGTGGATGGCACGGAAGTGGGCCGGGAGGCCATGCTCAAGGAAGTCACCACGCTGTACAGCGGCGGCGAACTGACCGGCTTTAAAGCCTTCCAGCAGAACCTGGACTATTTCTCGCTCGGGGTAGCGGGCGTATTCCTGCTCATCGGCCTGCTCCATCAGATCCATGTGCACCTGAGGCCGCCGGAATAGACGGACTGGAAGAATATGCTATACTGAGGCCATGAAAAAACTGATCCTGACCTGGTTCGGCAATACGTTCGGACTGTATCTCGTCGACCTGCTGCTGGATGGCGTCTATTTCGTAGATGCGAAAGCCGTGTTCTCCGCCGGTCTGATCCTGACCATTCTGAACCGTCTGCTCAAACCGGTCCTGAATCTGCTGACCGCTCCGCTGAACATCCTGACGCTGGGGCTGGCCAGTTTCCTGGTCAATGTCATCGTTCTGGAAATGACCATGCATCTGGCGGGCGGGGCCGTGATCCGTTCGTTCGGTACGGCCTGCGTGGCTGCCTTTCTGCTCTCGGTGATCAACAGTCTGATTGATCACTGATCCTCTCTGAACCGGAGGTTTCTGTCCCATGTGTGAAGTACGTGTGATCTACCACTCCAGCCGGGGTCACGCCGAAGAGGCGGCCCAGGCGGTTGCGGACACAGCCGGTGTTTCGGCGCAGGACATCACCAAACCGCATGTCCTGCCCGGCGCGGATCTGCTGCTGATCGGCGCCGGTCTGGAAAGCGGTCATGAAGACCGCCTGCTGCTGGATTATCTGGACCATCTGCCTGCCGGTGCCTTCCGGGGTGCCGCGGTTTTCCTGTCCTGCTTCAGCGGCAGGGAAGCGGGAGAACTGCTGTTCAATGTCCTCCAGCATAAGGGCATTGTGGTCTATCCGGAAATCTGCCGGCTGAAGGTGAAACGCTTCCGTCTGCACCCGCATCCGGACCGGAAAGATCTGGACAAGGTGTGTCAGTGGACCAGCCGGGTGCTGGCCGACTACACAGGCTGAACAGGAAAAGCACGCAGGTGCTTTTTCTTTCTGCCCGGTCTGACAGAGAATGATATACTGAAACACAGGTATGAGAATTGTCATTCAGAGGGTCAAGGAAGCTTCCTGCACCATTGACGGGAAGGTACACGGGCAGATCGGGCCCGGTTTTCTGCTTCTGGTCGGCATTGCGGACAGCGATACCGAAGAAACGGCCCGGCGGCTGGCCGACAAGATCAGTCATCTGCGCATCTTCGAGGATGAGGCAGGCAAGATGAATCTGGATATCCATCAGATTCAGGGCTCCATTCTGTCCATCTCGCAGTTCACGCTCTATGCCGACTGCCATAAGGGCAACCGGCCGAGCTTTGCCCATGCCGGAAAGCCCGAGCATGCCAGGCCTCTGTATCTGTACTTCAACGAATATCTGCGCAGTCTGCAGATTCCGGTGGAAGAAGGGGTCTTCGGGGCGGATATGGCCATCCGGTTATGGAATGACGGTCCGGTCACGATCGTGCTGGACTCCGATACATGGTGAAAGAGGAAACGGGTATGGGTGTAATCGTTTATGGCAGTGAACTGGCAGCCGAACGGAAGGCTGTCATGAAGGAAAAGCTGGCAGTACTCAAGAAAAGCGGGGCAAGGATGCCCTGCCTGGCTGTCATCATGGCGGGCAATGATGCCCCGTCGCTTTCCTATATCCGGGCCAAGGAAAAGGCCTGTGCGTATGTGGGCATGGACAGCCGGATGTTTACTCTGCCGGCCGACTGCACCCAGCTGGATCTGGAAGATGTGATCTGCCGGTGCAATGAGGACGGAGGGATTGACGGCATCCTCCTGCAGCTGCCGCTGCCGGACGGACTGGATGCTGAACGGGCCCTGCGGATGATCTCCCCCAGCAAGGATGTGGATGGTCTGCATCCCATCAATGTGGCCAGACTCCAGCTGCGTAAGCCCGGCTTTGTGCCCTGCACGCCGCAGGGCGTGATCTATCTGCTGGAGAAGATGGGAGCTTCCTTTGAAGGAGCCCGGGCAGTCGTTGTCGGCCGTTCCCAGCTGGTCGGCATGCCGGTCTCCAAGCTGCTGCTGGACCGCAATGCGACGGTGACCATGTGCCACTCGCATACCCGGAACCTGGCCCAGATCACGTCCCAGGCGGATATCCTGGTCGTGGCAGTCGGCAGCCCGAAGCTCATTACTCCGGAATATGTCAGAGAAGGGGCCTATGTCGTCGATGTCGGCGTCAACCGCCTGTCCACGGGCAAGCTGTGCGGGGATGTGGATACCGAAGCCGTCCTGCCTAAATGTGCGGCGATCACGCCGGTTCCCAAGGGGGTCGGACCGATGACCATCTGCTGTCTGCTGGAGAATACCATGAAGGCCTATCAGGAGCACATGAACGCATGAACGAAACCTATGGACTCAACGACATCGTTGAGATGAAGAAGGAACATCCGTGTCATAAATCCCGGTACTGGAAAGTGATCCGGGTCGGTGCGGACATCAAGATCAAATGCCAGGGCTGCGGTGCCGTGGTCATGTTCCCGCGGTATGAGTTTGAGCGCAAGCTCAAGCGGGTCGTGGAACACAGCAGCGAAGCACCGGCAGAGGAGAAGTGAACATGGCATTAACTGCAGGTATTGTCGGACTGCCCAATGTGGGCAAGTCCACACTGTTCAACGCCATCACCAACAGTCAGGTGCCGGCTGAGAACTATCCCTTCGCCACCATCAATCCCAATGTCGGGGTGGTGGAAGTGCCGGATGAGCGGATGGATCACCTGGTTGAGATCTTCCATCCTAAAAAGGTCATCTATACCACCTTCGAGTTCACCGACATTGCCGGTCTGGTCAAGGGTGCCTCCAAGGGAGAAGGCCTGGGCAACCAGTTCCTGGCCAACATCCGGCAGACCGATGCGATCATTCATGTGGTCCGCTGCTTCGATGATCCCAACATCGAACATGTGGAAGGCTCGGTAGATCCGATCCGGGACATCGAGGAAATCAATGTGGAGCTCTGCCTGGCGGATCTGGAGACCGTGGAAAACCGGATCTCCAAGGTGGCCCGCAAGGCCCAGACCAAGGAGAAGGGTGCCGCGGAGGAGTACGAAGCCCTGAAGAAATTCAAGGCTGCCCTGGAAGCCGGCACACCCATCCGGCTGCTGGAACTCAGCGACAGTGATCAGGACTATCTGAAGAATTACTCCCTGCTTACCGCCAAGCCGGTCATCTATGTGGCCAACCTGAGCGAGGATGACGTCGCCGATCCGTCCGGCTGTGCCTATTACGGCCTGGTGAAGGATTACGCGGCAAAGGAAAACAGTGAATGCATCGCGATCTGTGCCCGGATGGAGGAAGAACTGTCCGGCATGTCCAAGGACGAGAAGAAGGAATTCCTGGCCGAGCTGGGCGTCCCCGCTTCCGGTCTGGATCAGATCATCACCGCGGCCTATCATCTGCTGGGGCTGCGCACCTTCTTTACGGTCGGGGAGCCGGAGAACCGGGCCTGGGCCTTCCATGAAGGCATGAAAGCACCGCAGTGTGCCGGTCTCATTCATACCGACTTCGAGAAGGGCTTCATCAAGGCCGAGGTCTACAGCTATGAGGACATCATCACCTATGGCAGCGAGGCGGCCCTGAAGGAACACGGCAAACTGCGCATCGAAGGCAAGGACTATGTCATGCAGGACGGAGACATCGTCTTCTTCCGCTTCAATGTCTGAATCAGTACGGGCCGGCAGGAAATCCTGCGGCCCTTTTTTTCGTGCTTTATAATGGCGGTATGGAAAAGGAAGAAACGGATATCCTGGCCTATCTGCAGGCGCAGGATCCGGTGCTGGCACGGCTGATCGCCCATTATGGCGGTCTGGAAATCCGGCCTGACGGTGAGAAGGTCTATGAGCGTCTGGTCACCCATATCATCAGTCAGATGCTGTCAAACAGGGTGGCCGATGTCCTGACCGACCGGTTCACGGATCTGGTCGGGGACATCACACCGGAAAATGTCATCAGCCATTCTCCGGAAGAGCTGCGGGCCATCGGCATCTCCGGCCGCAAGGCCGAATATATCCTGCAGCTTTCGGAAGATACCCTGAACGGCCGCTATGACTTTTCTTCCCTTTCAGAGATGGACGATCAGGAAGTGGTTGCCTTTCTGACTCAGATCAAAGGTGTCGGCAGATGGACCGCGGAAATGATCGCGGAATTCACCCTCGGCCGGCCCGATATCTTCAGCTATGACGATGTTGCCCTGCAGAACGGCCTGAAGAAAGCCTATGGCTTCAAGACCCTGAGCCGGAAACGATTCGAACGCTGCCGGAAGAAGTTCCGGCCCTACTGTTCCACCGCCTCGCTGTATTTCTACCGCCTGAACGATGATCCGCAATGGCGTCAGGTGGCTGAGACGCTGAAAGACGGCTGAAACCAGATAAAAGAAGAAGGAGGTCAGCAGACATGGTGGAAATCATCCCCGCCCGGAAAGATCTGGACGCCTTCCTCACGCTGGTCCGGGAATATACCGACAGCATTCTGACCCAGGGCCCGACGGTCGCCGGGACATTGTCTTCCCAGCACCTCGATGAGGAACTGCAGCATCTCGAGAAGAAGTATGGTCCGCCCGGCGGCCGGATGTACCTGCTGCTGGCGGAAGGACAGCCGGCGGGCTGTGTGGCCCTGACCGGCAATGATGCGGAGTACTGCGAACTCAAGCGTCTGTATGTCCGTCCGGTGTACCGCGGGCACGGCTACAGCCGCCTGCTCTGCCAGAAAGTCATCCAGGATGCCAGAGACATCGGCTATCGGTACATGCGCCTGGATACCTTCCCGTTCATGCAGAGTGCGATTCATCTGTATGAAAAGCTGGGTTTTAAGGTTACGGAAAAATACAACGACAATCCGGCCGAGGATGCCATATTCATGCAGCTGCAGCTGCGCTGAATGCCCTCCCGGTGTTCTGTACAGAGAATTAACCTCCCGCTAACCGTCCTTCCACACAGCCCGGGTATAGTGAAACCGGAAACAGGGAGGCAGATCGCGATGGACAGAGAGAGAACCGCCGCAAGACTCAGCCGGATCAGCAGGGGTGCCATGATTGTTCTGAGCCTGACGCAGCTGGTGCCTTCCCTTCAGCTGGCAGGCAATGCCGTCTGGGTAGGGCTGGCCAGCTTTTTTCTGGTCGAGGGACTGACTGGTACGTCCGGTTCGGATTCCGGGCTGCGTTTCCGCGGCCTGGGCAGGGAACTGAAAGAGAGCACCTTCTGGCGGCAGACCGCTCTGCTGGCCGGTGTGCAGATTCTGAATGTGATCGTCGGGGTGCTGCTGTTCGGGTCCTCCTATGTGGACTATGATCTGGGCCGGGCTTTGGATGTGATTCATTCGGACAGCCTGCTGAAGCTCCTGGCCCTGATGCCGCTGTCGGCCTGGGGAGAGGAGATTGCCTGGCGGGGCTTCTTTTTAGGCAAGCGTCCGGAGCAGATTCCCTTCTGGCCCTGGGCGGTATTTTCCTCTCTGCTGTTTGCCATGGGGCATGTCTCGCAGCATGCCGTGGCTTTGGTACTGTTTGGCACCAGCGGCAATTTTATCTGCAGTCTGCTCCTGTGCCGGATCTATCAGCAGAGGGAAAACTGCATGACCAGCACGATCGCGCATCTGCTGGGAAATTATGCAGAGATTCTGTTTATTCTGCTGGTCTTCGGACAGGCCTGAACAATCGGTTTTCCTGCCTGTGCAGAACCGGCCTTTTTCATTCCTGACGAACCTGGAAAAGGTCTGCCGGTGGGGCGGAACCTTTCATTCCCGCAGATTTTGGATTTTCATCCACACAGATTTTGAACTTTCATTCATACAGATTCTGAATTTTCAATACTACGGATTTTGGAATAACCAAAAAGAATCAGGAATATCCAGAAGGTGGAAATCAGAGTCTGGCATGCAGTATACCGTTTTCAGTACAGTCAGTATCGATCTGCCTGATGAATGACAAGTGCTGATCTGATGATCAACTGTGATGTACTGCCCTTCGGCAGCCTTATTAAAGAACAGAATGTTTTCCAATACTTACTTTTCGGGTACTATGGCACTGATAAGTGCGTACTTCCTTCCCTGTTCAGAACGGCCTAAATTGTCAGTGTAAGTCACCGGAAAGTTCCTGTGACTGCGTCAGAACAGGAAAGAAAGTGAGGATTCCGAAATGAAGAAAGTAGTCATGGCGCTGACCAATGTGGACCATTATCTGGAACACCCGGAAAGAAAGACCGGGGTATGGCTGGAAGAAGCTGCGACCTTCTATGAGGTGCTGACCAAGGCGGGCTATGAGGTCGTCTTTGCCAGTACGAACGGCGGTGCGATCCCGGTGGATCCGGCCAGCACGCCGGTCAGTGGAGACATCCGGAAGACGGTGGAGTCGGAAGGATTCCAGAAGGGCATGAAGGAATCGGTTCCCTTCAGCCAGATTCATCCCCAGGACTATGCGGCCGTGTATTTCTGCGGCGGACATGGTGCCATGTGGGATTTCCCGAAGAACGAGACGCTGATCTCGCTTGCTGAAGCCATCTATGGGGCAGGCGGCTGGATTGCCAGTGTCTGCCATGGTGAAGCGGGTCTGGTGAACCTGAAGGCACCGGACGGCACGCCGCTGGTCAAAGGCAAGAAGATCAACGGTTTCACCAATGAGGAAGAACGGCTGAATGGGACCGATCAGCTGGTCCCGCTGTCCCCGGAGGATGAACTGAGAAAAGACGGTGCCCAGTTCGTCAAGGGCGATCCCTATACGGAGTTTGCCGTTGAGGATCAGCGCTTCATCACCGGCCAGAACCCGATGTCCATCCGCAAGGTCTCGGAAATGCTGGTGCAGGCCCTGCAGAATAAGGAACAGTAACATGCTGAAGGATATCGGTGCCGTCATGGCCCTGTACCCGACTCCGACCACGCTGGTCGGTACGGTACTGGCCGACGGGCGGGTGAACTTCCTGCCGATTGCCCATGTGGGGATTGTCGAACATGATCAGTTCCTGATCAGCCTGAACCAGGGACATAAGCTGGATGTGGAGGCGATCCGGAAGAACGGCGTCGTTTCGGTCAGTCTGGTCAGTCCGGACATGGTACAGGCGGTGGACTGGTGCGGCATTGCCAAGGCCGAAAACACCGACAAATCCAGGGTGTTTCCCTGGCACTTCGATGAGCTGGAAAAAGCGCCTGTTGTCGAGAATGCCCCGGTATGTATGACCTGCCGGGTGACGCAGGTGCTGACGTTCGGCCATAACGACGACTTCATCCTGCAGCCGGTGCATACCTATGTGCAGGAAGAAGACCTGGATGCCGGACAGAAAATCGATTATGAAAAGATCAGTCCGGTGCTGTTTGAGTTTCAGCACGCGCAGTACCTGGCCACCGGCAAGGTTATTGCCGGCTGCTGGGAAGCCGGAAAGGAGTATGGAAAATGAAAGATTTCTTATCCCTGGCGGAAGAACGCTATTCCGTCCGCAAATATCAGGACAAAGCCATTGAACCGGAAAAGATGGAGAAGATTCTCGAGGCAGCCCGGGTGGCCCCGACGGCCGCAAATCATCAGCCCTTCCGGATCTATATTCTGAAGAGTGAGGAGGCCCTGAAGACCATCCGCGGCCTTACACCCTGTGCGTTCAATGCCCCTGTGGTGCTGCTGTTCACGTACAATGAAGAGGAACAGTGGAAGAATGCCCAGGAACCCGGGATTGCGTCCGGGCAGCAGGATGTCAGCATCGTTGCCACCCACATCATGCTGGAAGCCTGGGATCTGGGGATTGCGTCCTGCTGGGTCAACGCCTTCCCCAACAGCAGGGCAGCGGCAGCCTTCCAGATTCCGAAACAGGAGAAAGTGGTGCTGCTGATGCCGTTAGGCTATGCCGACCCGGCTGCCGAACCTTCTGTCAAACACAAGCAGTATCGGCTCATGGATGAGGTGGTGAAGGAACTTTGAAGAAGACCATGTTTCACTGCCCGGTCGAGGCGACGCTGAGCGTGATCGGCGGCAAGTACAAGCCGATCATTCTCTACCACCTCATTGACCGGACGCTGCGTTTCTCCGAACTGCAGCGCATCATGCCCCAGGCAACCCAGAAGATGCTCACGCAGCAGCTGCGGGAACTGGAGGCCGACGGCCTGGTCCATCGGGAAGTCTACCCGGTGGTTCCGCCCAAGACGGAATATTCCCTGACTCCCTATGGCCGGACTCTGGCCCCGGTGCTGAAGACCATGTGTGACTGGGGCCGGGAACATCTCTCGGAGTATATCCTGCCCCCGGCTGACGAGACCCACGTCTGAGGCCGGCATGACACAGATCAAAGAGGCAGGGACGCTGACCGGCGGAAACACCGCCGACAAGATGGCGGTGATGCCGGTGCCGCATCTGCTTCTGAATATGGCATTCCCCATGATGCTGTCGATGCTGGGACAGGCACTGTACAACGTCGTGGATACCTTTTATGTGTCCCGGATCCCGGATACGGCGGAACTGAGCGGGGCCGGCGAGATGGCCATCAATGCCCTGACCCTGGCCTTCCCCGTGCAGATGCTGATCATGGCCCTGGGGGTAGGAACCGGGGTCGGTGTCAATGCCCTGGTCTCCCGGCTGCTGGGCATGAATCGGCGCCGGGAAGCCGAGCAGGCGGCCGGAAATGCCCTGTTTGTCAGCCTGCTGTATTTCCTGGCCATGTTCCTGTTCGGGCTGTTCGGTACGGAAGCCTTCATTGAAAGCCAGACGGACAACCCGACTATCGCTGCCTTCGGCATCTCCTATGTCCGCATCCTGACGCTGTTTTCCCTGGGCACCATGGGCTACATGTGCCTGGAGAAAGTCACCATCGCAACCGGCCGGACCAGGATCACCATGCTCACGCAGATCGCCGGTGCTCTGACCAACATTCTGCTGGACCCGGTGCTGATCTACGGCTGGCTGGGCTTTCCGGCCCTGGGTGTCCGGGGCGCGGCGATTGCCACGGTCATCGGACAGTTTGTCTCTCTGATCTGGATCGGGACCTATTATCTGGGCAGGAAAAAGATCCTGACCATCCGGCTGAGCGACTTCCGGCCATCCGGCCATATCCTGCACGAACTGTACCGGATCGGCGTTCCTGCCATTGCCATGCAGATCCTGGTGCCTCTGATGTCCTATGCCACGAATCTGATTCTCGGCGGGATCTCCGAGGCGGCAGTCACCGCGTATGGCATCTACTACAAGCTGCAGAACTTCATCTTCATGCCAGGCTATGGCCTGAACAACGCCTCGATCCCGATCATCTCCTATAACTACGGAGCGGGAAGGACCGACCGCATCCGGCAGACGATCCGCTGGGCCCTGATCGATGTCAGTGTGATCATGCTCATCGGGGTCGTGCTGCTGGAAGGCTGGACGGAACCGATCGTCTCGCTGTTTGCGGTCACGGAAGAGACCGAGGCCCTGTGCGTCACGGCCCTGCGGATCATCGTCTGGGGCTTCTTCTTCGCCGGGGCCAACATCATCCTGCAGGGTGTCTGCCAGGCCTTGGGGAGCGGCGGTTTCTCCCTTCTGATTTCACTGGTGCGGCTGATTGCCGTACCGCTGCCTGCCGCTCTCTTCCTGGCGCATCTGCCGGAAGCCAGAACCGCAGTCTGGTCGGCGATCCCGGCCGGAGAAGTCTGTGCCTGTGTCCTGGCAGTTATCCTTGTAACGATTCTTCTGAAAAGAAAGGCGGTAAAATCATGAACAGTATTCTCTATCATCGTACCAGCATCCGGAAATACGAAGACCGTCCGGTGGAGAAGGAGAAGATCCTGGACATTCTCCGGGCCGGCATGCAGGCGCCCAGTGCGGGCAACCAGCAGCCCTGGGAATTCTATGTCGTCACCGATCCGCAAAAGATCAAAGCCCTGTCCTCCGTCAGTCCCTATGCCGGCTGTGCGGCAGGGGCGAAGGTGGTCATCGTGCCGGTGTATCGGAAACAGGGCCTGAAGTTTGATGAGTATGCCCAGATCGATATGTCCATTGCCCAGGAAAACATCTGGCTGCGGACCGACGAACTGGGTCTGGGCGGTGTCTGGCTGGGCATTGCTCCGCTGCAGGAACGCATGGACAAGGTGCGGGAAGTCCTGCAGCTGCCGGACACCGTCGAAGCCTTCTCCCTGTTCCCGCTGGGCTATCCGGCCGAGCAGAAGGAACAGGCAGACCGTTACGACGAGTCCAGGATTCATTTCGTGGAATAACATGCCGGCATGAAAAAGCGTTTCCGCTGTGAAGGAAACGCTTTTTATGTGCTTCAGACGTTCTTGCGCTTCCGGCCTGCCAGCAGGGTCAGGGCCAGGGTGATCAGAATGTCCGGCAGGGTATACCCGCAGGGCAGATCCGTGTGCATCAGCAGGCGGTACAGGACAAAACCGATCAGCCAGACCAGCAGGTTGGGCCAGTCAAAGGCCTGCTCATCGGAACGGGTCTTCCGGATGTAACAGGTGCCGATCATCACCGCAGCCATCGGGGCAAAGACCGAACCAATGAAATAGAGGAAGCCGGTGATGTCATCCATCGGAAAGGCGATGGCACAGACCATGCCGATCCCGGTGGTCAGCACGGCTGCCTTCCGCTCATCGGTCTTTTCGGAAATGGACCGGGCAGAGATGCCGGCCGAGAAAGCGTCCAGGAAGGTCGTGGTCACGGTCGAGAAGACCACGATCAGCAGACCGGCCGCGCCCAGCCCTGCCCGTAACAGGATCACGGTGATGTCGGTGGTGCCGGCATAGATGGCCGCTGCCATGCCGATCAGGAACATCCAGATGCTGACAGCGTTATAGACCAGCGTGCTGACCAGCGAGGCTTTCTTCGGCTCCGCTGCCACTCTGGTATAGTCCCCGACACAGGGCAGCCAGGACAGGGGCATGGAAGCGGACAGCTCCAGAGCCGCCCCGAAGGAGATGGATTCCACAGCGGCTGAAGAAGCTCCGCTCTGACCGGTGACGGTCACGCACAGCATGATGGACAGCAGAAACAGAGCCGCCATGGCCATGGTGTTGAGTTTCCCCAGGCTGCTGATCCCGACCAGGATCCAGACGAGGATCAGACCACCGATCACCACACACCACAGCCAGCGGCCGGGGTTGAAGATGCCCGCGGCCGAGAGGGAACCGTCATAGATCATGATGGCGGTCCAGCCGGCCAGCTGGATGACGTTGAGCAGGGCAAACAGACGGCCGCCCTGCTGCCCATAGGTCATCTTCACGGCATCCATGGAACTCTTCCCGGTTTCACCGCTGATCACGGCTGCCAGATAGAACAGCACGCCGCCGATCAGATGCCCCAGCAGGATCGCCGCCAGGCCCCTGCCCATGCCTAAGGGAGCCAGGTAGGTGCCGGTCAGGATCTCGGCCAGGGATACGCCTGCTCCGAACCAGATCAGGCCGTTTTCAAAGACCGATGTCTTCCTCTCCATCAGCGGGCTTCCTGGGCAAAGGTGCCGGTGAGGTTGAAGTTATGCTGCAGGGGACCGCGGCCCCTGCCCAGATCCAGCATCGCCGCCAGGGCACCGGAAATATACTCCTTGGCCCGCTGCACGGACGTATCCAGATCAAAGCCCTTGGCCAGGTTGGCCGCGATGGCACTGGATAAGGTACAGCCGGTGCCGTGCGTATTGGGATTATCGATCCGTCTGCCCCGGAACCACAGCGGTCCGCTGTTACGCCAGAGCAGGTCGTTGGCATCATTGAAGTTATGACCGCCCTTGAGCAGGACACTGCAGCCAAAGCGTTCATAGATGATCTCGGCGGCCTTGAGCATATCCTGCTCGCTGCTGATCTTCATGCCCGAGAGGACTTCCCCTTCCGGGATATTGGGCGTGATGACCATGGCCAGGGGAATCAGTTCCTGCTGCAGGGTGACGATGGCATCGTCACTGATCAGTTTTGCTCCGCTGGTTGCCACCATGACGGGATCCAGGACAATCCTGGCGGCTTTGTAAAAGCGCAGCCGCTCGGCAATCACCCGGATCAGGGCACTTTCCGAGACCATGCCGATCTTGACCGCATCGGGATAGATATCGGTGAAGATCTCGTCCAGCTGCTGCTGCAGAAATTCCGGAGTGGAATTCTGGATGCCGATGACGCCGGTGGTGTTCTGCGCGGTCAGCGCCGTGATGGCGCTCATCGCGTAGACGCCATTCATGGTCATCGTCTTGATGTCAGCCTGAATGCCGGCGCCTCCGCTGGAATCACTTCCGGCGATTGTTAATGCTGTCTTCATGTTCTTTTTATCCTCCTCTTCCATGCAGGCATTAATTTTATAGAGCGGCAGAAGGTGGTGCCCCCGGCCTGCCGCTGGGTCAGTTTATGGTTCAGTGCTGCAGCATTTCCACGGTCTTTTGCCGCAGCTGGCGGGCGGCCTGTTCGATATCGGGCCGGGCAAAAATGGCCGAGATCACGGAGATCCCGACAATGCCGCTGCCGGCCAGCTGGGAGACATTATCCCTGGTGATGCCGCCGATGGCCACGACGGGGATGTCCACGGCTGCGCAGATCTGCTGCAGGGTTTCATGGGAGACGGCTTTGGCATCCGCCTTGGAACGGGTCGGGAAAACCGCCCCGACACCCAGATAATCCGCCCCGCGCTGCTGGGCCAGACGGGCTTCTTCGACAGTGCGGGCAGAAACGCCGAGAATCTTCTCCGGTCCCAGTTTCTGCCGGACCAGACCGGCCTCCATGTCTTCCTGACCGACATGCACGCCATCCGCTCCGACTTCCAGAGCCAGATCCACATCATCATCGATCACAAACGGAACCTGATACTGCCGGCAGAGGGCCTGGATCTGACGGGCTTCCGTCAGAAAAGCCTCATGGTCCAGGGCCATGTCGTCTTTTTCCCGCAGCTGCACGAAGGTCACGCCGCCCTTCAGGGCAGCTTCCACATCTTCGGCCAGGGTTCTGCCCTGCAGCCAGTGACGGTCCGTCACGGCATAGAGCAGCAGGGCCTTGCAGAGCTGATCTTTCTTCATGGCCTTCTCCTGCTCAGCGGATCTCATAGCGGGCGCCGCTTTCCAGCTCGGCTCCGTCAATCCGGCAGACGGCATCGATGATGCGGTTCCGGTACGTCGCATTGCCTTCATAGGGGGCCAGATGACGCCAGCCCGTTTCGCCAGCCAGGCCCATCAGACAGACCGCGGCAGCCGAAGCTTCCAGCAGGCGGTCCGGGTTGGCCGTGATGTAGGCCGTCATCAGCCCGGACAGCTGACAGCCGGTGCCGGTGATCCGGCCCATCTCCGGCCGTCCGTTGCGGATGACGAAACACCTTTGGGCATCGGCGACCAGGTCGATGGCACCGGTCATCGCAATGATCGATCCGGAAGCCTTGGACCAGGCCTTGGCCAGCGCAACCATGTCATTCAGATTCTGCTCCGTCACGGCATCCGCCGCGGCAGCCTCGACACCCCGGGTGGTCGTACTGCCCAGCATCAGCGCCCTGAGTTCCGAGACATTGCCCCGGATGACCTGGAAGTGCAGTTCCTCCATCAGGGAGACGGCGGTCTGGGTGCGCAGATGCGAGGCGCCGGCCCCGACCGGGTCCAGCAGGATCGGATGACCGAGTTCTCTGGCCTTCTGCCCGGCAGAAAGCATGCTCCGGATCGTGCGGGTATTCAGAGTGCCGATGTTGATGGTGAGACCGCCGCAGATCGAGGTGATCTCGGCCGCTTCCTCCTGATCATCGGCCATGATCGGCGCGCCGCCGCAGGCCAGGATGACATTGGCGACATCGTTGACGGTGACATAGTTGGTGATGCAGTGAATCAGCGGTGCCTTGGTTCTGACGTTTTCCAGACATTCCTGAAACATAACCGTTCCTTCTTTCTGCCCCGGAACTGAAAGAAGCGCTGCCCCTGAGGACAACGCTTCTGCGGTATATCTGCTGATCCCTACGTTGGCATTATCCAAATCAGGTTTCGGGTCAGAACGTCAGCCGTTCACTCTCAGCCCACTCATGAGCTCCCCGTGCAAGGCATTCTTTTTTCAGCTCTTCCGGTTTTTCTGCAGAGCCATTATAGCATTCCCGGTGCCCGCCAGACGGTCTTTTTTACAGAAAGGAAACCGGCTGACATGACTGCATGTTCTCTGCGGCTGCAGCAGGAAATGCTCAACATCAGATAAAATTAATTTACTCTTATTGCAGTTAATCATATTTGACATCCGGGCAGAACCGTATTACATTCTTAGGTGTTAAAGATGTCTAACTTATGCATGATGAATGAAATGCAGGGAGGGCAGGTACGATGATGCCATTGACGGTTCTGTCAGTCGGAGAAGAAGGGATCGTGTCGCGGATCGGCGGCAGCGATGAGGCCCGGAAACATCTGGAGGATCTCGGGTTTACGCCCGGTACGAAGGTGCGGATCATCTCCGCACCCGGCCGGGGGAATCTGATCGTGTCCTGTCTGGACACCAGACTGGCCCTGACCTCGCAGATGGCGGCCAAGATCTATGTCAATGCCTGCTGAGCACGCGTACCGGAAAAGAAAGAAGGGGACAGAGATGAAGACACTGCGTGATGTGAAGGTCGGGGAAACCGCAACCGTGCGGAAGATCCATGGCAGCGGCGCCCTGAAGCGCCGGATCATGGACATGGGCATTACCAAGGGCACGGAAATCTATGTCAGAAAGGTCGCTCCGCTGGGCGATCCGATCGAGATCCGGATCCGGGGCTATGAGCTGTCCATCCGCAAGGAAGACGCCGATATCCTCGAGATGGAATGAGAAGGGGGAAGACATGTCTGAAATCAAGATTGCACTTGCCGGCAATCCGAACTGCGGCAAGACCACACTGTTCAATGACCTGACCGGCAGTACCCAGTACGTGGGCAACTGGCCGGGGGTCACGGTGGAAAAGAAGGAAGGACGTCTGAAGGGGCATCCGGATGTGATCATCCAGGATCTGCCGGGCATCTATTCCCTGAGTCCGTATTCCCAGGAAGAAGTGGTATCCCGGAACTATCTGGTCCACGATAAGCCGGATGTCATCCTGAACATCGTGGATGGCACAAACATCGAGCGCAACCTCTATCTGACCACCCAGCTGGCTGAGATCGGTCTGCCCATGGTCATCGCCATCAACATGATGGACGTGGTGCAGAAGAACGGTTCCGTCATTGATAGCGAAAAACTGTCTGAGGAACTGGGCTGCCGGATCGTCGAGATCAGTGCCCTGAAGTCCCAGGGCGTCATGGCAGCTGCCGAAGCGGCCATCCAGGCGGCCCGGGAAGGGAAGCCGGGCGATCTGCCCCATGTCTTCACCGGACCGGTGGAACATGCCATCGCCCATATCGAGGAATCCATTGAGGACCGGTGCAGTGCGGAAAATCTCAGATGGTATGCCGTCAAGTGCTTCGAGCGGGATGAGGATGCCATCCGGCCGCTGCAGCTGAGCGCGGAAGAAAAGGCCCATATCGAAGCGCATATTAAGGAATGTGAAAAGGAACTCGATGACGATGCCGAAAGCATCATCACGAACCAGCGTTATCTGTATATCCAGGATCTGGTCAGCCGCACGGTGCGCAAGAAGAGTACCAGAACAGAGCTGACGACCTCGGATAAGATTGACCGGATCGTCACCAACCGCTGGCTGGCCCTGCCCATCTTCGCGGTGATCATGTGGGGTGTGTACTACATCTCCGTGACCACCCTGGGCGGCTGGATGACCGACTGGACCAACGATGTCCTGTTCGGCGAGATCATTCCCGATGCGGCCAATGCGGCCCTGGAAGCGGTGCACTGTGCCCCCTGGCTGCAGAGCCTGCTGGTCGACGGCATCATCGGCGGTGTCGGCACGGTGCTGGGCTTTGTGCCCCAGATGATCATGCTGTTCCTGTGCCTGTCCCTCCTGGAGGACTCCGGCTATATGGCCCGGATCGCCTTCATCATGGACCGGATCTTCCGGCGCTTCGGTCTGTCGGGCAAATCGTTTATTCCGATGCTGATCGGTACCGGCTGCGGCGTACCGGCCATCATGGCCAGCCGCACCATTGAGCAGGACAAGGACAGAAAGATGACCATCATGCTGGCGACCTTCATGCCCTGCGGGGCCAAGATGGAGATCATCGCCATGATGACCCTGGTCTGCTTCCCGCGGGGCAACAGCCTGATCGCTCCGGCCATGTATTTCCTGGGCCTGGCAATCGTCGTCCTCAGCGGCATTGCCCTGAAGAAGACGAAGATGTTTGCCGGTGATCCTGCCCCGTTTGTCATGGAACTTCCGGCCTATCACTTCCCGACGGTCAAGGGTGTTCTGATCCATGTCTGGGAAAGAGCCAAGGCCTTCATCATCAAGGCCGGCACGATCATCTTCTCGATGTGCGTCGTGATCTGGTTCCTGATGAACTTCGGTCCCACCGGCATGGTCGCCGATATTGATGACTCGTTCTTACGCTATATCGGCTCGGCCTTTGCCTGGATCTTCCGGCCGCTGGGCTTTGGCACCTGGCAGGGTGCGGTTGCCTCGATCTCGGCCGAAGTGGCCAAGGAGCAGGCCACGGCTACGCTGGGCATGCTGGCACATGCGGCCAGCGACAGCGAAACCGCCACTGTCGCTGCCATCAGCTCGATGTTCGGAGGCAGTGCTCTGATCGGCATGAGCTTCATGCTGTTCAACTGCTTCGATGCCCCCTGCATGGTGGCGATTGAGACTGCCTTCCGGGAATTCGGCTCGAAGAAGTGGGGCTGGTTCTGTGTCGCCTTCCAGATGGGAGTGGGCTATGTGCTGGCCCTGTGGTTCTACCAGTTCGGCACCTGGATCACGGAAGGCACCTTCACCCTCGGTACGGCCGCGGCCCTGATCCTGGCACTTATCGCGCTGTACTACATTGTCCGTCCCAATCCCTATACCCCGAAAGCCACCGATCAGCCTGCTGAGCAGGCGGCGTAAGGACAGGGCCGATGGCTGATTTCCTGACCGGTGCCCTGATCGGCATCGGGCTGGGCAGCTGTGCCCGTACTCTTGGAAACTATCTCAGAAAGAAGGCAGAACATGATCCGCAACACAGCAGTAATTGAAGGCATGGCCTGCGGCATGTGTGAAAGTCACATTGCCGACACCATCCGCAGGACTTTTCCGGATGCCAGGAAGGTGCGTGCTTCACATACGAAGAACACGGCCGTCTTCCTGACGGAAGAACCCATCGATGAACAGAAACTGAAAGCCGCCATTGAGGCAACGGGCTATCACTACAGAAGTCTGTCCAGCGAACCGGTGGAAAAGAAAGGTCTCTTCCACAGAAACTGACTTTTCCGAAATACCTCCTTTGGAAAGCTTCTCCGGGATACGGGAGAAGCTTTTCCGTCTGCAGGAGGCAGAAAGGATTCTCCTGCGGAAAAGCAGACCGCTGTAATACAATAGGGAAAACGGAAGAGAGGTTCTGGGCATGATGGATCTGAAGGATTATCCGAATCTGAAGAGCCGGCTGGATACGGTGGCATTTGAAAAGAACGGGGATACGGGCAGAACCGTTCTGTTCTATGCCGTGATGGGCGTGATCTGTCTGATCGTCACCCGGATCAGTGTCCTGAAGGCGGACCGGGGGCAGGTGCTCATGCTGGTGTGCTCGGCGGTCTTCTTCACCACGGCGGTCTCCGTCTATGGGGAGATCAAGGCTAGTGAGCGGCATGTACGGGATACCTGGGATGCCTTTTCAAAGGACGAACTGCAGCAGATGGAACAGGAAGCCCCGCAGGCAGCGGTCTACGGGGATACCCTGGTCACCCAGAATGCTCTGGTGACCAGGACCACCTATGGCCCGATGGCCGTGAAGATTGCGGATATTGTGTGGATCTACGGCAAGGAGATGAGCCGGCGCCGGGGTTCCCTGCCGGTCGGCAGAAACTACGCCCTGGAAGTCGTTGACCGTCATGGCAAACGCTATAACACCGTCAACTATGCCGAGAACAAGCAGAACCAGGACAATATCCGTGAAGGGACAAAGCAGATCATTCAGTTTGTCCAGCAGGCCCGGCCTCATGTCCTGGTCGGCTATAAAGAGGAATGGGAGAAGCTGTCCGAGAATGACCTGCCGAAACTGACGGCCATGGCAGACGGTCTGCCGGAACCGGCCGATCAGCAGTAGAGGCGTTTCGTTGCACGGAAGCCGGGAAAACAGTTAAGATAGACCTGAACTGCAGACAGAATGCAGAGAAGGAGAAAAAAACAGATTATGGCAGTCAAAGTCTATGGTTCCAACACCTGCCCGGCCACCCTGCAGGCCCTGAGCATCTTTACGGCTCATCATTATATGCCGACCTTCGTCAACGTCACCGGTTCGATCAACCTGCTCAAGGATTTCATCAAGTTCCGGGATACCAGCGACCTGTTTGCTTCGGTCCGGGGTACCACGGATATCGGATTCCCGGTATTCCAGCTGGAAGACGGCACCTTTACCCGGGATGCCAGGAAGGCCTTTGAGTCGGTCGGCATCACGGGCGAAGATCTCCACTATCAGGGTTAAGCAGAACGGAAAAAGGTTCCTGCATGCAGGTGATACCTGCATGACCGGAACCTTTTTTCAGTGCTTTATTCAATGATATAGGCCTTGAGAATCTTTCCGTAGTAGATGGTGTGGGGATCCTCGCCGCCCGGGTAGTACTGATCCCGCAGGTCCTGCTGCAGCAGGGCAGGGTCCTGCTCCGCCCGGCTGAGCACCCGGCATTCCAGGGTCAGCGGCACTTCGGCAAAACCCGGTACCGAGATGCAGTCGCTGTCAACCGGTGTCAGACCGGCCTTGGCAATCTTGTCTTCCGTGCGGCCGCTTTCCGAACCCAGCACCTGCAGGAGCTTCGGCTCCAGATTCCCGCTCAGCGGCACGCTGATCGTGAATTCCGGATTGGCATCCAGCAGTTCGTGGGTATAGCGGGAATGGCGGACATAGACCAGGAACACCGGTTCACTCCAGTCCACGCCCAGCGTACCCCAGCCGATGACCATGGAATTCAGCCTGCCATTGGCCTTGGTGTTGAGCAGAATGCCATGCGGCAGGGCCTCGAGAATCCTGGCACTGTAGTCATTCACCTGTATTTCTTTCTTCATAGATACACCTCCGCTGTCATTTTAGCAGAAAGACAGAGCGGGGCAGGTGTATTGCGGCAGGTGTCCTTGGCGGGCGATTGATGGTAGAATATTCCCGATATCCGGAGAGGAAGAATGGTATGAAGATTATTATTGCCGGCGGCGGCAAGGTGGGGGCCACCCTGGTCGCGGAGCTGACCTATGAAGGTCATGACATCACGCTGATTGATGAACATGCGTCCGTCATGGAAGAGATCATGGAGCAGTATGACATCATCGGGGTCTGCGGCAATGCGGCTTCCATGGCCACCCTGGAACAGGCCGGCGTCACGGAAGCGAATCTGCTGATTGCCGTGACGGATGCGGATGAGGTCAATCTGCTGACCTGCCTGACCGCACATGCGATGAACCCGCAGGTGCATACCATTGCCCGGATCCGCAATGCGGACTACCGGGAACAGTCCTACCGCATGCGGGATCAGTATGCCCTGAACATGATCATCAATCCCGAAGAGACGGCAGCCCTGGAGATTGCCCGGCTGCTGCAGATGCCGGGATTCCAGAAGATCGAAACCTTTGCCCGCGGGGCGGCGGAGATCGCCGAACTGCGGGTCAAGGCCGATTCCCCTCTGAACGGCCGGGCCCTGAACCAGCTGCATAAGCTGGTGCATTCTCCGGTGCTGGTCTGTGCCGTACAGCGGGGCAATGACTGCATCATTCCGGACGGCAATTTCGTCATGGAAGAAAATGACCGGGTCTACTTCACAGCTTCCCAGTCCGCCCTGGCGGATCTGCTGGAGAGCCTGGGGGAGGTTTCCCGGAAGGCACGCAGCTGCCTGATTGTGGGCGGCAGCCGGATCTCTCTGTACCTGGCCCGGGAACTGCAGAAGAGCCGCATCCCGGCCACGATCATCGAACGGGATCATGACAAGTGCCAGGAACTGGCCAGCGAACTGTCCGAGACCCGGATCGTGGAAGGGGACGGCAGCTATCAGGAGTTCCTGTATAAGGAAGGCATTGCCAACTACGATGCCTTTGTGACCCTGACGGGCATGGATGAACTGAACATCGTCATGTCCCTGTATGCCAGCGAGATGCATGTGCCGGCCGTGGTGACCAAACTGAGCCATGCCGAGAACAATCAGATTCTGGACAAGCTGAACATCGGTTCGGTGATCTCGCCCAAGGATCTGATCTCGGCCTCGATCATCCGCTATGTCCGGGCCATGCAGAACAAGACAGGTGCCGCCGTGACCATGCATTACATTGCCTACGGGCAGGGCGAAGCCATCGAATTCAATGTGGATGCGGATACGAAACACCAGGATACGCCGCTGAAGGATATTGCCATCCGGCGCAATGTGCTGATCGCCTCGATTTCCCGGGGCTGGCACAGCACCCTGCCGACCGGCAGTTCTACTTTCCATGAAGGCGATACGATCATCGTCGTCGCCAACAGCGACCAGAAGATTCAGAATCTCAACGATATCTTCGAGGATGCCGAATGAACTACCGGATGATCGGAAAAATCATCTCCCGGATCCTCGGGCTGGAAGTATTGTTCATGTTACCGGGGCTGTTCTTCTGTCTGTATGACGGAGACTACAATGGAGCCCGGGCCTTCGGGATCAGCTTTGCCATCATTCTGGCGGTTTCCGGGGTGCTGTATCTGCTCTGCCGGCATGCCAGGCGCGGCTTCTATGCCCGGGAGGGCATGGTCACCACCGGCCTGACCTGGCTGTCCATGTCGATGCTGGGCTGTCTGCCCTTCTATATTTCCGGGCAGATTCCCCGCTATATCGACTGTCTTTTTGAGATGGTTTCCGGCTTTACCACCACCGGTTCCTCCATCCTGACCGATGTGGAAGCGCTGAGCCGGGGCATGCTGTACTGGCGCAGCTTCAGCCACTGGGTCGGCGGCATGGGCGTGCTGGTGTTTCTGATGGCCGTGGTGCCCTTAAGCGGCCAGAATGAAGGCTATACCCTGCACATCCTGCGGGCGGAATCCCCGGGTCCTTCGGTGGGCAAGCTGGTACCCAGAATGAAGCAGACCGCCAGCATTCTCTATCTGATCTATATTGCCCTGACGGTCCTGGATTTCATCTGTCTGCTGATTGCCGGCATGCCCGCGTTTGATGCCATGTGCATCACCTTCGGCACAGCCGGTACCGGCGGCTTCGGCGTCCTGAATTCCTCCATGGCGGATTACCCCGCGGCAGCCCAGACGGTGACGACCGTGTTCATGTTCCTGTTCGGCACCAACTTCAGCTGCTACTACCTGCTGCTGATCCGGCACTTCCGGGATGTCTTCCATGACGAGGAACTGCATCTGTATCTGACCATCATCTTTGTCAGCATCACCCTGATCACCATCAACATCACCTCGATCTACGGCGTGCGGGAGGCGCTGCATCAGGCGGCCTTCCAGGTTGCCACGATCATGTCGACTTCCGGCTTTGCGACCGCCGACTTCGATCAGTGGCCGGTGTTCTCCAAGACCATCCTGCTGATCCTGATGATCAGCGGGGCCTGTGCGGGATCCACCGGCGGCGGGATGAAGATGTCCCGGCTGCTGCTGGCCGGCAAGGGGCTGCTGCGGAACCTGAACGTCAACCTGCATCCCAATGAAGTGCGCCGCATCCGCTTCAACAAGGCACCGGTGGATGAGCAGGCGATCCGGAATCTGTACGGCTATATCATCGCCTATGGCGGGATCGTGGTCTTCAGCCTGCTGATCCTGTCCCTGGACGGCTTCTCGATCGAAACCAATCTCTCCGCCACCCTGGCCACCTTCAACAACATCGGTCCGGGCCTGGCTTCGGTCGGTCCGACCTGCAACTACAGTGCCTACAGCGACCTGTCCAAGATCGTCATGATCTTCAACATGCTGGCCGGACGTCTGGAGATCTATCCCATTCTCATGCTGTTCCTGCCGACCACCTGGAAACGGGCCTGAGAAAGAACACAGCAGGCAGTGCTCCTGGAGAAGGACACTGCCTTTTCAGTTCCCACCTGAAAAAAAGGAGAGCCTAAGCTCCCCTGAGATCCGGATCCAGAACCAGTGCATCCGCTTCCGGCAGGGCACGCAGATCTGCGTCTGCCCGGCTGCCCGGCAGCGCTGACGGAAGACCTCGGTATCTTCCGGTTCCCGCACTTCCAGGCCATACAGATCATGACTGCGGCCGAAGTCCACCATGTCCAGCAGACTGTCAGCACAGGGACAGATGCGTTTATAAAGCGGCGAGATCTGCTGCAGATGCAGCAGGGTCACCCGGTTGGCGGTGGTGAAGACGGTGCGTTCCGTCAGGTCATACTGCTCGACCAGAGCGCTGACCCGGTCTTCCAGACCGTCGTAGGCAATGACATCACTCTTGAGCAGCAGATTCAGCTGCAGGCCGGTCGGAACGACCTGCTGCAGGATTTCCTCCAGACTCTGGATCCGCACGCCGTCGGTCAGAGACGGATCGGCCTGCAGCTGGGCCAGGGAAAAACGCATCAGGAAGTCCAGTTTCTCCGGCTGCTCCCCCAGCTTTTCCCGGGGAAAGCAGATGGGAATCTGATCCGCGCTCAGCTGTACCGGCAGTTCCAGGCCTTCCGGGAGCTGGGTGCCGTCCGGCAGCGGCCAGGACCAGGTGCAGAGATATCTGATCGGCATCGGCTCAGCCGCGGTAGCGGTAGGTGGTCTTCTTGCGGCGTCTGCCCATCGTCATCATGATGATGATCATGAAAAGCATGGAGACGCCGGCGAAGATCAGCATGATATTGCCCAGACCGCCGATCTTTTCATCATAGCGAAGGGTGAAGGTGCCGCTGGTTTCCGTCACCGGCACGAATACGGCATAGCGGCTGTCCAGGCAGACCTCTTCTTCTCCGCCATTGACGGCGGCCTTGAATTCGCCGTGGTACAGCATGTTGCCGATGATGCCCTGCAGCTTCTTGCGCAGGTGATCCTCATCCACATAGATATAGTAGAGCCCGCCGTTGGACGGGGTGCCGGCCGTGATCGTATAGGTATAGATGTCGTTTTCTTCGTCATAGACCAGATCGGTCGTGCAGGCCACCTGCACCCGGCCGTCGCCCATGGGATCGGCGTAGGTCTCCGGCATGACTTCCTCCAGACCCTTCTCCCAGTATGCCTGCATGGCCTGGCCGACGGTTGCCGCCGCATCGCTGTCCACCACGATCGTGGCGTTGGCGGTGAAGAGCTCATAGGCCTGGCAGGTCTCCTCATCGATCATGACCCGGTAATTCTTGGTCTGGTCGATGTGTTCATGCTGTTCCATGTCATCGTTGGTGTACTTCTCAAGGTAGGCGGTTCTCTCGTGGTAGCGCTCGCCCTCGGTCAGACCGACATTGGTCGGGTCGATCAGATAGCTGGCGTGTCCCGGTGTCGCAAAGGCCCCGCCGTCCCTGACCGCATTCTGGGTAATGGCTTCCAGAGCCTCGATCAGATAGCGGCCCTTGATGCTGATCTCGATCAGCTTCACATCCCGGACCGCGGCACTGACCTCGCTGTCGCTGAAGGAAGATCCTTCGGCAATCGAAGTACCGGTAAAGACCTGATCTCCGATGACGGACAGGGTGGCTTTCTTATAGCCTTCATCCGCATCGTGGCTGGCGTACCAGTAGGCCGCATCGGCTGCAAAATCCGCCAGGTTGGACCCGTACAGGGCAGTATCCGTAAAGACCAGTTCATAGCTTGCCGCTGCCGTGGCACTCGCACTGGCCTCGGCATGGACCGGCTGGCAGACCAGACTGCCGGCCAGCAGACCGGCGGTCAGAATTTTCGTGTATTTGCTGAACATGAAGCTCTCCTTAGTCTGGAAACTGAAACCTTGACCTGCCCTATTATACAAAAAGTCAGCCGAAAAATCTGCTTGACGCCGAAAAGCTCTGCGTTTATGATGACCTCGTTATCAAATACCAGAGACAGTAACGGCGCAAGCTTAATCAGGTTACCGAGGTAGAACAGATCCTTTCATGAGGAACTCGAGTGCCCGCGCTGTCATGCCGGGCATTTTTGCAGGTAGGCGATAACAGGAAAGGGAATAGGTGAAGAGATGAATCAGACGGTATTGGAAGCGAAGAAGAGTGTCGTCTCCGAAATCGAAGACCACTTCAGAAATTCTTCGTCCCGTCTTTAGAAGATAGCACTATATTTTTTTAGGAGCACGCGGAAACAGGAAC
>CAIFEQ010000008.1:9722-65380 GCA_903789495.1 uncultured Erysipelotrichaceae bacterium | reverse complement strand
GTTTTGATCCTGTGCTGCAGCACCATTTTTCAATCTGTGTCCCGAAAGTCAGGTTTGTCCACAAATTTTTCCCCTGCCAAAGCACTGGCGGACAAATCATGCCATAATGACCATGAGAAAGGAACTGCCTATGAAACGTACGGAAACCAGACCGATCATGGTCGGAACAGTTCAGATCGGCGGTCAGAACCGCTGCATCCTGCAGTCCATGACCAATGTACCGGCAAAGAATGTCGAGGCCAGCGCGGCACAGATCAATGAGCTGGCAGAACATGGCTGTCAGCTGGTCAGGACTGCGGTGCTGGATGAAGAAGATGCCCGGTCCATCCGGGCGATCAAGGAAAGGATCTCGATTCCCCTGATTGCCGATATTCATTTCAACTACCTGCTGGCCCTGATCTGCATCGAACAGGGCATCGATGCCATCCGCATCAATCCCGGCAATATCGGTTCCCGGGAACATACCGAAGCCGTCGTCCGGGCCTGTCAGGAAAAACATATCCCGATCCGGATCGGCATCAATTCCGGCTCTCTGGAAAAAGAACTGCTGGCCCGATACGGTCAGCCGTGTGCAGAAGCCATGATCGAAAGTGCCAGGCGCCATGTGCAGATTCTCGAGGATCTGAACTTCTACGATATCTGTCTGTCCTTCAAATCCTCCAGTGTTCCCCTGACCATTGCAGCCTATGAAGCGGCGGCACAGGAATTCCCCTATCCGCTGCATCTGGGCGTCACGGAGGCCGGCGGATTTGCGGAAAGCGCGGTCAAATCCTCCGCGGCCCTGGGCACCCTTCTGCATGAAGGAATCGGCGATACCATCCGCATCTCGGTTTCCGGGCCGCCGAAAGACGAATTGATCATCGGCCGGCAGCTGCTGAAATGCTTCGGTCTCATGGATCATGTGCCGGATCTGATCGCCTGTCCGACCTGCGGCAGAATCCAGTACGATATGATGCCGGTAGTCCGCGAAATGGAAGATTACCTGTCGACCATCAATGCCGATATCACCGTTGCGGTCATGGGCTGTCCGGTGAATGGCATACAGGAAGCTTCCCGTGCCGATGTGGGGATTGCCGGCTCCTATGAAGGCGGCATCCTCTTCCGCCATGGCCAGCAGATCCGTTCCGTTCCGCAGGAGCAGCTGATCCCGGCCCTGAAGGAAGAAATACAGAAGATTCTTCAGGAAAAAAGCCAGAGCTGATCGATCTGGCTTTTTCAGTCGCGCAGCAGAGCAATTTCCTCTGCATAGGGTGGCTCGTCATCGATATAAGGAGTCTCCAGAATGGTCGGCTTTCCCTCGATCCGGGGATGATGGGCAATCTTTTTCAGAAGTTCCAGGCCGATGGTCCCCTGCCCGATATTGGCATGGCGGTCCTTATGACTGCCGCAGGGATTCTTGGAATCATTCAGATGAATGACCTTCAGATGCTCCAGACCGATGGCCTGATCGAATTCCTGCAGCACAGCATCGAAATCATGCAGATCATAGCCGGCATCATGGATGTGGCAGGTATCCAGACAGATGCCGAAGTGTTCCGGCTGGTTCAGCTGTTTCAGGATCGTACCCAGCTGTTCGAAACGGAAACCGATCTCACTGCCCTTGCCGGCCATGGTTTCCAGACAGATCACCACGCCGTCCGGCAGTTCCTGCAGTTCGTTGAGATGAGCAATGGCAGTAGCAATACCGGTATCCAGATCTGCTGTTGTATAGGAGCCGGGATGGACGACCAGATACCTGGCCCTCAAGGCAGCGGTCCGTTCTGCTTCACTCTGCAGGAAGCTGACCGCCAGTTCGCCGACCTCCGGCTTGACGGAATTGGCCAGATTGATCAGGTAAGGCGCGTGTACAATGAGATTCTCATTGGCAATGCCGTTCTCCTGCATCAGGTTCAGGGCTTCCGGCACATGCAGTTCCGACATCGGCAGACGTTTTGTATTCTGCGGTGCCCCGGTATACAGCATCAGGGCATTGGCCTGATAGGACAGGGCTTCCAGGACGGAACCTTCCACAAACAGAGGTGCCTTCATCTTCACATGACTGCCCAGGATCATCATTGGTCTTTGCCTGCCTTTCTGTCCCGGGTCTGCTGTTTGTAGCGGGCGGTCCTCTCCTCTTTGATCTTGGCCCGGATGAATTCCCGCTTCTTCTGCCGTTCCAGTTTCTCGATGGCGGCCTGCCGTTTCTTCTTATAGCCAGGCTTGACCCGGGTATTCTTCTTGGTCATCATCATCGAGATTTTCTTTTCCATTTCCGTATCCGGCTTCTGCCGCTTCTGACCATAAGGCCGCAGCGTCTGCCAGCCGTCGCTGCGGTAGCGCATATGCTCAAATCGGATGCCCTGCTTCATCAGCGAACGGATCGCCGCATCATCCTCTTCCCGGTACAGGGCGTAGCAGGTGCCGGAAGCACCGGCCCGGGAGGCCCGGCCGGCCCGGTGGATATAGAAACTGAGATCCGACGGGAAACCGCAGGAAATGACATGGGTCACCGTATTGACATCCATGCCGCGGGCAGCCAGATCGGTGGCTACGACATAGGGCTTTTCGGAATGCATGAATTCCTTCATGGCCTGCTTGCGCTTACGGCTTTCCAGATCGCCATGCAGCTCCGTGACCGGAACGCCATGCTCGCGCAGTGCCTTGGCAATGGCAGCCGCTTCCGTACGGGTATTGGCAAAGATCAGGCACACATAGGGCCGGAACCCCGGCAGCATCTTGAGAATGACCTCTTCATAGCTGTGGTGGTAGCACGGTACCAGGATGTGGCGGATCTGCGGATTGAAGCGCTCCTGCTCTTCGATGCGGATGGTGATGGGATGATGCATGTATTTCTTCAGGAAAGGCTGCAGCTGGGGCGGAATGGTCGCACTGAACACCAGCATCTGCAGATGCTCTCCCATGCGCCCGGCAAACTCATCAATGTCCTTTAAAAAGCCGTATTCCAGGGTCATGTCAGCCTCATCGATGACCAGCATGCCGGTACCGTCCAGCCGCAGAGCTCCTTCCTTCAGGAAGAGATCCCGGATCCGACCCGGGGTGCCGATGACGATATGCGGCTGTGAGGCCTGCAGCTGCTCGATTTCCTTTTTCCGATCCCGCCCGCCGATATACAGCCGGATTCGCAGTCCCGGCAGAGCTTCGGCCATGGCTTTGCTCTTTTCAAAGATCTGATAGGCCAGTTCCCGGGTCGGCGCGGTAATCACGGCCTGCACATGGTCTGCAGACGGATCCGCCTTTTCCAGAATGGGAATCAGATAGGCATGGGTCTTGCCGGTGCCGGTCCGGGAGATGCCGACGACATCCTTCCCCTTGACGGCATACGGAATGACCCGCTCCTGAACCGGTGTCGGTTCCTTAAATCCACTGGCTCTGATGAAGGCCATGGTTTCCCTGCGAAGATTGAAATCACTGAATTGTTTCATGCTGTTCACCTGTATTAGAATTAAAAAAGCAAGTTGATTATAGCGGCTTTTCGCGGCTCTGGAAAGGAAGCACACATGGAAATCATCTCTGTTCATCCCCGCGGCTACTGCCAGGGGGTTGCCCGGGCGATCCGGATTGCCTATGAAACAGTTCAGAAACATCCCGGCGAACCGGTGACGATGCTGGGCATGATCGTCCATAACGCGCATGTCGTAAAGGCCTGCGAGGACCTCGGCATCCGCTGCCTGGAAGATCCCCGCCGCACCCGGCTGGAACTGCTGGATGATATCGATTCCGGAATAGTCATTCTGACTGCTCATGGCGTCAGTGATGCGGTCTATGAAAAGGCCCGAGCCAAGGGTCTGCAGATTGTCGATGCGACCTGTCCGGATGTGGCCCGGACACATGATCTGGTCAAGCAGCATGTCCGTACGGGCGACGTCCTCTACATCGGCAAGCCGCATCATCCGGAAGCGGAGGGTGTGGTCGGTCTGTCTGAGCGCGTGCATCTGATCAGCCGGCCGGAAGATCTGGAAAAGCTTGGTCCTCTCAGTCAGGTGCTGATCACGAATCAGACCACCCTCAGCAAGCTGGATGTGCAGGATCTTGTCCGGGCCTGTCTGCAGAAGTATCCGGATGCGGAAGTCGCGGATGAAATCTGCCAGGCAACCAGCGTCCGCCAGCAGGCGGTTCTGGATCTGAAAGACGTGGATCTGCTGATCGTGGTCGGCGATCCGCATTCCAATAATTCCAATCAGCTGCGCGAACTGGGTGCCCGGGCCGGGATTCCCCGCGCCCTGCTGATCGGCGATGCGCAGGAACTCGATCCCCGGGAATTACGGCAGGTCAGCCGGGTTGCCGTCACCAGCGGTTCCTCTACCCCGACCGCTCTGACCGAACAGGTTCTGAGCGCCCTGCATACCTACGCCGAAACCGGCAGCTGGATCATTCCGGATCTGCCGCAGGATCCTCTGCTCTGAGATCCCGCAGCTCTGCTTCGCGTAACGGCCGGTATTCGCCCGCCTGCAGCGATTCATCCAGACAGAGGTTCTTCAGGCGGATCCGCTTCAGGTGCACGACTTCATTGCCGGCTGCCTGAAAGATTCTCTTGACCTCATGGAACTTTCCTTCTGTCACGATGATCGTGCAGGTTTTTTCTGCGGCATTCCGGATACGGGCCGGCCGGTATTCCCCGATGCCGGCTTCGATCAGCCGGATCATCGGATCCGTCAGGGCAAAGTGCAGCTGCACTTCATATTCCTTTTCGATGGCATAGCGGGGGTGCAGAAGCCGATGCACCAGCGGACCGTCATTGGTCAGCAGCAGCAGACCTTCGACATCCTTGTCCAGCCGGCCACAGACCGCCAGGCCTTTGACCGGCTGCTGCACCAGGTCCAACACGCAGGGCTCCCGGCCCTGACTGGCACTGATCACCCCGGCCGGCTTATTCATCATGAGATAGACATAGCGCTGCCAGAGCACCTGCCTGCCATTCAGTTCCAGGGACGCCCGGGCGGGATCGACATGAAAAGACGGATCCGTCACCGTCTGGCCGTCGACCCGGACCTGCCCGGCCCGGATCCGTTTCTGCATTTCCCGGCGGCTGCCATAGCCAAGATTGCACAGAATCCGGTCCAGCCGCTGTTTCTGCTCAGCGTCTGCCAAAACGCAGCAGCTCCTTCATGGATTTATGGAAGATGCCCTGCGGGACTTTCATCATGCCCGTCAGCCAGACATAGACAAAGGCACCGCAGATCCCATAGCCGGCCAGCTGAACCAGCGCCAGCAGACGGCTGGATTCGGTAATCGTCAGCCCGGCCAGCTTGAATGCGGCAAAGACTGCATTCATGCAGAAGCAGGCCAGCAGCATCTTGACAAACCGGATCCCGGTCTGCCGGTAGCTGACACCGTAGATATTGTGCAGCTTGGTCAGGGTCAGATAGATGATGGTCAGAGAAGTCAGGATCGAACTGGTAATGGCACCCGTATAGCCGGTGGCTTCCGTGAGCGGGTAGAAGGTGGCGCACTTGACGACAAAGCCGACACAGAGATAGAAGATGCACTCCTTGCGCAGGTTCAGGGTCATGAGCATCGTATTGCACATCGGCGTGATCGTGGTCACCAGGCCCAGTATAGAGGCAAAGGTCAGACACATCTCGCCATAGTCGAGATTGGCGCCGCCGTACATGATGAAATAGATCGGCCGGGCCAGCGTGAACATGCAGAAACAGATCGGCAGGGCGATGTAAAGCACCGTATCCAGACACAGCCGGATGTCCTTCCGCAGTTCCTCCATGTCCCGGTTTTCCAGTGCCGTGGTCATATACGGCACGATGCTGGCGGAAAAGCCATTGCCCAGCACCTGCGGTATCGAAGTCAGCTTGTCGCACTGCACCTCGATGATGCCATAGAGCAGCTTGGCCGTCTCATAGTCCATGCCCAGGCCGGTATTGACCCGGATGAAGAAATTCGTATTGATCAGCGTCTGGGTATTGCCGAGCACCGAGCTGAGCAGATACGGCAGACCGAAGGCAAACAGCTCCTTGAGAATCTGGGAACGGTCCACGGCCGGTGTTTCCTGCGCCCTGGCGGCCCGGGCAATCGGCCCGTAATGGTGGTGATCAAACCGCACATAGTAGATCAGGGCAGCCAGCGCCCCGATCGAGGTGGCCAGGACAGCCATGTAGACCGCCCAGATGCTGTCAAACTGCAGCACCCGGACAAACAGATAGCCCAGCCCCAGCAAAGAGGCAACCCGGGCAAACTGTTCAATGACCTGCGAATCGGCATAGGCCCGCATCTCGCGGAAGCCCTGATAAAAGCCCCGGTAGGAATACAGCACCGGCACCAGGAACAGCGCAATGGCCAGAATGCGGAAGCAGTTGACCATGGACTGAATATCCGCGGCATTCGTGCCCGGGCCAAGGATGCTGTGGGCCTGCACATTGGCAATCAGCGAGAAGATCACTGCCATCAGGAAACCGGCCACGCTGAGAATTCCGGTCGACAGCTTCCGGACCAGAACCACGGTCCGGTAATCCCCGCGGTTGACATACTTGGCCACGATGGCCGAGATGGCATACGGCAGACCGGCCGAGCAGATCTGCAGCAGGATGTTGTAGTACGTATAGGCAGCCGAATAGAACGACATGTTGTTCTCGGTTGCCAGGGCCGTAAACGGCACCACATACAGGAGGCCGATGGCCTTCGCTAAAAAGATCCCTGCTGAACTGGTCAGGGATCCCGCCAGGAAGGACTGCTTGATCCGCTCATTGTTCTGCTTCTCTCTGCGCTTTGGCATGATTACCCTTCTGCAGCCTCCGTGGCTGTATCTGTCTGCATGCCGGCGGGCGTGATCTCAAAAGCCAGGAATTCCTGATAGGTTCCCTTCTTGCCGGAATCGTTCCACTGCACCAGCATCCGGATGCTGACGCTGCTGTCTGCACTTTCGCCGCTCAGCACCAGTCCCTTCACAAACCCGGCATCCGGGTTGGACTGATACGGGATCATGCTGTAGCTGGTATCATCAAAGATTCCGACCGACGGCATCATCTTGTCGGCATTCTCATAGGCAATGTCGTCTTCCACAGCCAGGGCGGTGATGTTGTACATGGCCATCTGCGGATCTTCGATGAAAATATAGTACCGGTAGGTCCCGTCGGAGACCTGCGCCATCTCGGTACTCACCGAATAGTAAACAGAAGAACTGCTATAGCTCGGAGCGGCCTGTACCGCTTCGTAATAGACTTTATAGGCGGCCTGCTTGTTTGCCAGGGCCTCATCTTCCGAACTGGTACCGCAGCCGCTCAGCAGCAGGACCGCGGTCAGCAGGAATGCATCGATCTTTGCGTACACGTTTCGAACCTCGTACTGCATTATACCATAGGCGCCCCGTTCCGTCGGAAGTCCTGTACCGACATAAAAGGACGGCCTTTTTCCGGCCGTTCTGCTGCATATTGTCTGGTTACTTCTTAAAGTCGAAGACGAAGTAGTTGCGCTTGCCCTTGCGGACGATCGTGAAGTCCTGATCGATGGCCTCGGCCTGATGCAGTGCCGCATCCGTCTCCGTGACCTTCTGGCCGTTGACCTGGATGGAACCCTGCTGGATCAGCTGCCGGGCATCCCGCTTCGAGGAAGCGATGCCGCCGGCCACCAGGGCATCTACCAGCGGCATGCCGTTTTCGATTTCGGTATGCCTGGCGCCCTTGGTGCCTTCGCGCAGCTCTTCCGGGGTCAGATCCATGATCGAACCGCCGAAGAAGGTATCCGTGATCTTCTTTGCCCGGGCCAGTCCTTCTTCGCCATGAACCAGCAGGGTCAGCTCTTCGGCCAGAGCCTTCTGCGGTTCCCGCTTTTCCGGAGCTGCCTTGCCGGCCTCTTCCAGCGCCAGGATCTCTTCCGGAGTCTTCATGGACAGTCTTCTCAGCAGGGTGCTGATCTGGATGTCTTCCACATTGACCCAGAACTGATAGAATTCATAGGCACTGGTCTTGTTCGGATCCAGCCAGATGTTGCCGCCCTCGGACTTGCCGAACTTGGAACCATCGGGTTTGGTGATCAGCGGCGAGGTGACGCCGTAGACTTTGGCATCCTCGCCGCAGATCTTGTGGATCAGATCGGTGCCGGAAACCAGATTGCCCCACTGATCGGAACCGCCGAACTGCACCTGGCAGTTATAGCGGGTATAGAGCTCGTACCAGTCGATGGCCTGCAGGATCGTGTAGGAGAATTCCGTGAAGGAAATGCCGGTTTCAAGCCGCTTGGCAATGGTTTCCTTGGCGATCATGTTGGCGACGTTGAAGTGCTTGCCGAAGTCACGCAGGAACTCCAGGATAGTGATTGAACCCAGCCAGTCATAGTTATTGACCAGGATGCCGGATTCCGGATCCGAGAGATCCACGAACCTGCTGATCTGGCCTTTGATGCACTCGACGTTGTGGGCCACCTCTTCCAGCGAGATCAGCCGTCTTTCGGTGGTCGGACGCGGATCGCCGATCATGCCGGTGCCGCCGCCGCACAGGGCGATGACCTTGTGCCCGGCCTTCTGATACCGCCGCAGCAGGGCCAGCTGCTGCAGATGCCCGATGTGCAGACTGTCCGCCGTCGGGTCAATACCCAGATAGCAGGTTGTCTTGGTCTTCAGCTGTTCACGGAGACCGTCCATGTCGGTTACATCCTTGATCAGGCCACGCCATTCCAGTTCATCAATAAACTCCATCTTCTTCTCCTCCTGGGATGCCATTGAAAAAGGCGTCCCGATTGCTCTAAGGACGCCTCAGCGCGGTACCACCTTAGTTCATGAAAGAAACTTCATGCCCTCATCTCTCCCTTTAACGCAGGGGGACACGGCCGGCCTTTTGAGACTGGCAGCTCCCAGATGTATTCTGCAGCAGGCATGTGATTTCCTCGCACCAGCCGGAAATTCTCTGACCCACTCTCTCCTGCGGCATACTTGTTCTGTTCAACGCTTGCAACTATCTTAACTTTTTCTGTTCCCGAAAGTCAATCAGTTCTGGGTCGACTGCCGGGGCGTAAACAGATAGCTCAGTTCGATGATCTTCTCCAGATCCTGCGAATTCTGCAGCATCTTGGTCATGATCCGCATCGCCACCGCGCCCAGATCATAGGACGGGATCGAGAAACTGGAGATGGCCGGCCGCATCATCGAGTTGTATTTGGTATCGATGACGCAGACCACTTCCATGTCCTCCGGAATCTTCAGCCCGTTCTCCCGGCCGGCATTGACGGCGGCCATGGCCTGGGAATCCCGGTTTCCGACAAGCAGATCATAGCGGTGATCGGCCAGCCAGGTGCTCAGGAAACTGTAGGTCGTCCGGGCATCGGCCGGGATTTCGATATAGCCGTCGAACTTGAGCCCCTTCTTCTCAAAGGCCTTGCGGGCGCCGGCCACCATCTTGGCACTGACACTCTCGTTCTTGCGGTCTTCGAGAATCCCGATCTTCTTCTTGTTTTCTTCCAGGTACTTCAGGCAGAGCTCATAGATGGCCTTTTCAATATCCACATAGACACAGCAGACATTTTCCGCCTTGACCTTGTTCCCGATGATCACGATCGGGATATTGTACTTGGACAGTTCTTCCAGCTGCGCGTTCTGCAGTTTGTTGTTATAGATGATGACCCCATCGACCCGGGACTTGATGATGGACTCAATGATCTCATTGACATCCGTGATCCCGGCCGTGACGGTATGCAGCATGATGTTGTAGTTGTAGATCTTTGCCACATCCAGCAGACCGTTGATGATCTGTCCGGTATAGGTAAAGCTCGTCTCCGGCACGACCAGACCGATGGTTGTGGTCTTCTGCAGCGCCAGACCCTGGGCAATGGCATTGGGCTTGTAGCCCAGCTTGTCAATCGCCGCTTCGACCTTTTCACGGGTCGCGGCCTTCACCACATTGCTGCCGTTGATGACGCGGGATACCGTTGCCAGGGACACATCGGCTTCCTTGGCAACATCATAGATTGTGACACGTTTCATGGTTTCTGGTCCCCTCCGGTCTGAAATGTCGGTCAGTTCTTTTTGCTGATGGAGTCGATGACCTTGCTGACAGCTTCAGCTGTCTTGTTCGCGGCATTCTTGACCGCGTCCTGTGCCTTGTTCAGATTCTCCTTGACTTCCGGCTTTTCAAAGTAATCATTGACGGCCCTGCCGGCAGTTTTAGCGCCGTTGACGATGGTCTCACCGGCCTTGGTCACGGCATCCGAGGCCTTGTCCATGCCATTCTTGAGATCATCCGCATACGGGACCTTCTCCGAGAAGTTTTTGGCGGCACTGCTGGAGGCGTCCTTGATGGCATCGCCGGCCGCATTGAGGGAACGCTTGGCCTGATCGCCCAGATCCCGGGCCGCATCCTGTGCCTTGCTGACGTTCTCCTGCACGACATCGCTGTTCCTGATGCTGTCATAGGTCGTCTGAATGCTGCCGACAGCCTTGACGGCATTCTTCTTCAGGAAGTCCAGCGTCTTGTCGACGTTTTCCTGACTGAAGGTCTCCGAAACACCCTTGCGGATCGTATCCACGGTCTTCCCGGCCCCTTCCTTCAGGCTGTCCAGCGCAGCATCCATGGCTTTGTCTGCCGGCCTGCTTTCTTCCTTTTCCGTCGGCTTGAAATCGGGAATGTTCAGTCTGACATCTTCGACCTCTTCACCTTCGTCGGCCTTGATGTCAGCCATCGGATGCTCTTCCGCAGCCGGCTGTTCCGTTGCGGCCGGTGCGGCAGCATTTTCGTCGGTCCCGGCAGTCTCCGCCGGTTCCTCAGTCGGTGCCGTTCCTTCCGGTGCCGCACTGCCATAGCGGCCGCGCAGTTCTTCTACCGTCTTTTCAATCGTATCGATCGGTTCTTCGTCGTCCTTGAAATCCGGCATGGCATCCTGCATTTCCTTGTTCTCGGTGTCGCTGCCTGTGTTCATGACATCCTTCTTTTCTTCTTCACTCATGACTTAGGTCTCCTTCTTGTTCTGTATCCTGCGCATCCGCTGCGCTGCCGGTCTGCTCAGCCGGCTCCTGGTCTGCTTCGGCGTCGGCATAGGTGTCCACCGTACCTCCGTCTCTGTCTTTGACTTTCATGCGGCTCTGAAAATAGTCTTTCATGTCATCCATGTTGTCGCTGACGAAATCCAGACCCTTGTTCACGACTGCTGTCGTCTTTTCCGACATGGCATCCATCGTTTTGCTGACCTTGACCGCCGTATCGAGCGGTGCCTGCACCTTATCCAGTGTCGTATCGACCTTGTTCATGGTCGGCGAAAGCCGTTCCACGGCCGCGGTCGCACTGTCGATGGTTTTCCACAGCTTCTTCAGAAGAACGCACAGAAAAATCAGAGCAATTGCTCCAAGCAATGGTAACAGCTGCTCTGAAATGGTTTTGATTTCTGCCATAGCACCCATCTGAAAACCCCTTTCAACGGTGCTATTATATCCCGAATGAAACTTTTTTTCAAGAATTCTGCAAACGTTTACTTAGCTTTCTTGACCAGGTCTGCCAGCCAGTAGATATCCTTGGATGACAGGAACATGAAGACGGCCGGTTTTTCCTTGGCCAGCAGGGCCGCGCCCTTCTCATCTTCCGTCAGGACAACCGATTCCGGAATCCGCTTCTGCAGATAGGTGATATCGATGTTTGTGCCGTCCTGCTTGTCATCGATGCTGGTGAAATCACAGAGATAGATTTTGTCTGCCTTGCGCAGTTTCTCGGCAAAGTCATCCGCAAAGTATTTCACCCGGGAAGCCCGGTGCGGCTTGAAGACACAGACGATCTTGCGGTCCGGCCATCTCTTGCGGGCGGCATCCAGCGTGACGCCGACCTCAGTCGGATGATGCGCGTAGTCCGAAACATAGATATTGTCGCCGTCATATTCGATTTCAAAGCGGCGCTTGACACCGGTGAATTCACCCAGATGTTCCTGAATGGTCTCCGGCTTCATGCCCAGCAGAATGCCGACGCCGATCGTGGCCAGGGAGTTCAGCAGCAGATGATGACCGACCAGAGTGAAGCGGAAATGACCGAACATCTTCTTCTGGAACAGGACATCATATTCCATGTATTCATTGGTCTCGACACAGTTGACCGCCTGGATGTCGTCATCATCCTTCACGCCATACCAGTAATGCGGCACAGCCGGATTCAGTTGACACAGCCGGGCTTCCGGATCTTCCCCATAGATGACAATGCCCTTGGTGACATTGTCGGAGAACTGTTCATAGGCACTGCGGTAATCCGCCTTGTCCTTGAAATAGTCAACATGATCGATATCGACATTGGTGATGATGGCATATTCGGGATGATAGGCCAGGAAATGACGGCGGAACTCATCAGCTTCCAGGGCAAAGTACTGCGTATCCTTTGTGATATGTCCTTCGCCGTCGCCGATCAGCCAGCCGGTTTCTCCGATCCCCTGCAGCATCTTTGCAAGCATGCCGGTCGTGGTGGACTTGCCATGACTGCCGGCGGCACAGACCAGATGATAATCCTTCAGGAAATCCCCGACAAAATACTGATAACGCCTGCACACACAGGTCGGATTGTTATGGGCAGCCTGAACCTCCGGAAAGTCATCAAGAAAAGCATTCCCGATGATGACATTCATGTTGTCATGGATGTTGGCGGGATCAAACGGCTTGATTTCAATGTTGCGCTTGCGCAGTTCTTCTTCCGTGAAGAAATGCTTTTCCAGATCGGAACCGGAAACCTGATAGCCAAGATCATACAGCATGCAGGCAAGGCTGGCCATGCCGGTGCCTTTGATACCGATAAAATAGTACTCCATGCTTACATGTCTTCCTTGCTGCGGGACTGATACTTGGTCTTGTCGATTACGGTTGTGGTATCAATCTCATCCGACGGCTGTTCTTCGAAATCGTCGAACAGCGTCGGGATCCGGGCGGTTTCTTCCTTCTCCTCGCTGACGCTTTCCTGATCGCGGGCGGTCAGGATATCATCCAGCGAGAACTCCGGTACGCCGCGCTCTTCTGCCGGTGCACTCTTGGCAGCCGACTTGGCTGCGGCAGCACTGGCCGCCTTGACGGCCGTCGCATTGAATTCGGGAATCCGCGGCTCTTCCGCTGCGGCCTTCCGGGTCTCTTCGCTCTTGTTCTTGTCAACCGTCTTGATCGAACTGCTCATGCCGGCCGTGCCGAAGAACGGCGAGATGATCTTGGTGCCGGTGTCCTCATTCTTGCTGCTGGTGTGCGTCTTGGCTTTCTTGTCGACCGCATTCATGTCCTTCGGATTGATTCCGAAATAAGGCGAGATAATCGACGTAAAGGTATACCCGGATGCATTCTTCTTGCTGTTCGTGCCGGCGGTCGTGCTCCTGGCCGTCTTCTTGGCCGCGGCAGGCGTTTCCTGCGCCGCTGCCGCCGGGCCGACGACTTCATCGACATTCAGGCCCAGCGTCTTCCTGGTTTCAGATACGGCAGGTGCGGCCGACGCGGTCTGCGTCTTGGCCGGTTCCTGCTTGAAGACGCTGTCAAAATGCGCATTGTCGGTCTTGGCCGTCTTGGGTACCTCGACGGACTGCGTCACGTCAATCCGCTGCATGCCGGTGTCCTTGCGGCGGGGCTCCTGCTCAAAGGCAGGGGCTTCTTTCTTCTTCTCGGTTTTGACTGCTTTCTTTTCTGTATGAACAGGTTCGGCCTGAACTTCTTCTTCCTGCTCCTCTTCCTCGTCTGTTTCTTCGTCTTCGAATAAGAGGTTCTGTAATTTCTTCAGCATATCAATGACATCCTTTCCTGGTTAACGTATGGATTCGCTATCTATAGTATTTTATCTGATTTTCTGACCCTTGTTAAGACAGACGGCGGCTTCAGGAAGCCGGATCTGCGGTGCTGTCCGTTTCGGATGCTGCCTCGGGTGTGGCCGTTTCGGTAACCGCGGGATCTTCCGTTGCCGGCAGACCGTAGTTATCGGTGGCGTAGTTCTCGGTATCCGAAGAGGTGCTGCCATCCTCCTGGCTGATGATGTAGTTGCTGGAGAAAAGTTCTTCGATGACACCGCTTTCCGGGGCGTAGTACTGGAAGAGTTCCACCTGCTTGCGGGTATTGGAAATCGTGGTCCGGTTGGAGTAGTCAGCCAGAACGGTATCCGTGTCGACTTCGACACTGCGGGCAATCTTGAGCATCTCGGCCAGCATCTCTGCGGCCTTGGCCTTCGGGCAGAAGCCGTAGAACTGCATCTCATCCGTATTCAGGCTGACCAGCAGCTCACTGCCGGAAGCGGTATAGATGCGGGCGGTATATTCATGGGCCTTGGCCAGACGGTCGCTGTACTGTCCCTGCCGTTCATAGAGCACGGTCAGGCCGTCGATGTCAGTACTGCCGGTCTGCTCGGTATAGTAGCGCTCGTCGATGATGGCAGAGATATTGAGGTTCATCAGAAACTGATCCCCTTCGTAGTCAAAGACATCTCCTGTTCGTTCGGAGGTCAGCCTGCCCACGCAGGGTTCCAGGTAATAGGAATAATAAAGGCTGTGATGGTTGGCACTGGAAATCGTCTGCTCCAGCACCGCATCAATCTGTGTCTCGGCTTCGGCATTCAGGTTGACCGCTGCGTCACAGCCGCTCAGAGCGGCCAGCAGGCCCAGACTCAAAATGATTTTCACAGCCTCTTTTCTCATTGATTTTTATTCTAGCATATCGTTTCCGGGCCTGCATAAGACAGCCGCCAGCTGATAGATCGGCTGCCCCGCTGCCAGGAAACGCGATTCATATTCCGTGATGGCATCTTCCGGATGTTCCTGCCGGCGGTAATCGACGGAGATCTCGCTCAGCGTAAACCCATTATGCAGCAGGGACAGGACGGAATCCTCGAACAGATCCTTGTTGTCGGTCTTCAGACGGATCTGCCCGTCTTTTGCCAGGATCTGTCTGTAGAGTTCCAGGAACCGTTCCGAGGAAAGCCGGCGCTTGTGGGTATGGGTCTTGGGCCAGGGATCGGAGAAGTTGAGATGAATCACATCCACTTCGCCCGGGGCAAACCAGCTGACGACCTGATCGGCATTGCCGACGATCACCCGCTTGTTGTGCAGATCAGGATGTTCTGCTTCCAGGGCCTTGCGGCAGGCCACCGCCGCGGCGCTGTGGTCCTTTTCCACCCCGATCCAGCAGTCTTCCGGGTACATGGCGGCCATGGCATTCAGATAATCCCCCTTGCCCATGCCCAGTTCCAGGTGCAGCTTTCGGCCGGGAATCAGCGTCCGCCAGTTTCCCCGGTACTGTTCCGGCTCGGGCAGCGCATATTCCGGGTGAGCGGTCAGGTAGGGATCCGCCCATTTCTTCTTACGCATCCGCATCGGCAAAAAGAAGAAGCTTACGCTTCCTCTTCCTGATCCTTCTTGCGGAATACCCGCTTTTCGACGTTGGCGCCATCCTTATGCTCGCCATGTCCGCGGTCCCGGCGGTCGAAATGACGGCTGCCGCCGCGCGGCTTTCTCTCGGGTTCCTTCCAGCCTTCCGGCTTCGGGGTGCATTCCCGGGCCGAGACCTTGACCTTGCCGGCATCGTCGACCGAAATGACCTTGACCCTGATCGTATCGCCGACATGCAGGGCATCGGTGATCTTCTCGGTGCGGTTCCAGGAGATCTCACTGATATGCAGCAGCGCATCCGTACCCGTGAACAGATTGACGAACGCAAAGCTGTCCCGCAGCTCGACGACTTTGGCATCGTAGACATCCCCGACCTTGGCTGTCCGGGTGAGATCCCTGATGATGGCCAGAGCCTTGTCGATCATCGCCTGATCGGTATGATAGACCGCTACATGGCCGTCTTCTTCGACGCTGATCTCGACATTGTCGCAGTCCGCAATGATCTGGTTGATCGTCTTGCCGCCGGCTCCGATCACATCCCGGATCTTGTCCACCGGAATGACCATCTGGCCGACCTTCGGCGCATATTTGGAGACATGGTCTCTGGGCCTGGCAATGCAGGCCTCCATGTTGTCCAGGATTTCCATTCTGCCCTTGTGGGCCTGGGCCAGCGCTTCGCGCATGATGTCCATGGAAATCCCGGCAACCTTGATATCCATCTGCAGTGCCGTGATGCCCTTGCGGGTACCGGCTACCTTGAAATCCATATCGCCATAGTGATCTTCCATGCCCTGGATATCCGTCAGGATGGAATAGGTATCCCCGACGGTGATCAGGCCCATGGCTACACCGGCCACCGGAGCCTTGATCGGCACGCCGGCCGCCATCAGCGACATCGTACCGGCACAGATGCTGGCCTGCGAGGAAGAACCGTTGGATTCCAGCACTTCTGCCACCGTCCGGACGGTATAGGGGAATTCGTCGGTACTTGGCATGACGGCCCGCAGGGCTCTTTCACCCAGCGCGCCATGACCGATCTCCCGGCGTCCCGGCGAACCCATGCGGCGCACATCACCGACACAGAACGGCGGGAAATTGTACTGATGCATGAAGTGTTTCTCAGTCTGCGGCGTCGAGTCGTCGATGATCTGATAGGCATCGATCGGTCCCAGGGTGGTGATGGACATGACCTGGGTCTCGCCGCGGGTGAACATGGCCGAGCCATGGGCCCGGGGCAGCAGGTCCACCTGCGAGTTCAGCGGCCGCAGCTCATCCAGCTTCCGGCCGTCCGGACGGATCTTCTCTTCGGAGATCAGCCGTCTGACTTCGCCGGCCTCGATTTCCACACAGTAATTGAACGCTTCCTGCGAAGCCTTGGCCTTTGCCGCATCATCCTTCCAGGGCAGATTCTCCACGACTTCTTTCTGCATCTGGGCGGTCAGATCATCGATGCGGCCATAGCGCTCCAGCTTGCCCTTGATGGATACGGCGTCGATGATATCCTGCCTGGCATGGGCATCGATATAGGCCCGGATGTCCGGATTGATCTCATAGAGGATCACCGTCATCTTCGGCTTGGCGCAGGCGGCAATGACTTCTTCTTCAATGGCACACAGTTCCCTGATCGCATCATGTCCGATCTGCAGGGCCTGAACCATTTCCTCTTCACTGACTTCCAGGGCACCCGCCTCCACCATGTTGATGGCATCCTTGGTGCCGGCAACCGTCAGGGACAGGGTCGCCCGCTCACTCTGCTCCACCGTCGGATTGATGACATATTCGCCATCCACCTTGGCCACGATCACCCCGGCAATCGGACCGTTGAACGGAATATCCGATATGCACAGGGCCAGCGAAGAACCGAGCATGGCAGCCATCTCGGCACTGCAGTCCGGATCAATGGACATCGGCGTGCTGATGACCTGCACTTCATTGCGGAAACCTTCGGCAAACAGCGGCCGCAGGGTCCGGTCAATCAGCCGCGAGGTCAGCGTGGCATGCTCCGTCATTCTCCCTTCCCGGCGCAGAAAGCTGCCCGGGATCTTGCCGACGGCATACAGCTTCTCGTTGTACATGACGGTCAGCGGGAACATGTCCCCTTCCTTCGGCTCCTTGCTTGCGGTTGCGGCGGACAGAACCACTGTGTCATTGTAGCGGATCAGGACGGATCCGCCGGCCTGTTTGGCAATCTCGCCATTCTCGATGGTGAGGGTGCGGCCGTGGAAATCAAAACTCTTCTTGTACTTCTCCATCTGTCAGTTTTTCCTCTTTTACACACATCTTCAGCAATTTTAACGTGTTTATTCTACCATATCGTGTCCCGCCAGACATCAAAATCAGAAACGACTGCGGAGCGGCAGGAAAAAGCCCGGCTGTCCGTCCGACTCCGGCAGGAGTCCGGCGGCCGCCAGGCCTTTATTCCACCGACTTGAGGGATTCCACCATGGTGATGGAACGCAGCTTCTTGTTCATGAACAGGTTGACCAGCAGGCCGAAGCCGATGGTCAGCGCGATCGGGATCAGATAATCCGGCAGATCCAGAGTCCGCCCGAACATGACATAGTCCATCTCCACCTGTGCCATGATCCAGTGGTGCAGACGGATACCCATCGGAATACCCAGCAGAGAACCCAGGAAGGTCAGGATGTTGTTCTCCTTGTAGATATAGTTCTGCACCTCCCGGCGCCGGAAGCCCAGCACCTTGAGGGTGGCGATCTCCCGCTGCCGCTCGCTGATGTTGATGTTGGTCAGGTTGCCCAGCACCGTGAAGGCCAGCAGCATGCTGCAGAGAATGATGACCCAGACAATCAGGTTCAGCGAACTCACCATGCTGTCAAAGTTGCTGATCAGCGCATCGAAGAAGGAAATCCCCTCCACGGCACTGTCTGCCGCCAGTTCGGTCTGCAGAGCGCTGGTATCGCTGTCTCCGCACTGCAGCAGGATGGTATCCATTTTCTTGGTCACCTGGAAGATGGATTCATAGCAGTTCTGTGTCATCAGCACATAGTGCGTGACATAGAACTCACAGATCCCGGCAACTTTCGCCTCCCGGATGACGCCCGAATCACTTTCCAGCAGGAAGGTATCGCCGACTTCCAGCCCCAGCAGTTCGGACAGTTTCTCATCCATGACCACACCGTCATCCGTCAGGGTGATCGCCTCGCCGCTGAGCCGGTTCTGCAGGCTGTAGTAGCCCTGGACATCGTCTGCCGAGCTGAACACCTGCACCGTTGCGGTTTCTTCCTCCGTTTCGCCATCATCCTGCACCTTGGCCTGATAGGAGCCGCAGATCTGCACTTCCTCGACATCATCCCGTTCCAGCAGAGCGGCCGCATAATCGGCGATCTGCGAGGTTGTCTGCTCCTCGCTCATTACGGCATAGCCGTCATAGAGCTGAATGCGGTCAAACTGCCACTGGATCATGTTGTTGACGGAGGAACGGATGCCGAAACCGGTGATCATCAGAGCCGTACAGCCGGCCACCCCGATCACGGTCATGGCGAAGCGTTTCTTGTAGCGTACCAGGTTGCGGATGGTGATCTTCCAGTCGAAAGACAGATGATTCCAGACGGCCGGTATCTTTTCCAGCAGGATCTGCCGGCCGACCTTCGGCGCCTTGGGACGCATCAGCTGTGCGGGAACTTCCTTCATTTCCGAACGGCAGGTCAGCCACGTGGTCAGCAGCATGACGCCAAGGAATCCCAGTCCCGCCGCCAGGATCAGATTCCAAGGCAGGTAGAAGACCATATCCGGCAGGACATACATCATCTTCCAGGCATTGTAGATGACGCCCGGGAACACCGCCATGCCCAGCAGCACACCGGCCACTTCGCCCACGATGCTGGCAATGGCCGCATAGGTCATGAACCGCGAGGCACACTGCGACGGGGTATAGCCCAGTGCCCGGAAAATCCCCAGCTGCCCGCGCTGCTCATCGACCATGCGGGTCATGGTGGTCAGACACACCAGAGCCGCTACCAGGAAGAAGAACAGCGGGAATACCGAGGCAATCGAAGCCATCTGCTGCACGCTGCCCTTGAAGGTCTCCGAGGCATAGTGCTCCGTCCGATCCGTGACCGTCCATTCCCCTTCTTCCAGATCAGCCAGATCCTGGGCTGCCTTGTCCAGATCCGCTTTCGCATCAGCCAGTTCCTGCTCTCCGTCGGCTTCCTCATCCGCCAGCTCCTGCCAGCCGTCATCGACTTCCTGCTGGGCATCCAGCAGAGTCTGCCGGCTGCTTTCGATCTCTGCCCAGCCGTCTTCGATTTCCTGCTTACCCTGTTCGATCTGCAGATTCAGCTCCCGCTGTCCCGCTTCCAGCTTGTACCTGGCATCTTCCAGCTGGGCCCAGGCATCATCCAGTTCTGCCTGACCGCTGGCCAGTCCGTCGGTGATCTGCTGATCGGCCGCTTCCAGCGTGGCAATCTGCGTCTCAATGGCGCTCAGCAGCGTGCTGACCGGCTCCTCATCGGATACATTCAGCGCCGCCGCCAGGGCGGCCAGATCTTCCTGACCCGCCGTCAGCTGGCCGACCTGCAGCACCTCCCAGGGCGAGGCCAGCAGCGCATCGATCGCTTCTGTCAGCTGATCCAGCTGCACCAGATCGGCCACCTGCAGGGTATTTCCATCCGTGTCCGTAATCGGAATCAGCGTAAAGAACTTCTGCAGCAGACTGTAACAGACCTCGGCATTATCAGGATCTGTTTCAGCCCGGTCCAGGATATCCTGAACGGTCAGTTCCGGATTGTCTGCGAGCATGTCATTGACCATAGTCAGTTCTTCCGTGCTCAGATAAGTCGTATCCACACTGGCCAGCAGTCCGGCCACCGGGGTATTCCGGATGGTCTGGGTTGCACTCTGGGCATTCTGCAGCGCGGTCTGCAGATCTGTCAGCGTATTGTCCTCACTCAGACCGTAGGCCGTCATCAGCGCCTGCAGCTGAGCCTGGGTAAAGGTACCGGAATCCTCGGCCGTTTCCGGCAGACTGTTCAGCAGCTGCCCCAGGGTGATGCTGCCGGCATCATACGAGTTCAGTGCCGTCTGGGCTGCCGTCAGCTGCTCAAGACTGCTCTGAATCTCAGCCTGCTGGGCGGTGAGTTCCTCTTTGGTCTGATTGAATTCTTCCAGTCCCTGCTCGTATTCCTGCAGGCCCTCGTTATACTGGTCCCAGCCGGCATCGATCTCGGCCTGTCCGGAAGCCCGGCCTGCCTCCAGCGAGGCCGAGGCATCATTCAGTTCCTGGATGCCGTCATTGAGCTCGCTCCAGCCGTCATCAATCTCCTGCTGGGCATCGAGCAGTTCCTGCCTGCCGTCCGCTATGCCGGTATTGAATTCCTGCACCGCCTCCAGATAGGAATCCAGCCCGTCATAGTAATCGGCCAGTCCTTCCTCATACAGCCGGTCCCGGCGCACGGACTGCTGGGTTGAAGCCAGCTGCTCCAGTTTGGCCTTGATCGGCGCGATATAGTCTTCATATGCCGTCGAGAAGGCATCATAGCTCTTCCCGTCTGTGGTCAGGATATTGATCTCGGTATAGTAATCGGTCGTGAAGGCCGAGGAAGGAATGTAGAGGTAGGTGGAAATATCCTGATTGCTCAGGGTGCTGGTTTCCTTGGTCATGTTGAGGTAGAGCGGCGTATCGACCCAGCCGACCACGACCGCTTCCTCCACCTCCAGATAGTCGTCCAGATCATCCTGCGGCCGGCTGAATCGGACCGTGGTGCCGATCGGAATGCCCGGTTCGATGCCGGTACCCCCTTCGGCCAGGACTTCATGCTCATTCTCCGGCAGGCGGCCTTCCCGCAGCACGAACTGGTTCACGGTATTGTCCGGATCCCAGGCATGGATGCGGCAGACCCGGCTGGTGCTGCCGTCGTTGACCATGACGTCGACAAACATGCCTCCTTCGGCTGTCTCGACCCCATCCACCTGCTCCACCGCTTCCACATCCGCTTCATCGAAGCCGACGTTGGAATAGATGGTCAGATCCTTCAGATTCTCCTGATCGTCATACAGATCGACGGAATGTCCCATGAACAGGGAACTGGAAGTCAGGCCGACAAAAAAACCCATTCCGATTGCGACAACGGCCGTAAGCAGCAGAAAACGGCTCCTGGTCGTCCGGATCAGACGAATGGTATCTTTCTTTAATGTACGGGTTCCGGCAGACACGTTTCTTACCACTCAATCGTATCGATATCCTGGGGATGTTCGTTGCGTTCCGAAGAAACGATCCGGCCGCTCTTGACGTGAAAAACCCGGTCTCCCATCGGGCACAGAGCCAGATTATGGGTGATGATCAGGACGGTCATGCCGCTGCTGCGGCTGGTCTGCTGCAGCAGCTTGAGAATCTGCTTGCCGGTGACATAGTCCAGTGCCCCGGTCGGTTCATCGCAAAGCAGCAGTTTTGGATTCTTGGCCAGTGCCCTGGCAATGGCAACCCGCTGCTGTTCCCCGCCGGAGAGCTGGGAGGGAAAGTTATACATCCGTTCGCCCAGACCGACCTGCTTCAGGGTTTCGGCCGGATCCAGCGGATCGCGGGCAATTTCCGTCGCCAGTTCGACATTTTCCAGAGCATTCAGATTCTGCACCAGATTATAGAACTGAAAGACAAAACCGATATCATAGCGGCGGTAATCCGTCAGCTGTTTCTCACTCATCTGATCCAGCCGCATGCCGTCAATCTCGATCTCTCCGGAGGTACATGTATCCATGCCGCCGAGAATATTCAGAATCGTACTCTTGCCGGCTCCGGAAGCTCCGGCAATGACGACAAACTCTCCTTTGTCGACGCTGAAATCTACGCCGGCAAGGGCCTGAATATCCACTTCCCCGACATGGTAGACTTTGGTGACATTCCGGAATTCCAGATAAGACATACTCCTATTCTAGCAGAAAGAAAAACCGGATACGACTTCCGGTTTCCTGTGTGATTACTTTCTCAGATTCAGCTTCTGGACCAGATCACGATAGCGGTTGATATCGTTTTTCTTCAGGTACTCCAGCAGGTTCTTGCGGCGGCCGACCATCTTCATCAGACCGCGGGAAGAAGAGTAATCCTTCGGATTCTGCTGCAGATGAACCGTGAGGCGGTTGATCTGCTCCGTGAGCATGGCAACCTGCACCTCGACGGAACCGGTATCACCATCCTTGCGGCCGTATTCCGTGATGATCTGCTGCTTGTCCTGTGTGCTTAACATGTTCTGTTTCCTCCTTGTTCAAGCGACCTTTCGATCCGAGTACAGCGCTGAGGATACGTCTGCCCCAGGCCGAAAGCTTAATCAATATAGCACGAACCGGAAACGGCGGCAATCCTGTTTTCCGGATTCAGAGTCCTTCTTCTGCCGCCGTGCCGCTTTCTTCCAGGATTTCTTCCAGAACGGAGTTCAGCAGTTCCATGCCCCGCCGGCTTGTCTTCAGCACCTGCGGGGTATCGACCAGCAGCCCTTCCTGCTTCAGTCTGGCAATGGCTTGCGGATAGAGTTCTTCCACGTCGCTGCCATAGCGCTGCCGGAAGACCTGACGGTCAATCCCGCTGCACAGACGCAGGCCCATCATGACGGCCTCAAAGCGCTCTTCCTCCGGGCTGAGCCGGATGAGATGCAGCTGTTCCGTTCCGTTGATATAGTCCGGAAGCGAGCGGGAATGATCATAGCGCAGTGAACCGATCTTGCCGCTGGCTCCGCAGCCGATGCCGTAGAAATCCTCGTAATGCCAGTAGGTCAGATTGTGCTGGGACGCAAAGCCGGGCCGGGCAAAACTGGCCACTTCATAGCGCTCATAGCCATGGGCCGGCAGTTCCCGGCAGATCCGTTCATACATATCCGCTTCCAGATCCGGATCGCAGGGCTTTACGCCCCTTCTGCCAAGTACCGTATCCGGATAGATTTCCAGACTGTAGAGAGAAAGATGCTGCGGGGCAAGAGAAAAAGCCGTCTGCAGACTGTGCTCGAGCCGGGCCAGCGTCTGTCCGGGCAGCCCATACAGCAGATCCAGAGAAATATTCGTGATGCCGGCCTGCCGCAGGCAGTCCAGGCACTCCCTGGTCTGCTGCAGGGTATGGTGCCGGCCGAGCGATGCCAGCATGGCATCATCATCGCACTGATAGCCGACGGAGGCCCGGTTGACGCCATATGACGCCAGCAGCCTGGCCTTCTCGGCATCCAGCGTGCCCGGATTGATTTCCACCGTATACTCCTGCAGGCTGCCCGTATAGGGCTGCAGCAGTTCCAGAAGCTGCTGCAGCTCAGCTAAAGACAGCGCACTCGGCGTGCCGCCGCCCAGATACAGCGTCCGCAGCTGCCGGTTCACATTTTCTGCCTGCAGCTCTCTGGCAATGGCCTGCAGCCAGGGCTGCACCAGTTCCTGCTGATAGCGTACATGCATGAAGGCACAGTAGCTGCAGATGCCGGCACAGAATGGCACATGCAGGTAGAGAGACTGCGGCTTATTTGCTGTCGTCATCATTCACGGAAAGAACAGACATGAACGCTTCCTGAGGGATGACCACCTGCCCGACCGCCTTCATTCTCTTCTTGCCTTCCTTCTGCTTTTCCAGCAGTTTCTTCTTGCGGCTGATATCGCCGCCGTAGCACTTGGCCAGGACGTTCTTGCGCATGGACTTGATGTTGGTCCGCGCAATCACCTTGCCGCCCACGGCCGCCTGGATGGGAATCTCGAACATCTGGCGGGGAATCAGTTCCTTCAGCCGGATGGTGATGGCACTGCCGCGGCGGTAGGCATCGTTGCGGTGCACGATCACCGACAGAGCATCCACCGGTTCGCCGTTGATCAGGATATCCATCCGCACCAAATCTTCTTTCCGGTAGCCGATCAGTTCATAGTCCATGGATGCATACCCTTTGGTGCAGGACTTCAGACGGTCAAAGAAATCAAAGATGATCTCCGACAGCGGCATTTCATAGATCAGCATGTTCCGGCCGCTGTCGATGACTTCCATGGACTGATAGACGCCGCGCTTGTTCTGGCACAGTTCCATGACTGCCCCGATATAGGCATCGGGAATGATGATCTCCGCCTTGACATAGGGCTCTTCGATATGATCCAGCCGGGAAGCATCCGGCAGCCTGGCGGGGTTGTCCACCTCGACCACGGAACCGTCGGTCAGATAGGCCTTATAGATGACCGAGGGAGCCGTGCAGATCAGGTCCAGATTGTATTCCCGTTCCAGACGTTCCTGCACGACATCCATGTGGAGCAGACCGAGGAACCCGCAGCGGAAGCCGAAGCCCAGGGCCTGCGAGGTTTCCGGTTCAAACTGTAGCGACGCATCGTTGAGCTGCAGCTTGGTCAGGGCATCATGCAGTTCTTCATACTTGTCCGCATCCGACGGATACAGACCGCAGTAGACCATCGGATTCATCTTCCGATAGCCGGCCAGGGGTTTGTCAGCCGGATGGTCCACCAGGGTCACGGTATCGCCGACCGTGGCATCCTGGATGGATTTGATGGAGGCCGCAAACCAGCCGACATCGCCGCAGATCAGCTTGCGTACCGGCACTTCCTTCGGGTTGCGGATGCCGCATTCCGTGACTTCATACTCGGCGCCGCTGGCCATGAAACGGATCCTGTCGCCGACCTTCAGTTCCCCCTGCCGGATCCGGACCAGCGGAATGACCCCGCGGTAGGAATCATAAAAGGAATCAAAGACCAGCGCCTGCAGCGGTGCCGCGGGATCTCCGGAAGGGGCGGGAATCCTGGCGACGATCTGCTCCAGCACCTGATCCACATTCTGACCGGTGCGGGCGGAGATCTCCGGAGCTTCAGAGCAGTCCAGACCGATGATGTTTTCAATTTCCTGCTTGACCTCTTCGGGGCGGGCATTGGCCATGTCGATCTTGTTGATGACGGGCAGGATCTCGAGATCATTGTCCAGAGCCAGATAGGTATTGGCCAGGGTCTGGGCCTGGACGCCCTGCGTGGCATCGACGACCAGAATGGCCCCTTCACAGGCCGCCAGCGACCGCGAGACCTCATAGGAAAAGTCCACATGACCCGGGGTATCGATCAGATTGAAGAGATACTCCTCGCCGTTGCGGGCATGATAGGAAAGCTGCACGGCATTGAGCTTGATCGTGATGCCGCGCTCGCGTTCCAGATCCATGTTGTCCAGGATCTGGGCTTTCATGTCCCGTTCCTTGACCGTATCCGTCATTTCCAGGATCCGGTCAGCCAGCGTGGACTTGCCATGGTCAATATGGGCAATGATGCAGAAATTGCGGATATGCGACTGATCCATGTCCGTTCCTTTCATTCAAACCGCTGTCCGATCAGCTGCCGGCCAGCGCCATTTTCAAAATCCCCGGCAGACATCCGCTGCCGTCCTTCCATCTGCAGCTGCAGGACACGCAGGACGCCGCCCGCACACGCCACTTCCATGGCGCCTTCGGAAAAGCCCAGAATCGTTCCCGGCTGTGCACCGGATTCCGCCTGGCGCATCCGCACCTGGTGGAACTTGATCCGGCGGCCCTGGAGAATGCCATAGCAGCCCGGCCAGTCAATCAGGGCCCGGATATGGTTATAGAGTTCCGGCAGAGATTCGCTGGCAAAGCGGATCTGCTCATCTTCGCGCGAAATGTTCGGGGCCAGGACGACCTGACTTTCCTCCTGGACCGTACCAGGCAGCCGGCCGGCCAGATACTCCGGCAGGGCTGTGCGGATCAGCTCCCGGCTGATCTCCATCAGCCGCGGGGTCAGTTCTTCCGTGGTCTCATCCGGACCGATCGGGGTTCTGATGCAGGCATAGACCCGGCCGGCATCCATGGCTTTCACCATTTCCATCAGACAGACGCCGGTTTCCGTATCCCCATGCCAGATGGCATGCTGAATCGGAGCTCCGCCCCGGTACTTCGGCAGCAGCGAGGGATGAATGTTCAGACAGCCGTAACGCGGTGCGGCCAGGATATCCTGCGGGACGATCTGCCCATACGCGCAGGTGATGATCAGATCCGGCTGATAAGCCAGCACGGCCTCACTTTCCTTCCGCAGCTTTTCCGGCTGCAGGCAGGGAATCGCATGATCCAGGCAGTACTGATGCACCGGCGTCGGCCGGATGATCTTCTTGCGGCCGGAAGGCCGGTCCGGCTGCGATACCGCCGCCAGCAGCTGATAGCCCTCCTGGACCAGCGTATCCAGTACGGCACAGGAAAAATCCGTCGTGCCGATAAAAACAACTTTCCGATCCTGCATGGGTATCCCTCCTTGTAATCTTTCTCATTATAATCCAATGCCTGCTTTCTTTTGGCAACAGACATTCCTGCCCCTGCCCGCCCGGAAGCGGAAAAACAGGGCATTTCAGGCCAGTCAGACGATGACTGGACTTCGTTGCATTTTAAATATCTCTTTGCTATAATTTTCAGCGTCGCGATCATTAGGAGGTGCACCATGGCAAATATTAAGTCGCAGAAAAAGCGTGCTCTGACCAACCGGAAGAGACAGCTTGCCAATCTGGGCCAGAAGACCGAAGTCAAATCTTCCATCAAGAAGGTTCTGACCGCAGTTGAGGCCAAGGATGCCGAGGCAGCCGCCAAGGCCTGCCAGGAAGCCACAAAGGTGCTGGACAAGGCCGCCGCTGGACACATTGTCAATGACAACTATGCGTCCCGGCAGAAGTCCCGTCTGGCCAAGGCAGTCAACAGCATCGAAAAGTAAGCATCACAGAAAAAGTCCGCGTTCAGTCGGACTTTTCTTGTGCCTGTCTGAGGGCTTTCTGCCAGCACTGATATTCCCAGTAATGTGCCACATCGTTGGGATTGTGCTGCAGGATCACCGTCAGGATCTGCAGCTGTTTCTGGCAGTAGGCCGCAAATGCTTCGCCGCCCTTTTCCAGCAGCAGCGGACCGCAGAGCAGCTGCATGCTGGTATAGTTGGCCTTTTCATGCACATTCAGGGTCATGATCACGTAGGCGTGCCCCTTTTCAAAGACCAGTTCCTCATCCGTGAGGGACCAGCCTTTCTGCATGATCCAGGTCCGCAGCGGCTTGAGGTCGGTATTGGACTGCACGATCAGCTGAGACAGTCCGGCGAGCAGTTTCGGATCTGCCTTTGCCAGGATATCCCGGATGGTGTAGAAACCCATGCCGGCCAGCACGGCTGCCGTGATGTCATCCGGCACCCGGTCAAAGCCATCGGAGAGCAGCGGGATGATCTGGTCCTGCAAGCCGGCCTGGTCGATGTTCGCCCGGGCCGTCTGCAGCGGTCCTTCCGCCACATCACAGGCATAGGCCTTTTGCAGAATCCCGTTCTGCACCAGCCAGATCGGCAGCTGGGCGTGGTCGGTACCGATATCGGCCAGCACCGCCCCAGGCTGAATCTTATGGGCAATGGCCAGCAGTCTCTGGTTCATCATTTGTCGAAGAAATCCTTCAGGCGCTTGGAACGGGTCGGGTGCTTCAGCTTGCGCAGGGCCTTGGCCTCGATCTGCCGGATCCGCTCCCGGGTGACATTGAACTCCCGGCCGACTTCTTCCAGCGTCCGGGTCCGGCCGTCATACAGCCCGAAACGCAGACGCAGAACCTTCTCCTCCCGTTCGGTCAGACCGGACAGGACGTTGTTGATCTCATCCTTGAGCAGCTGGTTGTTGGCATACTCATCCGGGCTCATGGCATCCTTGTCTTCGATGAAGTCGCCCAGATGGGAATCATCTTCCTCGCCGATCGGGGTCTCCAGGGAGACCGGTTCCAGGGCGATCTTCTGAATCTCCCGCACCTTCTCCGGCGAAATCCCGTCCATGCGGGCGCTGATCTCCTCCGCGGTCGGATCCCGGCCCAGTTCCTGCACCAGCTGGCGCTGCACCCGCGTCAGCTTGTTGATGGTTTCGACCATGTGCACCGGAATCCGGATGGTTCTGGCCTGGTCGGCAATGGCTCTGGTGATGGCCTGGCGGATCCACCAGGTGGCATAGGTGCTGAACTTGAAGCCCTTGCGGTAATCGAACTTTTCGACTGCCTTGACCAGACCCATGTTGCCTTCCTGGATCAGATCCAGAAACAGCATGCCGCGGCCGACGTACTTCTTGGCAATGGCGACCACCAGACGCAGGTTGGAGGAGATCAGGATGTTCTTGGCCTCCATGTCCCCTTCCTCGATGCGTTTGGCGATGATCGGCTCTTCCTCCGGCTTCAGCAGCGGGACCTGGCCGATCTCCTTCAGATACATCTTGACCGGATCATTCAGCTGCACACTGCTGTGACTGCTGTAGGAACCCGATGAGACGGTGAGCTCTTCGCTGACGGTCTTTTCCACTTCCTTCTTTTCTTCTTCCGCGGAATCATCGTCCTCCTCATCGTCCAGCATCTTATCCATCTCTTCCTCGTCTTCCAGATCCTCGAGGTCTTCCTCTTCCTCGCTGATGAGTTCGATGTTTTCATTGCTGAACCACTCCCAGAGATCATCGAGATCATCATCGCTGAGATTCAGATGATCCAGGGCAGCCAGCACATCCTTCTGATAGAGCTGCCGGTCAATGGCATAGTATTCCCGGAAGCTGTCCTTGAAGTCATCCAGGGACTTCAGTTCCTTCTCCCGGCCATTCTTCTTATAGGGATTGAGCAGTTCCTTCTTGCGGGCCGCAATCTTCTTTTCCTCGGCAGAAGAGACTTCCTTTTCCGGTACGGCAGGCAGGGCCTTTTCAGCCGGCTTTACAGGAGCTTTGGTCTTTCTGCTGTCCTGTTTTGCGCTCTTGGCTTTACTGTCTGTTTTCGCCCGGCTGTCAGTCCTGACGGTTGCGGCTGCCCTGGCGGCCGGCTTCTTTCCGGCTGCCGCAGTTTTGGCAGGACTGACTTTCTTAGCGGTTTTGACGTTCTTTTCCGCCTTGACCTCAGCCTTGACCTCTTTAGTCCTGGCAACCGGTTTCTTCGTCTGCTTGACGGCAGCGGAAACCGGCGCCGCCTTTCTGGTCTCCTTGACGGCTTTGGCGGTGCTTCTGGTCTTCTTTTCCGGCTTGGCGGCTTTGGTGTTCTTTTCGGCCTTGACCTCCTTGGTCTTGACGGCCGGCTTCTTGGCTGCCGGCTTGGCAGCTGCGGTCTTCGGCATCTTCCTGCTGGGGGAGGTTTCGGCTGTCTTGCGGCGGCTTTCCGCCTTGACAGCGGTCTTGGCAGAACTGCGGTGCGCAGACTGGGCAGTTCTGGAACCGGCCGCACTGCGGGCAGACTTGTCTGCCGGCTTGCGTCTGGTCTTGCTCTTTTCTTCTTTCTTAGTTGCTGTTTTCTTCATCAATTAACCTCCTTAATTCCAGCAGGCATTGCTGATATTCGCTGATCAGAGCCAGGCGGCTTTCCGTATTGACGGTCTGGGCAAGCTGTTCCCGGAAGGCATCGGCCTTGGCGGTATACTTGCCGATCAGGATCTTGCGGATGTCGCCGCGGACAATGGACTCATCATAAGCCCATTCGTAATAGCGCGAAGTTGCCATTCTTGCAAACAGCTCCTGCACATTTGTCTTGTCCGTCTGATTCATCAGAGCGGTGACGTCGAGCGGCTCACCGGGGTGCTGACGTCGGGCATCGACGATCAGCATTGCGGCTTCTTCACAGTCTTCATCGGGCAGATAGCCGAGGTGTTCCGTGAAGCAGGCAGCGGCTTCGGGGTGGGCCAGCATCTGGGCCAGCAGCTGTTCTTCTGCTTCCCGGGTGCCGACCGGCGGCTGCACGAGCCGGTTCGGGATGCGGCGCTGTCCGGTCTTCTTCTGCTCGGGCGTATAGGTCAGCGGGAAGCCGCTGATCCGGGCGACTTCTTCCGTGAAGTGCTGCCGGTCAAAAGGATCCTCGAGCTGTTCGATTTCGGCCTGGGCCCGGCGGACGAACTCCTTGCGCTCTTCGTAGTTTTCCAGATTCGTATGACTCTGCAGATAGGCCAGGGCGAATTCCATCCAGGACTCTTCGCCATGGGCCAGCTGCTGCAGTGCCTCGGGTCCGCCGTCGCGCAGGATCTCATCCGGATCCTTGCCCGTGGTGTTGCGGACAATTGAGACCTTGCAGCCGTTCTTCATGGCCAGCTTGGCGGCCCGCCAGGTCGCATTCTGTCCGGCCTGGTCGCCATCGTAGCAGAAGACCAGCTTCGGAGCGGCAGCTTTCAGCAGACGGATCTGCTGTTCGGTACAGGCGGTGCCCAGCGTACAGACGGCATTCTCCATGCCGGCCCGGCTGAAGGCAATGACGTCGGTGACGCCTTCGCAGAGATAGATCTTCGCCTGCCGGCGGGCGGTGAAGCGGGCCCGGTGCAGGTTATAGACCAGACTGCCCTTGTGAAACAGGGGCGTATCGTTGGTATTGAGATATTTGGCCGGATTCCGGGGATCCAGAGTGCGGGCGGAAAAGCCGACTGCCCTGCCCTGTCCGTCATGAATCGGGAAGGTGATGCGCTCCTGGAAGACATCGTGCAGACCGCTGGTGCTGGTGCGTACGACATTGGCTTCCACCATGTCGGCATCGCTGTAGCCCTTGGCATGCAGAAAGGCATACAGGGCATCGCCGCCCGGGATCCAGCCGATCTGGAAGGTTTCCCGTACGGCGTCGTCAAGGCCGCGCTGCAAGCAGTAGTTCCGGACGGTCTCCCCGGCTGCGGTGCTCATCTGATACATGGCAAAAGAGATGGTCTCTTCCAGGATTTTCTGCAGACGCTCTAGATGCGGATCCCGGCTTTCCGGTCTGGCCTGTACGTCCACCGACAGCGGATAGCCGACCAGATCGGCCACCTTGGCGACCGCTTCCGGGAAGCTGACTTTTTCGTAGTTCTGAACAAAGGTAAAGACATTCCCGCCGGCCCCGCAGACAAAACATTTATAGATCTGCTTGTCCGGTGAGATGGAGAGCGAGGGATCATGGTCATCATGAAACGGGCAGAGCGCCACATAGCTCTTGCCCTTGCGGGTCACGGGCAGATAATGTCCGATGACCTGTACGATGTCCGCCCGGCTGCGCACAGCATTGATTTCTTCTTCACTGATTCTTGCCATGCGGCTCCTTTCTGGAAACGGGATCAGAAACGGATGGCCTGACTGATCTTCTCCCGGACCTGTTCGACGCTGAGACGCTCCTGCGCCATGGTATCGCGGTCCCGGATGGTGACGGTGCCGTCAGCCATCGTCTGTTCATCGATGGTGATGCAGTACGGGGTGCCGATCTCATCCTGGCGGCGGTAACGCTTGCCGATGGAACCGGATTCGTCATAGTCGGTTTCAAAATCATAGGACAGCGACTGCCGGATTTCCCTGGCCTTTTCGGCATAGGACTTGCGCAGCGGCAGGACGGCACACTTGATCGGAGCCAGCACCGGATGGAAGTGCATGACGATGCGGGTGTCGCCCTTGTCCAGGGTCTCCTCATCATAGGCATCACAGAAGAACATGAAGAACAGCCGTTCCACCCCGACGGAAGGTTCCACCACAAACGGGATGAACTTCTCGCCGGTGTTGGGATCCATGTATTCCAGGTTCTCGCCGGAGAACTTCTGATGCTGGGAAAGGTCGTAGTCTGTCCGGTCGGCAATGCCCCAGACTTCCCCCCAGCCCCACGGGAAGGCATACTCGATGTCCGTGGTGCCGGTGGAATAGAAGCTCAGTTCTTCCTTGGTGTGATCGCGGTAGCGCAGGTTCTCCCGCTGGCCGCCCAGACTGAGAATCCAGTCCATGCAGAACTTCCGCCAGTACGGGAACCATTCCTGGTCATCGCCCGGCCGGCAGAAGAATTCCATCTCCATCTGCTCGAACTCGCGGGTCCGGAAGATGAAGTTGCCCGGGGTGATCTCATTCCGGAAGCTCTTGCCGATCTGGCAGATGCCGAACGGCAGCTTCTTGCGGTAGGTGCGCTGGATGTTCTTGAAGTCGACGAAGATGCCCTGTGCGGTTTCCGGGCGCAGGTAGATGGTGCTCTTGGCATCTTCCACCGTACCCTGGAAGGTCTTGAACATCAGGTTGAACTGGCGGATCGGCGTAAAATCATGCGAACCGCACTTCGGACAGGGAATATTGTGTTCCCGGATATAGGTTTCCATCTGCTCGTTGGTCCAGCCGTCGGCACTGACCTCGCCATGGGTGAAATCGGAGATCAGATGATCGGCACGGTGCCGGGTCTTGCAGGACCTGCAGTCCATCAGCGGATCCGAGAAACTGGACAGATGACCCGAGGCTTCCCAGACGCGGGGATTCATCAGAATCGCCGCCTGCAGTTCCACATTGTCCGGATTCTCCTGGATGAACTTCTTCTTCCAGGCCATCTTGATGTGGTCTTTCAGCATACTGCCGTAAGGGCCGAAATCCCAGGTATTGCTTAAGCCGCCATAGATCTCCGAGCCCTGAAAGACAAAGCCGGTCTTTTTGGCATGCGATACGATCTTGTCAAACGTCTTTTCCATTGCCTGTTTCTCCTCCACGATATAAAAAAACACTAAAATCTTCAGCAGTATAGCATTTTCAGTGTCTTTCTTCAATGGCGGCGACCTGCTGGAGCAGGGTGCAGGAATGCATGGCCAGACCGCCGTGGGTCCGCAGGATTTCCACCAGCACCGCCAGATCCTCGCGGCAGTCATCAACCAGCGGTGCGATCTGACTGATCCGGCTCATGCCGGCCTTGTTCAGCAGCCGGAACTGGTGCAGCCGTTTGGGATCCCGGGCCGGCACCTGCAGTTCCTGCGCATGCCGGGCACAGAGAAAGCCGCCCTCCCGGGCACTGATGGCTGTGACTCTGGACTCGCCGCAGACCGCACAGCCGTCGACAGCCGGCGCCATGCCGCTGTACTGCAGAAACTGCGCCAGGCAGACCGTCAGGACCAGATCGGCGGAAAAGCCCTGGCTGAGATCTTCCAGGGCTGTCGAGAGATCCTCATAGAAAGGCTGGCAGAAGACAGCATCCGTTTCTTCGGCACACAGTCCGTCGGCCGCCTCGCACAGCACGGCTGCGGCTGCCGAACAGTAGAGATCCGTATATAAGCGCTCATACTGCCGGACATCCTGCAGACTGCGCAGCCGGAACAGCGTCCTGCCCTCCCGGTAATCCAGCAGGAATACCGCCTGGGTATAAGGCTGCAGACGGCCCGCATTCCGGCTGGTCATCTTCCGGGCACCCTGGGCAATCAGGGACAGTTTGCCATGATCTCTGGTCAGCACCCTGAGCAGTACGGCCTGATCCCGGTAATCGCTCTGTTTCAGAATGATGCCCTGAATCCGGTCATTCATGGTCGTCCTGCGGTCCGTAGCCGTAGCTGGTGATCTTGTCATCCCGGTTGCGCCATTCGGGTTCCACGCGCACGAACAGTTCCAGATGCACCTTCTGCTGCAGCACCTGGCTGATTTCCTGCTCCGCCTCATGGCGGATCCGGGCAATCATGCGGCCCTGCCGGCCGATCAGGATGCCCTTCTGGCCCGGCTTATCCACCAGGATCAGCCCCCGCACCTGCCAGGAGCCGTCGTCCTGCACTTCGATATCCTCGATCTGCACCGCCGCGGCATGCGGCACTTCCTGTTCCGTACAGGAAAGAATCTTTTCCCGGACGATCTCCGCCATGCGGAACGCCCGGGACGCATCAGTCACCATGTCATCCGGGAACATCTTCCCGCCTTCCGGCAGATAGGAGACGGTCGTCTGGATGAGGTCCTGAAAATCCTTCTGATCCAGGGCAGACAGCGGGAAGTACTCGGCAAAGTCATAGCGTTTCTGCCAGGCCTGCAGCGCTTCCAGAATTTCTGCCTTGCTCAGCAGATCGATCTTATTCAGGATCAGAAACACCGGTGCCTGCAGCTTCTGCAGGGAATCCAGAATCACCTGATCCCCCTTGCCGAAAGGTGCCCTGCCATCCACGACCAGATAGACCAGATCCACCCCCTGCATGACGCTGAAGGCTTCCCGGTTCATCCGGCTGCCCAGTCGATCCTGGGCCTTGTGGATGCCTGGCGTATCGGTAAAGACGATCTGGGCCTCTTCCGTATTCAGAATGCCGTGGATTTCACTGCGGGTGGTCTGCGACTTGGCCGAAACGATGGCCAGCTTCTGCTTCAGCAGGGCATTCAGCAGCGTGCTCTTGCCGGCATTCGGCTTTCCCGCCAGGGCGACAAAGCCCGCTCTCATCGGATCACATCCTCCATCCCGAACGACATCGGCAGCAGTTCCCGGATGCTCGTGGTCGCCTCTTCTTTTCCGTTGGAAAGATAGATCGGCGTATCCGGTTTCAGCAGTTCGCTCAGCACCTGACGGCAGATGCCGCAGGGGGCTGCGATCCGCTCACCGTCGGATACGATGGCCAGAGCGGCAATGGTATCGGCCCGATAGCCGTTGGAATAGGCCGCAAAGACGGCACTGCGTTCCGCACAGTTGGTGGCGCCGAATGAGGCATTCTCGATGTTGGCGCCATAGAACCATTTCCCGTCCGTGCAGAGAATGCAGGCGCCGACATGATATTTCGAATAAGGCGCATAGGAATTGCGCATCGCCTCCTGCGCCTTCTGAATCAGTTCTTCCTTGGTCATGATTTCCTCCTAGATATGATGGGCCAGGATCACCAGTGCCGCTGCCAGAGCCGCAAAGGCCGCACACAGCACGGCTGCCGCGGCCAGATCCTTGATGATCCGGATGCCGGCATTGTCCTCTTCCGTATACAGATTGCACAGTCTTTCCACGCAGGTATTCAGGATCTCGGCTGCGATCACCAGCCCGCAGGCCAGGAGCACCGCCAGCCACTCCCCTTCGCTCAGCTGCAGGATAAAACCGGCACAGACCGCGGCCAGGGCCAGCAGAATCTGCAGACGGATCGAAGGATCCTGCCAGACATCCCGCAGGCCCTGCAGGGCCGGACCGAATTTCTTCTTCATTGCCGGGGCAGGATCGGATCGAGAATCTCATCCTGCAGAGCAAACATGACCCGGGCATCCTTTTCCTGCATATGATCATAGCCCAGCGTATGCAGCAGGCCATGGGTGAACAGAAAGCCCACTTCCCGTTCGTAGCTGTGGCCATACTCCCGGGCCTGCCGGCGGGCATAGTCGATGTTGATGAAGATATCCCCCAGTTCCTTCTGCTCTTCCGGCAGCGCGTCCTTATCCATCTCATCCCGGGCCGCAAAGGTGATGACATCGGTCGGCCGGTCGATCCCCCGGTAATCCCGGTTGATCTGGTGTATGGTACGGGAACGCACAAACAGCACGGAGACTTCCAGATCCTCCGGCAGCTGCAGGCGCGTCTCCGCCGCCCTGGCGATCCGGCGGATGTCCCGCTCCTGCTGCTCCTGCTTCTGACTGGTACGATTGACAAAGGTCAGTTCCATAGCAGACCCATTATAGCATTCCCGGGCTGTTTTCCCGCTGATTCGCCTGATGTAACGGAATGGTATGATTCCGGTTAAATTTTGGTAGAATAGGAACAGACTGGGGGAGCGGATATGACTCTGTCTGCGATTCAGTGGGACATGATTCTCGGCGGCTTCGGACTTTTCATGTTCGGCATTGACTTCATGGGCAGCGGCATCCGCGCCTATGCCGGCGACCGGCTTCGCGACTACATTCAGAAATACACGGCCCGCCGCTGGCAGGCGGTCCTGATCGGCATCCTGATGACGATCATGATGCAGTCTTCCTCCGCTTCGACCGCCATTACCATCAGTTTTGTGCGGGCCGGGCTGATGACCATGAACCAGGCGGCCGGCGTCATCATGGGGGCCAATATCGGCCGGACGATCACGCCGTTCCTGGTCTCCATGAACATCGATGCCTATGCCCTTTATATCGTCTTCGTCGGCTGCATGTTCCTGCTGTTCGGGAAAAAGCACCGCACCCATGATCTGGGACAGATCATCACAGGCTTCGGCCTGATTTTCTATGGTCTTTCGGCGATGGGCAGTTCCATGGCCGAGCTCAAGGACCTGCCGGAGTTCAGTGCCTTTGCCCTGAAGATGGCCGGCAATCCCGTGCTCAGCATGCTGACGGGCGTGGTCATGACCGCCCTGATTCAGTCCTCGGCAGCCTCCATCAGTGTCATCCAGAAGATGTACGCCTCCGGTGCCCTGTCTTTCCAGGCCGTGCTGCCCTTCATGTTCGGCGCCGATATCGGCACCACGGTGACCGGCATTCTGGCGGCCATGGGCGGTTCGCTGGGTGCCCGGCGCACGGCTGCGATTCATACCGTCTTCAACGTACTGGTCTCGGTGGTCTTCATGTGTCTGCTCCATCCCTATTCGATTCTGATGGAGAACCTGTGTGAGCTGCTGCATCTGGAACCGATGATGGAAGTGGCCGTGGCCAACATCATCTTCAACATCATCGGTGTCCTGATGGTCATGCCTTTCCTGGATCAGCTCTGTGCGCTGGTCTGCCGGATCGTACCCGGCAGAGAACCTGCCCGCATGAGTGTGAACATCGAGGATCTGGACCAGGACACCAGCCGGATGATCCCCTCGGCCGCCCTGGAGATCGCGGCCCGGGCCATGGATCAGATGGCGGCAGTCGTGCGTCAGACCATCAAGCAGACACAGGAATTTCTGAACAAGCCGGGGACCGCCGAGGATCAGGATCTGCTGAAGCAGAATGAAGACCTGATCGACCGCATGGACTACAAGATCACCAATTTTCTGGTTCAGCTGAGCACGCGTCCCGATGTGACGCCGGATGATACGCTGCAGATCCGCTGCAGCATGGAAACGATCAAGAACATGGAACGGATCGGCGACCTGCTGGAAAACGTCACCGAATTCCTGGCCATGATCCATGATGACAATGGCTCTTTCACCGAAAATGCCGCCCGCGATCTGAACGACATGTTCCAGCTCGTGAGCAGCATGTTTGACAATGCCTATGCCATCGTCCGGCTCTCGGATACGGCCAGCCTGGATCAGCTGTTAAAGGATGAGGACAGTCTGGATCAGCTGGAATACCGTTCCCGCCAGGATCACTTTGACCGGCTTGCCCGCAATGCGTGTCCTTCCCCGGTGGCCGGTTCCGTATACTGCGATATCCTGGGCAACCTGGAGCGGATGGGCGATCACTGCTGCAACATCGCGAAGTCTCTGCAGCCCTACCGCTTTGAGCAGTTCGGCAATCCCTGAGCATCGGCGGCGTAGCGGTCGATGATCTTCTGTACCAGCGGATGCCGGACGACATCATCGCTGGTCAGCTGCACGATCTCGATCTCCGGAATATCCTTCAGGATCGCGGCCGCATGCACCAGACCGCTCTGAGCCCCTCGGGCCAGATCGATCTGCGTGATGTCGCCGGTGATGATCATCCGGGACGCAAAGCCCAGCCGGGTCAGAAACATCTGCATCTGGGCCCGGGTGGTATTCTGCGCTTCATCCAGGATGATGTAGGCATCATCCAATGTCCTGCCCCGCATGTAGGCCAGCGGCGCAATCTCGATGGTGCCTTTTTCAATGAGACGGTCGGTCTGCTCGCTGCCCAGCATGTCATGCAGGGCATCATACAGCGGCGTCAGGTAGGGATCCACCTTCTCCTTCAGATCGCCCGGCAGAAAGCCCAGGCTTTCCCCGGCTTCCACCGCCGGCCGGGTCAGGATGATGCGTTTCACGGTTCCCTTCTTCAGGGCACTGACGGCCTGCACCACGGCCAGATAGGTCTTGCCCGTGCCGGCCGGACCGATCGCAAAGACGATATCATGATTCTCCATCGCCCTGGCAAAGGCCAGCTGTCCCCGCGTCTTGGGGGCTACCGCCCGGCCGGTCAGGGTGCGGCCGATCAGATGCTGTCCATATTCCTCAAAGGAGACCGGTTCATGCCGCGATACCAGGCGGCAGGCATAGATGACATCCTGTTCCTGGATGACCCGGTGCTGGTGCGCCAGCGTCAGCAGGGCCTGCAGGACCTCCTGCACCTGTTCCCGGACTTCCGGGGTGCCGTTGACCAGGGTGAATTTCCCCGAACGATAGCTGATCTCCTGGGCAAAGTATTCCGATATTGCCTTCAGATTGCGGTCACCGCTGCCGATCAGATTGCTGCTGTCCGCATCGGTGAGTTCTGCCAGTTCAATGACCTGATTTGCCAAGCCGCATCCTCCTGTCTTTTTCTATATCTGTATTGTAGCGCAAAGCTTTCCGATTCTCCTGCGGATTCAAAAAGCACGATCGGATGACCGTACAGCCATCAGACCGTGTTTCTCAGATCAGAATCGGGAACAGAAAAGACAAGCCGGGGTTCTGACGGCGGATTCCGGACCGGCAGCCCACCACCTTTCAGCCGTTGTATTTCTGCCAGGTATACCGGTATACGCCCTTGGACTTATCGCCGAAACCGATGGCTTCCTTCGGGCAGTTGTTGATACAGCCGGAGCAGTAATAGCAGTGATCCTTTACCCAGACCGGACGGCCATCCTGCATCGCAATGGCTGCTACCGGGCAGTTCGCCGCACAAAGTCCGCAGCCGATGCAGCGTGCCTTGTCCACGAAAAACGGCTTCGTGACGGCATTGGCATAAAACTGATCCGCCAGGCTGTCATAGGCATCCGGATCCGGTCCTTCGTACGCATCGAAGACATGATCTTCTCTCTTTTTCAGACGCTCAATGATTTTCGCCAGGCGTTCGGGAGCGGTCTTTAGTTTCTCCCGGGTTGACTTTTCGTCATCGTAGGTCATGCCCAGGACGGAAGTATCATCCGGCATGAGAAGCCCATAGCCGCTGTTGATCGGCAGGACTTCGCGGTTAAAATGCTCCAGCGCATGGCCGACAAAATTGCTGTAGTCACAGATTACATAGGTGAAGGCGCCATTCGTTCTGAGTTTCCTGGCAAACTGCTGCACGTTCAGGGGTGCCTGACAGGCGTAGACCGGAAAGCAGATGCCCACCATCTCATCGGCCCCGAAGATGCAGGATTCCGGATCTGTTTTCCGGATATCCGCCGTCTGATCTCCCAATGCGGCGGCAACTGTCTCGGCAATCCATCTGGTGTTTCCGGTTGCGGAAAAATAAAAGATCATCTCTGTCTGCTCCTTTCTGACAGATGTCTTTCCGACTGACATCTGTCCTTTTTCCTTTTGTGCGGCCATGGTCTCATCATGACAGCATGGCTTCTCAATGCATGCGGTTCAGCCTCTTCGGCAGCCGGTATCCCTCGTTGCTTCAACCTGAATATACGGGCGGAATTCCGAAAAGCACAGAATCAATTCTGCATAACTCCTTTCAGTTTGCGAATAGCTGGCCGATGATGGATCATCTGAATCCCCGGGCATGAAAAAAGATTCCCCTGATGAGGAATCTTCCGGTGCGCTTACTTCCCGCGTCTTCTTGCTTTCCGGGCTGCTTCGCTCTTCAGCTTTCTCTTGACGCCCGGCTTGACGTAGTACTCTCTCTTGCGGGCTTCCGCAAGGGTTCCGTTGCGGGAGACCTGACGCTTGAAACGGCGCAGTGCGTCATCCAGATTCTCGTTTTCCTTAACGACGACTCTAGGCATTCATATCCCCCCTTTCGGAATCTGCAGAACAAATATAGCAGAGTGACTGCGGATTTGCAACGCTTTTTCAGCTCTTCTGCTCCGCCTGGAACTGTTCAAACAGCTCGACGCCATGGCTGGTTCCGATGCGCTCGGCACCGGCTTCGATCATGGCTTCCATGTCGGCCTTGGTGCGGATGCCGCCGGCCGCCTTGACCCGGGCCCGGCCGGCCAGCGTGTCATGGAGCAGACGGACATCTTCGACGGTCGCCCCGCCCTTGGAGAACCCGGTGCTGGTCTTGACAAAGTCAGCGCCACCCTTGACGCAGTCCTCACAGGCCCGCTTCTTTTCCTCATCCGTGAGCAGGCAGCACTCGATGATCACCTTCAGGGTCTTATGCCCGATGGCCGACTTTACCTCGCTGATCTCATGCGTGACATAGTTGTCATCGCCGTCCTTCAGCTTGCCGATGTTGAGGACCATGTCGATTTCATCGGCCCCTTCCTTGACGGCCTCAAAGGCAGAGAACGACTTGCTCTCAACTCCGTCGGCGCCCAGGGGAAAGTCGATGACCGTGCAGACCCGGGTCCGGCTGCCTTCCAGGGCAGCCTTGCAGGTCTTGATCCAGCAGGGGTTGACACAGACGGTTTCAAAGCCGTACTGCCTGGCTTCCTCACAGAGCTTTCGGATCTCTGCTTCGGTGGCATCGGCTCTGAGCAGGGTGTGATCGATGTACTCATTGATTGGCATCTTCGCTGTCATTTTTCGCTTCTCCGTTTCCCAGATAGTATTTCTGAATCACTTCCCGGGAGATGGCATCATCTCCCTGGTAAGGCTCTCTGCCGTATTCCCGGTAGATGAATTTCTCATCGCCTTTGCCCATGATGAGGATCGTATCGCCCGGATCGCAGATCTCCACGGCCTGGCGGATGGCATCATAGCGGTCTTCGATGATCAGATAGTTAGTGTGCTGAATGCCGGAGGCGATCTCATGGCAGATCTCCACCGGATCCTCATTGCGGGGGTCGTCCTCGGTCAGGATGATCATGTCTGCATACTTGTCGAGGATCTGCCCGAAGACCGGCCGCTTGACCTTGTCCCGCTTGCCGGCCGAACCGGTGATGGCAATGATCCGGCTGCCCTTCGGCGTGATGGCGGCGCCGTACTGGCAGAGTTTCTCAATGCCGTCCGGCGTATGGGCAAAGTCGACGATCACATTGAAGGGCTGGCCGCAGTCGATCCGTTCCATGCGGCCTTCGATCTGCTTCAGATGCTTCAGCTTGTCCTTCATCTGACTGATGTCAAGGCCGTTCAGATTCAGAGCGGCAATGACATCCAGGATGTTGTAGATATTGAACCGGGCAACCAGGTTGGTTTCCAGATCAAAGCTCTTGCCGTTGACCTGCAGGGTAAACAGCGTCCGGTCTGCGAGCAGCTGATAGTCCGTGACCCGGTAATCCGCCTCGTGATCGATGCCGAAGGTCACCACATGCGCCTTGGTATCTTCGACAATCCGCAGTCCGTAGGGATCATCCGCGTTGACGATGGCATAGGCATCCGGCTTCAGATTGTCAAACAGTCTCTTCTTGGCCTGGAAGTAGTTCTCCATCGTGCCGTGATAGTCCAGATGATCATAGGTCAGGTTGGTGAAGACGACAGTATCGAAGTCAACGCTGTCGACCCGGCCCTGCTCGATGCCGATGCTGGAAGCTTCCAGGGCGACATTCTTCATGCCTGCTTCGACCATGTCATGCATGATGGAATGCAGGTCATCGATGTTCGGCGTGGTGAGCAGCGGCGGCAGCTTGACATTGCCGTATTCAATTGCGATCGTGCCGATATAGCCGGTCGGCGAATAGTCGTTGAGAATGTCCCGGATGATGCAGCAGGTCGAACTCTTGCCGTTGGTGCCGGTCACGCCGTACACCCGCATCTTGTGGCTGGGGTAGCCGTAGAAGGCATCGGCCACCTTGTTGAAGACCGCCGTCACATCCTTGACCCGGATATAGGTCACGTCCGGATTCTTGTTGGCGATGGGTTCGGAGTGGACGATCACCCGGGCCCCGTTTTCGATGGCCTGGTCGACGAAGCGGTGGCCGTCGAACATCATCCCCTGCACACAGAAAAAGATGGAATCCGGCCGCACCTTGCGGCTGTCTGCCATCAGATTGCGGATTTCAATGCTGGGTACGTTGTCAAAGAGTTCCTGAAGATTCATATCCGTTCACTGCCTTTCCCCAGAGGTCATGACTGCGCAGTTCTTCCAGACGGATGGTCTGCAGGCTGCCCGGCGTCAGCCCGGCTGGCGCACAGACCGGCAGATATTCCGAAGAATGTCCGAAACTGCAGCCCTTCTTTTCGGCCTCGATCAGCACCCGGACATCCCGGCCCAGGAATTCCTTCTTGTAGGCATCATAGAGCTCTTCCGACAGCTGCCGGCAGATCTGCACCCGCTGTTTCTTGACTTCCGGCGCAATCTGCGGCTTCAGGGCTGCCGCCGCGGTGCCATCCCGGCGTGAATACGGGAAGACATGCAGGAAGGAAAACCGGCACTTTTTCAGGAATGCCACGGTTTCAGCAAATTCAGCATCCGTTTCCTGGGGGAAGCCGACGATCAGGTCGGCTGAAACTGAAACTCCCGGCAGCGCCTGCCGAATTTCCTCTATTCTAGCATAATAGTCTGCCGTGGAATACGGCCGGTGCATACGCTGCAGAACCGTGTCGCAGCCCGCCTGCAGCGGGATGTGCAGATGCCGGGCAACACGGCTGGTGCTGTGCATCAGTTCGATCAGTTCATCGCTGACTTCATTCATCTCGATGGAAGAAATCCGGATCCGTTCAAGGCCCGGCGCGGCGGCCAGAATGCGGCGGATCAGCTCGGCCAGAGACACCCCGTATTCCCGGCCATAGCGGCCCGTATGAATGCCGCTGAGCACGATTTCCTTATGGTGCTGAGCCAGGGCTGCAGCTTGGGCCACGGCCCTGTCGGGGGCCAGGGAACGCTCCCGGCCGCGGGCATAGGGAATGATGCAGTAGGTGCAGAACTGGTTGCAGCCATCCTGCACCTTGAGATAAGCCCGGGTCTGTCCTTCGAACTGTTCCATGCGCATCTCTTCAAAAGGCATGGTCTCAGCCGGCGTGACATCCACGATCCGCCGGCGGTTCTGCAGGAACTGTTCCACGTAATCCGGAATTCTGCTCTTGTTGTGCGTACCGACCAGAATATCCACATCCGCACAGGCCTGCGGATCGATCTGCACATAGCAGCCGGCCAGCACGATCACGGCCTCCGGATGATGGTGGCGCAGGCGGTGCGCCATCTGCCGGCTCTTCTGGGCGGCAGTATTGGTCACGCAGCAGGTAAAGAGCACGCAGAGATCGGCCGCCTGTTCCTCGGCGACTCTGGTATGGCCGCGGCGTTCCAGTTCGGCAGCCACACTCTCGCCTTCATAGGCATTCACCTTGCAGCCAAGATTCATGACAATAAACTTCATCGCTGTCCCTCCTGCCTTTCGGCCAGCACGCTCAGGGCGTAGAGTGATGCCGTCTCGGCCCGCAGGATGCGCCGGCCGAGGGTGACACAGGCAAAGTCCTGCTGGCGCAGCTGAGCAATTTTCTGCCTGCTGAAGCCGCCTTCCGGTCCGATCACGATCAGCGCACTGCGGTTCTGATAGACCTCGGACAGCAGCGGGGCTGCCGTACCGGCTTCTTCATAGGCCACTAAGTTCTGTTCTTCCTGATAGGCGGAAAGATCCGCCAGCGAGACCACGCCGCAGAGTTCCGGGATCCGATCCCGCCTGCACTGGGCACTGGCTTCTTCCAGAATGCTCTGCCAGCGCTGGCGCTGACGGGAAAGCTTCTCCTGCCGGGCATGCACGACACAGCGGCTGGATTCAAACACGACGATCCGGCCGGCACCCAGTTCGGCTGCTTTCTGCAGCACCAGCTCGAGTCTCTCGCGCCGGATCAGGGCCGCCGCCAGGGTGATCCGGCAGGGCAGCTCCCGGGACACGGGATCCGGTTCCTGCACATGGACCACCATGCCGGCATGGGTCTTCTCAATGGTCCCGAACCAGGCCTTTCCGTCATGCACGATCCGCACCGTTTCCTGATCCAGGTGCAGGACATGTTCGGCATGATGGGCCTGTTCCGGGCTGAGCAGATAGTCCATCCCGGACTGTATTTCCTGCCGGGCAAAATACTGCTGCATCTTCCACAGAAAGGATGACTTCTCAGTCATCCTCTTCTTCCTCCTTTTCTTTCGGCCGGATCGTGACCTTGATCTCCAGCACCTTGCGCTGGTCGGCCTTGGTCACTTCGACATGCAGATTCTGGTAATCAAAGGAATCCCCGGCATGCGGAATGCGGTCCAGTTCATGGATCACCCAGCCGGACACGGTAATGAAGTCCGCATCCTCGTCCTGGTTCTCCACATCAAAACGTTCCAGCATGTCTTCGAAGTCGGCATCGCATTTGACCAGATAGACGTTGTCGGCGATCTTCGTGTAGTACTCCTTGACGACATCGTGTTCATCCCAGATCTCGCCGACCAGCTCTTCGACGATGTCTTCCATCGTGATGATGCCGGCGGTGCCGCCGTATTCATCCAGCACGACGGCCAGGTGCAGCTTGGCTTTCTGCAGCTGCTTGAGCAGCGTGGAGATCTTGACGTTTTCCGACGTATAGATGACGGGCTTGATGATCTTGCGCAGATAGCCGCCCTTGTCCTGGTACATCATGTTGTAGAAGTCCTTCTCGTGAATGACGCCCACGATGCTGTCGATCGAATTCTCATACACCGGCAGACGGGAGTAAGAGTTGAGACGGAAGGTCTCCTCCACCTTCTCCAGCGGCGTGGTGATATCCACGGCGACCACATCCACTCGGGGTGTCAGCACATCCCGGACATCCAGGTCATTGAACTCGATGGCGGCGGAGATCAGATCCGATTCATGTTCTTCGAGATCCCCTTCCTTCTCGGCCTCATCGACCATGGTGATCAGTTCATCCGCAATGTCGGAATCATCATTCTCGACATGAATGATCTTGCTGACAAGCAGCTGCCAGAGACCGAAGATCCAGTTCAGCGGTGTGAAGAGAACCTGGAAGAAGCGCACGAAATTCACCATGCGCACGCTGAAGCGTTCCGGTATCTGCTTGGCGATGGATTTCGGCGTGATTTCCCCCAGCAGCAGAATGATCAGGGTCATGACGATGGTGGAATAGGTGGCCCCCATATCTCCATACGCCCGCGTGAAAAGGATCGTCGCAATCGTGGCGGCGGCGATATTCACAATGTTGTTGCCGATCAGAACCGTGCTGAGAAAGCGGTCAAAGTCGTCCAGAATGGCCAGCACATGCCTGATCCGTTCCGGATCGGTGTTTTCCATGTTCTTCAGCTTGATCTTGCTGGCACTGGAATAGGCGGTCTCAACGGCCGAGAAGAGACCAGAAAAAACAACCAGAACCACCAGCCAGAAGATCAGCACATCGGTATTCTGATTGGTCATAGAACCCTCCGGAACAAGCAGGCCTGTGCCTGCTGCACTTTCATCTGTTCAGAGGGAGGTATGGAATCATCCAAAGTTAATCAACTGCCTTTCTTATAGAATGATGCAATTATAGCATCGCGTCAGAAGCCCTGCAAATAGACGGTGCGGCGGCTGTGCTATGATGACAGCAGAGGTACAGGGAGGTGCCTATGGCGAAACTGCTGATCGGAATCAGCGGACGGCAGACCCGTCTGTATGATCATTACTCCAGTTACTGCTACAATTCCTATTACCGCTATGTCAGTGGTCAGGGCGGACTGCCCGTGCAGATGGGTGTGGTCGACAATGCCCTGGCAGCGGATTATGCCGCTGCGCTGGACGGCCTGCTGATCACCGGCGGTCCGGATATTGATCCGGTTTACTATCACGAAGAGAATACCCGGTCCTTCCCCGGCCTGCCGGAGGAGGATGCCAGTGATTTTGCCCTCTACCGTGCCTTCCGGGATGCCGGAAAGCCGATCCTGCTGATCTGCCGGGGCATGCAGGTAGGCTGTGTGGCCGAAGGCGGAAAGCTGTATCAGGACATCCGGACCAGCTGTCCGCAGGCCCTGGAACACAACCAGATGAAACACGATCCGCCCCTGGCCCGGGACTGCTTTGCCCATACGGTGCGCTTCAGCGAAGGCTCCGTCATGGCTCAGATCTTCGGCTCCTCCTACGGAACCAACAGCTTCCATCATCAGGCCTGCCGGGAGGTCCCGGCCTGTTTCCAGGTGACCGGGGTCTGTGCGGACGACGGGATCATCGAAGCATTTGAAAACGACCAGGTTCTGGCCGTCGAATGGCATCCGGAACGCCATCCCAGGGATGAACATCACCGGAAACTCATGCAGGTCTTTCTGCAGCGCTGTGCCTCAGTGCGTGAGCAGACCCATTAGATCTTCCGCCACATAGGTCGGGGCAATGGAAGCCGTCAGCGGATTGACCGGCGAATGGGCCGTCACCACGGCGGTGCGGATGCCCGCCTTCTCCCCCGCTTCCATTTCCCGCTGGATGCCCGGCGTCACCAGCAGGAGCCGGTTCGCCGTCATGCCCAGATACCGGGCAGCCCGCTGAATCACCAGGTCGGACGGCATATCCGCATGCCAGACATGGGCGCCGCTGTTTTCCTGAATCATCTTTACGATGGAACCGCTGCCGATCAGCGGTTCTTTCTGTTCATCCAGATAGACGGTGCGGCCGTCGGTCTCGACGATCACCGCTCCCTTCAGGGCAATCTTCAGGGCATAGCAGTAATCCATATACCCCGCTTCCCGGTCCTGGCCGATGAACAGCCAGTCCGCCCGGTCCATGTCCAGGGAGAAGCCGCCCATCCGCAGCAGCTCCCGCATGCCGCGGCCGCCGATATAGGCCGCACAGCGGTGCTGGGGCATCTTCTCCACAATCTCATCGATCGCCGCCATGGCCGTGGAATAGAAACTGGTTTCCCGCAGATGCGGGCAGCCCTGTTCCTGCAGTTCCTTTGCCATCTGCTGGCGGGTCGGGGCAGAGCGCTGGGTGAGAATCACAAAAGGAATCCGGAACCGGAGCATCTGATTAAGCGCCGCAGCGGCGTCTTCCGTCAGCCGGCCGGTCTGGTCTTTCAGTACGGTTTCCGTCAGCAGAAATCCTTCCGCAATCATCTCTTCCTCACCAGACAGGTATGGTACTATTATACGGTACCGGGCGAAGGAAAAGATGAGTGCAAAGAAAAAAATCGTTCTGATCCTGGCGGCGATTGCCCTCCTGATCTCGCTGAGTGCCTATGATGCCTTCTACTCCGCTCCTTCGCGGATCACTGTGCGTTATGAGACCCTGCAGTCCATCTATATTCCGGATCAGCTGGATGATGTGCAGATCCTGTTCTTCTCGGACCTGAAATACGGGACCTACATGGACCAGGAGCGGACGCAGAAAGTCATCGATCATATCAATGATCTGGCTCCGGATGCCGTGATCTTCGGGGGTGATCTCTTTGAGGATACCGTCGAGGGGCAGAGCGAAGAAGATCTGACCTTTCTGACCGAAGAGCTGAAACAGATCGAAGCCCCGCTGGGCAAGTTTGCCGTGCTGGGCGATACCGACTGCGTCACGCAGGAGCGCCAGGATGCGGTCCGGGCCGTGCTCTATGATGCGGATTTCGAAGTGCTGGACAACACCAGCATCCGTCTGCACAATTCCGGCTCGCAGGCCATCACCCTGGTCGGTCTGCAGAATCTGGTCAACGGTTCCCCGGATGTCGATTCGGCCTTTGCCAATGTCTCGCCGACCTCCTACTCCCTGGTGGTCTGCCACACGCCGGATGAAGCCGGCAATGTGCCGACCGACCGGACGAACTACTTCCTGGCCGGCCACAGCCTGGGCGGTCAGGCCTACTGGGGTCTGGGCGCCCTGTATACCCCGGCCGGGGCGGAGATGTATCTGCGCGGCCGGCATACGATCAGCGATGCTTTCACGCTGGATATCACAACCGGTGTAGGAACCACCATGGCGGATGTGCGCTTCCTGGCAGACGCGGAACTGGTGGTCTATACCCTGAAGCACACGGTCATCAACGACCAGACTGCTCAGTAAGAGGTTTCCTTCGGGAAGCCTTTTTCAATACCGGAATGAAAAACCTGCAGACATGATCTGCAGGCATATTTCCTTATCCGTCTTGCTTATTCGACACCGATCAGGAAGGAATAGACAGGCTGATCTCCCTGTTCGACATCCACATCCAGATCGAACTGATCCGAGATGAATTCCTGAACCCGGCGGCTTTCCTCCTCGGTGGCATCCCTGCCCAGAATCAGGGTGATGATCTCACTGTCTTCATCCACCATCTTCTTCAGCAGTTCGCAGACGACCTCAACCTTGTCGGCAGCCGTCACCGCGATGCTCTTGCCGAAGAGACCCATATAGTCGCCCTTGTGAATCGTCAGACCGCCGACGACGGTGTCCTTGATGGCATAGGTGACTTCGCCGCTCTTGATGTGTTCCGCCGCCGCTTTCATGTTGGCGGTATTGTTTTCCAGCGATTCTTCCGGATTGAAGGCCATGCAGGCGCTGAGTCCTTCCGGAATGCTCCTGGTCGGCAGGACGATGATGTCCTTGTCTTCCGTCACCTCAGCCGCCTGCTGGGCAGCCATGATGATGTTGGAGTTATTCGGCAGAACATAGATGTGTCTGGCCGGGGTCTTCTGGATGGCACTGACGAAGTCTTCCGTCGCCGGATTCATCGTCTGACCGCCGGAGATCACGACATCGGCCCGATAGCCCTTGAAAAGCTTGGCCAGCCCTTCGCCGGCTGCCGTGGTGATGATGCCGTACTCCCGCAGTTCCTTCGGGGCACTCTCTTCTTCCAGAATCGAGGGGGCCAGTTCGCCCTGCAGATTTTCGATCTGCACCTTCTGGAATTTGCCGTACCGCTGGCCGAGGTTGAGCACTTCGCCCGGCATCATGGTCTCGATGCGGACCTTGACGAGATCCCCGTCAATGATCATGGTCGGATTCTTGCCATAGCGGCTCAGGTTCGTCCGGAACTTGTCTTCCCGGAAAAGATGCTTCTCCTGCTCGCCCAGCCTGAGGATGAATTCCGCCCGGTAGCCGAAGGACTTGTGATGTGCTGCCGACTGTTCGGCACTCTGACTTTCCGCGGAAATCGGCGTGCCCTGCAGATAGGCCCGGAAGCCTTCCAGGATCGCGCACAGACCGCTGCCGCCGGAGTCCACAACCCGTGCTTCCTTGAGAATCGGCAGCAGTTCAGGCGTATGATCCAGGGAAGCGCGCGCTTCCTTGCAGACGACATCCATGAGCTCATTCAGACTGCAGCCGCCGTGCTGTTCCACATACTGCACGCCGGCATCGCTGGCCTCTCGGACCACCGTCAGGATCGTGCCTTCCACCGGCCGCATGACTGCCTTGTAGGCCAGCTTGGACCCGTTGGACAGCGCCGTGGCCAGGCCGGACGGATCGAGTTCGTTCTGCTCGCCCACGCTCTGGTAGAAACCGCGGAAGATCTGCGAGAGGATGACTCCCGAGTTGCCCCGGGCCCCCATCAGCAGACCTCTGGAGAAGGTCTTGGCCAGCACCGGCAGCTGCTCGGAACCGCTCTTGCGGGCCTCGCTGATGCCGTTGTTCATGGTCAGAGACATATTCGTACCCGTGTCCCCGTCTGGCACCGGGAAGACATTCAGGGCATCGATTTCCTTTTTCCGGTTATTCAGGTTATTACAGCCGCTCTCGAGCATGCCGAGAAAGACCGAACCGTTCATCGTTTGCATCATGGACTTTTCTCCTCACTCCACTTCCCGGACGCCCTGGACAAATACATTGACCTGAGCAATGTCCACTGACAGGGACTTCTCAAGCACATACTTGACTTTCTTCTGGGCTTCCTGCACCACTTCCGAGATGCGGATGCCGAAACTGACGATGATATACAGATCAATGACGAGGCCTTCCTTGGTCTTCTTGACCTTGACGCCCCGGCTGAAATTCTCTTTCTTCAGCATGACCGCCCAGCCGTCCTTCAGGACCTGCTTGGACGCCATGCCGACCACGCCATAGCACTCGGTGATCACCTGACCTGCCAGTGTCGCAATGGCCTCTTCCGAAATCTCAATATCGCCATAGCCGGATTTCTTTTCCACACTCATAGGACCGCTCCTTTTTTTCACCGCTACATTATATTAAAAAGTTCACTCATTCTCAACTAACCATCCGTCTGATCCGTGCTGCTGTCCGTACCGGAATCGGTGGTTTCATCCGGAATCACCAGGGTGCCGGTGGCGTAGTAGCCGGCCGCATAGTTGGCCTCGAAATCAGGATCTGGATCATCATTGCCGGCCGCGTCGATGGGAATCAGGATCCAGTTCCCGCTGGCATCCAGATAGTAGTTGCCGTTGGCATCCTGGTAGTAATGCTTGACGGCCGGATCGCCATAGCGGTTGGTGATGATATTGCCGTCCGCATCGAGCCAGTAGTCATAGGTGGTCTCCGTCTCATTCCAGGGACAGGCCTTTTCATAGGCATACTTCATGCCCTGCTCGGCATAGATGCAGTTGTCCGTGCTGTTGACCACGCTGGCAATCTCGTTGTAGCTGTTGAGCACATCCAGACTGTAATAGCTGGCAAAGATGATCATGCCGTCCCGCATCTGCAGTTCCATCGCTTCGTCATCATACGGCAGACTGTACTGATGAATCTCGGAGATCTCTTCGATCATGGCCGGGTCAACGTTTTCAAAGGCGGTGCAGAGCAGATGGGTCTGCTCCTCTTCCGTGAAGCCTTCGATGTAGGGCACCCGGGAGATCAGAGACATCAGCTCGCTGGTCAGCGTCACTTCGCTGCCGTTCAGCAGCAGGATGGTGGGTTCATCCCCGCTGTAGCGGTAGCCGATCGGCTGTTCCTCCGTGATCGTGATCTTGACGACATTGTCGGCCAGGATCTGCACGCTGGCATCGGCAATCAGCGAATCCTCTTCCAGCTTCGCCGCCGTGCGGCCGGGGAAGACCAGGAAGATCCGGGAATCGGTGCTGATGCCGGCGAGTTCCTGGACATAGCTTTCGGACAGATAGTTATAGCCGCTGATCGATACGGCATGCACGCAGGAACCAGGCGACAGGTAGTAGACCAGCACGATCAGAAACACCGACAGAACCAGCGCCCAGGCGAAAAGCGCGGGCCTGCTTCTCTCCATGTTTTCCGTATCCCGCTTCCGTTCCCGTTCCCGGAAGATCTCTTCCACCTTCTCGGGGCGGTCGCTGAAATCGTCTACTGTGATGTTTCTTACTGCCAATTGAATTTCTCGACTTCCATGATCAGATCGATCTGATATTTCTCCCTGACGGCTTTCTGGATCTGGTGCACCAGGGTCAGGAAATCAGCACTGGAGGCACCGCCGTCATTGATGATGAAATTGACATGTTTCTCCGAGACCTGGGCACCGCCGACCTTTCTGCCCCGGTAGCCGATGCCTTCGATCAGCTTCCAGGCCGAGATGCAGTCGGGGTTGCGGAAGACGGAACCGGCCGAGGGCTTGTCGAGCGGCTGGGAAGCCATGCGCCGCTGCCGGCGGTCATCCATCAGGGCGCGGATCTCGCCGCGGTCGCCGGGACGCAGATTGAATTCTGCCGCGGTCACCACCCAGTCCGGATGTTCCTGAAACAGAGAATGGCGGTAGGCAAAGTGACAGGCACTGCAGGGCAGCCATTCCAGCTGCCCGTCATGCATGACCTGGACCCGCCGCAGGATGTCGGCCATGCAGGCCTTGTAGGCACCCGCGTTCATGCACACGACACCGCCGACCGTGGCCGGGATGCCGCTGGCAAATTCCAGACCGGACAGGCTGTTCTTCATGGCATCATAGGCCAGCGAAATGACGGAACAGCCGGCTTCGGCCGTCAGGACACTGCCTTCAAAATAGAACTTGTTGAAATAGCGGTCCAGCCGCAGCACCGCCCCGTCGTAGCCGGCATCGCTGCAGAGCAGATTCGATCCCTTGCCGATGACACGGTACGGAATATGGTTCTTCCGCAGAATCCGCAGCACTGACTCCAGGGTCATTGTGCTGTAGGGATAGATGACATAGCGGGCCGGACCGCCGATCTTCAGGGTGGTCATCGTGGCCAGCGGCACATTCTCCTCCACATCCGCCCTGTCTTTCAGTTGTTCAGCCAGCGTTTCGGGCATCAGCCAGTTCCTCCATCCAGTCAATCATCTGATAGGCCGCATCCGGCTTCCCCAGCGCCGCGGCATTGAGCCGCATCCGCTTCAGGTCTTCCGGATGGTCCAGCAGCGTTTCAATCGTTTCCGTCAGCCTTTCCGCACTCAGATCCTTTTCCTCAATCAGCACCGCCGCCTGCTCATCCGCCAGCCTGCGGGCATTGTAATACTGATGGTTGTTGGGGACATAGGGACTGGGAACCAGAATGCTGGCGGCTCCCAGGGCCGTGATCTCAGCCAGGGTCGTTGCCCCGGCCCGGCTGACGCAGAGATCGGCCTGTTTCAGGGCTGCCTTGCCATTGACGTATTCCTCAATGCGCAGACCCTCGCCCTGGCTGCGGAACGTATAATCATTGCTCCGGCCGGCCGCAATCAGGATCTGAGCTCGGGGCAGCAGTCTGCCGCAGGCCTCATCCAGCACCGCACTGACGGTCGAAGAACCCAGGGAACCCATCACAAAGAACAGCAGCGGCTTCTCGCGGCTGAAACCATAGACCGCATGAAGATCCGCCTGTTTCTCCTGCACAGCCGCAGTGGCTTCGGGATTGCCGAAGATCCGCAGCTTTGCGGCCGGGAAGTCCTGCCGGTTCTCCGCATAGCTGCCGACGATCGCGTCGGCATAGCGGGCCAGGAACCTGTTGGCCTTGCCGGCATAGGAATTCTGTTCATGAATCATGGTCACGATGCCCAGCTTATGGGCAGCCCGGATCAGCGGCACGCTGATATAGCTGCCGAAACCGATGCAGGCAGTGGGCTTTTCCTTCTGCAGCAGCGCCAGGCACTGTTTTTCCGCCTTCTGCAGGGAACGCAGGGAATGCAGTTTCTGCTTCAGACCGCCGTTGGTGCCATAGACTTCCAGACCGACAAAGGGATAGCCCTTCTGCGGAATCAGCTGGGCCTCCATCCGATCCTTTGAACCGACAAAGACGATCCGGCATTCCGGATGTTCCTGCTGCAGGATGGACGCAAACGCCAGCGCCGGATTGATATGTCCGCCGGTACCCCCGGCTGCTATCATTACTGTTTTCATACAGCCTTGTTATTCTAACATAAAAATACATCCCCGATTTTACGGGAATGTATTCAGTCTATATAGTGGCTGATCTGATTCCAGAGTTCCTCGATCCCCTGGCGGTTTCTTGCCGAGACCGGCAGGAAGCTGCCGGCAGGAATCTGCAGGGTTTCGGCGGCCTTCCGCACCGCCTGGACGCGCTGACTCTGATTCAGCTTGTCCGCCTTGGTCAGCACCGCCAGCAGGGGCCGATGCCTCTGCCGTACCGCTTCGGCCATCTGCAGATCCTCGACTCCCGGAACCCGGCGGCCATCCAGCAGCAGCACGACAAGACGCAGCTGTGCCCGCTCTGTCACATAGGGTTCCATGACGGCCCCGAAGGCCAGCGCCTGTTTCTGACCGCCGCCGGCATAACCATAGCCGGGCGCATCGACAAACAGGAGCCGGTGATCCACTTCGTAGAAATTCAGCAGCTGGGTACGGCCTGGCTGCCGGCCGGTATAGGCCAGATTCTTCCGATTGAGGAGGACATTGATCAGACTGCTCTTGCCGACATTGGAACGGCCGGCAAACAGGACTTCCGGCAGCCCGGAATCCGGGAACTGCGCCGGGGAGGCGGCGGAGATCAGCAGCTCGGCCTGATGATACTGCATGGCTCAGCGGGTCAGCGCTTCTCTGAGCACCTGGGACATGTTTTCCACCGGCACATAGGTGATCTGGCTGCGCACTTCCTCCGGCACCTCATCCACATCCCGGAGATTGTTCTTCGGGATCAGGATCCGGTTGATGCCGGAGCGGTTGGCCGCCAGGGACTTCTCCCGCAGCCCGCCGATCGGCAGCACGTTGCCCCGCAGGGTGACTTCACCGGTCATGGCCAGATCCGCCCGCACCGGCGTATTGGTCAGTGCGGAGACCAGGGCCGTGGTCAGGGTGACACCGGCCGAAGGTCCGTCCTTGGGCACCGCCCCTTCCGGGACATGGATATGGACGTCATGGTTGTCAAAGAAGGCCGGATCGATGCCCAGCTCCCGGGCATGGGCCTTGACATAGTCGACGGCGATCTCCGCCGATTCCTTCATGACATCGCCCAGCTTGCCGGTCAGCACCAGCTTGCCATGGCCTTCGAAGTAATTGACCTCGACCTGCAGGATATCGCCCCCGAAGGAGGTATAGGCCAGTCCGGTGACCACACCGACCTGGTTCTTCGACTCCTTGGTGCCGTACTCATAGATTTCCTTGCCCAGCCACTGGTTGATCAGCTTCTTCGTGACGGTCACGCTCTTCTTGCCGTCATTCAGGATGGCCAGGACGGTCTTGCGGCACAGACTGCCGATGCACCGTTCCAGCTGCCGTACGCCCGATTCCCGGGTATAGTGCCGGATCAGGTAGAGGATCTCCTTCTGGCGCAGATGGAACTGGGCCGGCTTGAGGCCGTTGACCGCGATCTGCTTGGGAATCAGATGCTCGATGGCAATGTGTTCCTTGTCGACTTCGGTATAGGACGGCAATTCGATGATCTCCAGACGGTCCTGCAGCGGGGCCGGAATGTTTTCCAGATAGTTGGCCGTGCAGACAAAGAGCACCTTGGACAGATCATAGGGCTCTTCCAGATAGTGGTCGCTGAAGACGGCATTCTGTTCCGGATCCAGCACTTCCAGCAGGGCATCAGCCGGGTCACCCTTGTAGTCGGCGCCAAGCTTGTCGATCTCATCGATCAGGAAGACCGGGTTGATGACCCCTGCCTTCTTCATGCCCTGAATGACGCGGCCGGGCATGGAACCCAGATAGGTTCTCCGATGTCCGCGGATCTCCGCTTCATCCTTTACGCCGCCCAGGCTCATCTTGACGAACTTCCGATCCAGGGCCCGGGCAATGGACTTGGCCAGGGAGGTCTTGCCCACACCGGGCGGACCGACCAGGCAGAGAATCGGCGCATTCAATGTACCGGTCATCTGCTTGACGGCCAGATACTCCATGATCCGTTCCTTGACCTTGGTCAGGCCGTAGTGATCCTCATCCAGGATCTGCCGGACCCGCTTCAGGTCCTCATTGTCCTCGGTTTCCTGGTACCAGGGAACCTTGAGCAGCCAGTCCAGATAGCTGCGCTCCACGGAAGCTTCGCCGCTTCCCTGCGGCAGCATTTCATAGCGCTGCAGTTCTTCCAGTGCCTTGTCCTTGACATGCTGTGGATACGGATTGTTTTCAATCGTCTGACGCAGCTGATCGGCATCATCCGTGAAGTTCGTGGTGTCGCCCAGTTCCTCCTTGATGGCCCGCAGCTTCTCGCGCAGGAAGTATTCCTTCTGACTCTCGTCGATGTGTTCCTTGACCTTGTCGTTGATGGAATTCTCGATCTCATTCAGTTTCTGCTGCTTCTCCAGCTCGGCGATGATCTGGATCATCCGTTCGTTGACGTCGGTCGTCTCCAGGATCTTCTGCTTGACCGGAATGTCCATCTGGAAATACTGGGCAAACTGGTTGGTCAGCGCTGCTGCCGAAATCCCGCTGGTCAGCTGGTTCAGCACTTCGGGCGGGAAGTTCTGGGACAGATGGCTGATATGCTGAAACTCGGAGACGATCCGCTTGACCAGCGCCATCTCCTCGATGCTGTCGCCATGCACATCCGGCAGGATCTGCACTTCGGCCATGATCAGGTCGCCGTTGTCCTGCCAGCTGCGGATCCCGGCCCGTTCCAGACCGCTGAAGGTCACGCGCATGAAGCCTTCCTTATGCCGCACGATCTTGATCTTGCTCAGCGTCCCCACCTGGTAGACATTCTG
>CAIFEQ010000008.1:0-9712 GCA_903789495.1 uncultured Erysipelotrichaceae bacterium | reverse complement strand
GATCATCGACCATGATATCGTTCTGGCAGGTCAGAAAGACCTTGCCGTCAAATTCGGACTGGGCTAGACCAACGGCTGCGACCGACTTCTGCCGGCCGACCTCGATGACCACATCCTGCCCCGGGAACATGACAATGCCGCGGGTGCAGACTACCGGTACGCGGATCAGCGTATTCTTTTCTTCCATTCGGTCCTCCTTCTTTCCGGATAAAATAAGACGCACACTGCGTCTTATTTCATTTTAATTGATCTCGTTCTGAATTACCTTAAATTTGATTCGATTCATTCCGCAGCTTTTTCTTCGGCCGGCTTTTCTTCCGCAGCCGGCTTTTCCTCTGCCGCCGGTTTCTCTTCTGCCGGCTTGGCGGCATCGGCCTTGACGGTGACCTTTTCGGCATTGTCCTTGACAAAATCATAGGCCTTCTGCCGGCACAGGTCTTCCTTGACCAGCTCGCTGTCCAGCTCCTGCTTGATCTGTTCTTCCTTCAGGCCATACTGTCTGGACAGATCCTGGTATTCCTTCTCAATATCTTCTTCGCTCGGAACCAGATTCTCGACTTCCGAAATCTTGGTCAGGATCAGGCGCAGGCGGACATTCTTGTCGGCTTCCGGCTGATAGTTCTGACGGAGCTGGTCCATCGTCTGGCCCATCATCTGCAGATACTGCTCCATCCGGATGCCGTACTGGGCAATCTGGTTCTGCATCTGCCGGACCATGTTGTCGACTTCATTGTCCACCATGACCTGCGGCACATCGATCTTGGTGCTGTCACGCAGTTCTTCCAGCAGCTTCTCTTCGGCCGCCCGGTCTGCCTGGCTCTGCTTGCCTTCCTTGATGCGGCTGCGGATCAGGTCCTTCAGCTGTTCGGCTGTCTCGACACCCGGCGCATTGACATCCTTGGCAAAGTCATCATCGACTTCCGGCAGGACCTTGGTCTTGACCTCATTGACCTTGACCTTGAAGACCACATCCCTGCCCTTCAGATCCGGCTCATGATAGTCATCCGGGAACTTCAGGTTCAGTTCCTTCTCCTCACCGGCCTTGGCACCGATCAGGCCGTCTTCAAACCCGTCGATGAAGGAATGGGAACCCAGGGTCAGGTTATAGTTCTCCGCCTTGCCGCCGGCAAAGTCCTTGCCGTCGATCAGGCCCTCGTAATCAATGTTGACAATGTCGCCCTCGGCTGCCGGACCGTCCTTGACCTGCTCATCCGCATAGGATTCGCGCAGCCGGTTCAGTTCCTTCTCAAACTCTTCGTCGCTGACGGTGACCTCTTCGGTCTCATACTTCAGGCCCTTGTACTGACCCAGTTCGAAGGTCGGTTCCACCGTCATGACAAAGCTCAGTTCCACATGGTCTGCATCCATGTTCTTGATGTCCAGCGTCGGCCGGCTGACGACCTTGATGCCGGTCTCGGCAATGCCGCGCTGCAGCCATTCGTTGGCGTGATCATCAACGGCCTGTACCTGACTCTGGGCCGGCTGGATGGTCCGTTTCAGAATGGCCTGCGGTACATGTCCCTTGCGGAATCCGTCGATGTTGACATTTCTGGCCAGTTTCTTGAATGCTTTATCACAAGCCTGCTTCCACTCGTCTCCTTCAACCGTGACGGTCAGTTCGCCGCTTGAGTTCTCCTTCAGTGTCCAATTCGATGCCATGATCTGCATGCTCCTTTCAAGTTTTGTCAATATCCTAAACAGTATATCAGACCGGAAACGAATCTGCTACCTGATTTTATCGGACCCGGAAGCACTTCCGTGTCCCGTTTCCGGCTGCCTGGTCTGACCGGCATGCAGCAGTTCTTCTACCCGTTCCGCCACCTGCTCAGCCAGCGGGGCAGCCTCTTCCTCGCTGATGGACAGCGGCAGCTCCAGAAAGGCCTCGTGGATCAGAATCGAACGGCCCATCTCCAGCTGGGCAGGCTCCTTCTGCAGTTTCTGCTGCAGCAGCTGCATGGCCAGGCGGAAGCCGCTGCTCTGCGCAACCGGGGTCACCGCATCGGACCAGAACGTATATTCCAAGCCGTTCTTCCGGAAGACAAACTCTTCCGCGATTTCCTGTTCGGCCAGGGCGTTGATCAGCAGCCCGGCCGCTTCCGGACAGGGATCATGACTCAGATAGTTCCGGATCTCCGTCAGGCAGGAACGCAGGTTGCGCTCACTCAGGGCATAGGCACAGCTCAGCTGTTTCTTCTGACTGCCCTTCAGGCCCTGCAGCAGTTCCTCCATAGTCGGCTCATGCACCTCTCTGGCATCGGCCAGCCGGCCCTGCACCTCCTGCTGCAGTTCCTTCAGCTGCGGTTCCACATCGGCCGGAATATAGGGCATGCTCAGCTCCTTACGGATCGTGAATGCTGCTTCCTGCAGCTGCCCCTCAGCCATCATCTGACGGATCTCCTTCAGCATTTCCTCGTAATAATCCTGCATGACTTCTCCCGTGAACAAACAGGACCGCCCGCTGGCAGTCCCGTATCAGTAACAGAAATGGCGTCCTCGGAGAGACTCGAACTCTCGACCATTCGCTTAGAAGGCGAATGCTCTATCCAACTGAGCTACGAGGACAGCATCCATATTTATAGCAAATTCGGCCCTTCTTTACAAGCCGGCATCCTTCTCCCCGGCTTCCTTCTGTTCCGCCTTTTCCAGGGCCGGGGTGCGCTCGGAAATGATGTAGCGCGGCCGCGCCTTGGTTTCCATATAGGTCCGGCCGACATAAATTCCCACAACCCCAACGGCCGTCAGGATCAGGCCGGCAAAGAAGAGAATCAGACTGACCAGCACGCCGAACTGGGCCGCTTCGCCGACCGAGGCAAGACGCACCAGATTCACGATCAGGGCGATCAGACCGATCAGTCCCGTCAGTCCCCCGCAGCGCACCATGATGTTCATCGGCTCCGTGGAGAACGAGGTGATGCCGTCCACGGCCAGATGAATCATGTGGCTTAACGGATAATGGCTCTGCCCGGCCAGCCGGCTGCTGCGGTCATAGTAGACCGAGGTACTCTTGAAGCCGACCAGCGGGAACATGCCTCTGAGGAAAAGGTTGACTTCCCGGTACTGCGCCAGCACCTGCAGCACCCGGCTGGAGGCCAGGCGGTAGTCGGCATGGTTGTAGATCAGTTCCACCTTCATATGGCTCATGAAACGGTAGAAACCCTGCGCAGTGGTCCGCTTGAACCAGGTATCGGTATCCCGGTGGCTGCGGACGCCGTAGACGATCTCACAGCCGTCATGATAGGCATCCACCATGGCTTCCATGGCATGGATGTCATCCTGCCCGTCGCAGTCGATGGAGATCGTGATGTCGCAGTGGTCCTTGGCTTCCATCAGACCGGCAAACACGGCGTTCTGATGCCCGCGGTTGCGGGACTGCGCCATGCCGAGAAAATGCTCGTCCCGGGCACTGAGATCCTGGATGATCTGCCAGGTCGAATCCCGGCTGCCGTCGTTGACAAAAAGAACCCGCGATGATGCAGCGATCTTCCCCTTATCGCTCAGTTCCTGCAGTTCCGCCCGGAAAAGCGGCGCTGTGATCGGCAGCACGGCTTCTTCGTTATAGCAGGGAACAATAATCCAGAGAACCGGTTTTGCAGCAGGCATGTTCTACTCCCTTCCCGTATCGTAGCGGATTCCTGTCGGTTTGTGAATGACTATTCCGCAGCGCTGACTTCCTGAATCAGCTGTTCATATTCGGCTTCATTCTCGAAGGTCAGGATGAAGATGCCGTTTTCATCATCGCGGTAATCGGCACCGCCGTTCTGGATATAATCCGCCAGCACCCAGCCGCTCTGTTCATGGCTCAGCTCATAGCTGTCGGCGATGATGAAGAACCGTCCTTCCGGGCTGGTCTCCAGCCGGGAGGCATAAATCAGCCAGCCCCGCCTGGCATCCAGATAGTTCAGATCAAATACGGTCCAGGTGGCAATCTGTCCATCGCTGTCGCCGGTCAGAATATTGGAATTCCAGAAGGTGCCATAGCCTTCCGTACAGCCGTTGTCCACCAGCCACTGCGCAGCGTTCTGCATCCCCCTGCCGTCGTGGACGCCGGAAATGTACGGATCCCGCATGGTGCAGCAGCTGGTTCCGGCAACGGTCAGAACATACAGGAGCAGCACCCCTTTCTGCAGCGGTTTCTGCAGGGCGCTTCCGCAGCGCTGCAGGACCAGGCACAGGCCCAGCAGCAGAAACGGCAGCAGCGGGATCCAGTAGGATTCATTGTAGCTGGAGGTCTGGCTGTAGATCAGCCAGCAGAACAGCACCATCATGCCGATGGCGCGCAGCGTAAAGCGGTCCTCTGCCGACAGTTCCTGCCGCTTTCGCAGCCGCCAGGGCACCAGCAGCACCGCCAGGCTCAGTATCAGAGCCAGGACATTGAACAGCCCGGCCGCACTGGTGACGTCGGCGCCGCTGTGCCAGCCGAACAGGCTCAGCAGGCCGCTCAGGCTGTCCAGCCAGCTGCTCAGGTCGAAGCTGTCCCAGGTCAGACCGCTGTAGTCGTAGAAGTGATAGATCCCGCTCAGCACCTGCGTGTTGACCAGAATGCCAGCCAGATTGGCCGCCGCCAGAAGCACCGTGTGCAGGAAATTCCTGCTTCCTGCATGCAGGTCCTGACCAGCTGAAGCCTGAAGCAGGAGCGTCAGCAGTTCCGCCAGCACCAGCGGGGCATAGAAGATCATCATCTGCCGGTAGCCGTTCAGACCGGATCCGAAGGCCAGCAGCAGGCTGAGCACCAGCAGCGGGATTCTCCTCTTGCGGCTGTGCTTTTCCTCCCGCAGGCGCAGCAGCAGGCCCAGGGCAAACAGCGAAATCGTGATGCAGGGAATATAGAAAATCCCGTAGATCACATTGAAGGCATACCACTGCCCGAACGGCAGCAGCAGCATGCCGGTCCACCAGAGACCGGCCTTTCCCAGCTTCAGAGCCCGGCGCACATACAGGGCACCGAGGGCAATACCCAGCATGCCCAGTGCCGAGGCAAACACATGCGCCGCATGCCAGTCGTTCGGGAACACCGCCATGGCCGCCCTGCACAGCAGATTGTCATGCAGGACCCGCAGCTCGGACGAGTAATACCAGTCTTCCGTCAGGATCCCGCCGGTTTCGTTCAGCAGGTCTCCCAGCATCAGTTCCGAGACCACATCGCTGTTCCAGATATTCCGGCCATAGCGGTACAGATACACGATGTTCACGGCATAGGCCAGAACAATCCACAGCCAGGGCAGCAGGTTTGTCCACTTCTTCTTCATTTCTTCGGCTCTTTCTTTTTCCGGACGATGCACACAGCCAGCAGAATTCCTGCGCCGCTGCAGATCAGACCGGCTTTCAGGTAAGGCACTTCGTACTGAAACTGCAGTTCATGATCGCCGGCTGACAGCTGCAGCAGAATGAACCCGCCGTCACCTGTAACCCATGATACCGCTTTTCCGTTATCCTGCACCGACCAGCCGGCCGAAGCGGGAATGCTGAAGAGGACCAGTTCATCCGTTTCGGCATGGATCGAAAACTGCATGCTGTCGCTGTCCCAGGAAACCGGGTCATAGCAGATGGTCTCTTCGGTCAGCAGTTCGCTGTATGATTCGATCAGTTCATCATCGACGACGACGGTGTCATTCAGAAGCTCCGTGATCTCGGCCGCATGGATTTCCGGTTCCTCGGCAAGCTGTTCCAGCGTGCTGGCCGGCGTCAGGGCCGTGGCGGTAAAGGCCATACCCTGTGCTTCCTCATTTTCATAGACCAGGAAATGCTCCGTGGTCAGCAGCGGCTCATTCTGATCCTCCCGGGCATAGGCATATTTCGGCGAGCAGATGGAGTAGCGCGCATCCGGCAGCCGGAACTGATCTGTCTGGGCGATCCGGAAATTCCAGCTGACATCCGGATAGAGACCGATCCATTCCAGATAGTCATGCAGACTGGATTCATACACACTCTGATAACCGGATAGCGACGGAATGCCATAGTACATGCCGGCATTGCTCAGCTCCTCTGTTGAAGCGTTATAGCCGGTCTGCAGGTCCACCCGGAAAAAGGTCGGCGTCCGCTCCTGCAGCTGTTCATAGATCTGCCGGATCTCTTCGTCATAGACCAGATATTCCGCGGCCGAGCGGGAACCGGACTGCTGGTTCAGGGCCACATTGCCGCAGAGCAGCACTTCGGCAATCCCGCTGCAGGTCAGCAGCTGTTTCTGCAGATGCCGGTTGTCCTTCAGCAGCAGGATGGCATCCAGGGCCAGAAAACCCATGGCCGCAAGCAGCAGCTTCTGCTCGGGATATTCGGTATCCCGGGGATACTGCAGCAGCCAGGGGATCACAAAGCCCAGCAGCACCGCCCCGGCTTCCAAGGCCGCCAGGGTGATCAGCAGACGCTTCCGGCTGGCCAGGGGCTGATCAAAGGCTTCCGAAGCCAGTTCAATCAGGGCCAGCAGAACGATGAAGGTATAGCGCATGCTGTAGGTCAGATGAAAGAACTTGCCGATCTGCGGCGAAACCAGGGTAGCCAGGATCACCAGCAGAAAGATCGTCTGACTCCTTTTCTTCTTCCCGGCAGCCGCGGCCAGCTGCTGGGGTACCAGCAGAAGTGCCAGCGTACCTGCATACATGCCAAGCTGATAGAAGTAATACCAGTAATCATGATAGAGAAGACTCTCACCGCTGCCGGCCCGGATGACGGGAATCAGGAAGTCCATCAGAATCGCCAGCACATTATGCAGCGACCAGCCGGAGTAATGAATCAGCTCATGACTGATCCGCGGACTCTGCGCCATGGCGGCCAGCGAAGGCACCAGCAGAAATCCGCAGCACACCGCGGCCAGCACCACCAGGCCGATGGCCCGGAAGGTCTGTTTCCAGAAGAGATGATGGTCATAACCTTCTTCCGGGCTGTTCCAGCGGCAGATCCACAGCAGCAGAACATACACGCAGAGCGGCCAGGCCAGATAGTAATTGCAAAGCAGAACCGCAGTCATGCCGGCAAAGAACAGCCGGCCGTCCTTTTTCTGATACAGATCCTCCACCCCGGCCAGCACAAAAGGCAGGAAGGCATAGAAGCTCAGAAACTGTTCCTGCTCCAGGAAGACCGTCACCCAGCCGGACATCATGTACACCGCGCCGAAGAGCAGCTGGCAGGCCGGACTGCTGCCCTTCTTCCGCAGATACAGCTGCATGCCGAGGGCGGCCGTGATGAGTTTCATGCCGGTCAGGATAAACAGCACGGTCGGCACCGAGAAATGCAGTTCATACAGAAGAAAGCCGAACCAGGCAAACGGATCGCCGATCAGAAACAGCGCCTTCGAGGTCCAGTAGCAGGTACCGAGAAAATCATTCCAGCTCCAGAACGGTCCGCCCTGCTCCAGCAGGCGGTAGAATTCCCGGTAGAACGGAATCGCCTGGCTGGTGTAGTCATACTGAATCAGTAGATCTCATCCAGGGACAGACTTGCCCCGGCCAGGGCCCGCAGAAAATTCCAGGAGTACGGCAGAAGCAGCAGAAAAGCCAGCAGCAGATCTGCCAGAAACAGCTTCCGCCATAAGGCATGGCGGCCGTTTGTCTTTCTCTCCTCTGTGCTCTGCATGTCTCCCTCAGACCCTATCAGTATACCCCGGTCTGCCCGGTACAGGCCTTTTCTTCCCGTCATTTTCGTGGATCCGCCTGATTCCGGGACGGATTTTCCGTTTGCGTTCTGTCACAGAAATAGTAGGATAAAGGTGATCTCATCATGCCTGTCCATAATCAGAAGAAACAGCACTCTTTCAGCAGTGCCGTATTGCTGCAGATTCTCTATAGTCTCGTTCTGGCCTGTTTTTTTGTGTACGTCGAGAAGACCTACGGGACCTCTCTGCCGTTTGAAAAACCGCTGTTCCTGATGTTTCTGTGCGGTGCCGGCTGTATCGTCTGGACGCTGGGACCGGCTCTTGCCCCCTGGATCATGTTTGTCTACGGGGGCATCTTTACGGCCTATCTGGTTGCCCAGTCCTGCTATCTCAAGGCCTTTCACTCCTACTTCCGGCTGAATACCGTCCGGGATCTGGCTTCGGAAGTGCTTGGGGCCCGGGACAGTGCCGCAGAATTCGTGACCGCCCAGGACAAGGCGGTCCTGATCGGCTGGGCCGTCATCCAGATCGTTTTCATCATTCTCTATTTCCGGGAGGAGAAAGGCGCCATGACATTCCGGAAGAGCTGGCCTCTGCGGCTGGCCGGTCTGGCCCTGCTCATCCCGGCTTACCAGAACCTGCAGGCCTATCAGAAACAGGTGGCGGCGCTGGAACAGGAAAATGAAGATTCGACAGCTTTTCTGACGGCCTATTACGTCTATGACCGGATTCCCAGTGCACCTTCCTTTGTGAGCCGGTTCGGCCTGCTTTCCTTTGCCTACCGGGATACGGAAACCTTCCTGTACCCGGATCAGGAAATGGATGTGGAACAGATGAATGCCCATATCACCGACTTTCTGGAAACCCGGACAGCGCAGACCGGCAATGACCATACCGGTCTGTATGCCGGCAGGAATGCCTTCTTCATCCAGGCCGAATCACTGAACAAGGCTGCACTGGATCCGGAGCTGACGCCGACCCTGTGGACCATGTATACGGAAGGCCTGCGGGTCGAGGGATTCAATACCCCGGCCCTGCCTGGTTCGACCAGCGACACGGAATTCATGGCCAATGTGTCGCTGATGCCGGATACCGAAGGCAATGCGGTGTGCTACAAGTACGTCCACAACACCTATCCCGAGACGCTGGCCACGGTTTTCGGCAATGCGGGTTATGTCACTACCGCCTACCATAACAACTACGGTCTCTACTACAACCGGGTCAACACGATGCCTGCCTACGGGTATCAGGAATTCTACGACTGCACCGGGCTGGGACTGGACGATGTCAGCGCCGATTCGGTTGTGATGGAAAAGCTGAAGTACATGTATACGGAAACGGCATGTACTTCGATACCTGGGGGAACTGGCTCTCGGATTACTACTGGTATAACAGCGTCTCGGATGAGCTGAAGCTGTACGACGAAAACGATGACCGCAGCCAGGCGGAAGAGGAAGTCTACTACCATCTGGAACTGCAGGAAGTCAGCGACGAAATCCTGTCCGTGGATTATTTCGGCGGCGGTGCAGGCATCGATTACCAGGATGATGTGCCGTCTGAGGTGCCCTGGTGAGGCCGGCATTTTCCGCCGATGTCCGGTGCGGCCGCGGCGGCGATCGTCTATAATGGAGGCATGACCATGGATCTGACACCCTGGAATCGATATGTGCTGCTGGCTGCCTTTCTCCTGCTGGTGGTTTATGGCATTCTGACCATTCCCCATCTGCGCAAGCTCAGCAGAGCCATGCAGAACCTGCAGCCCGCCCTGGCCTCCGTGCAGGATCACAGCCAGAAGCTGAATCAGGACACGGCCTGGCTCAGGCAGCGCAGTCAGCAGCGGAAAGACGCCCAGGAAAACAGCCGCTTCCGGAAATACGTGACCGCAGCGGTTCTGATCTACAACATCATCCGGGATTACCGGCAGGCACCGGAGAAGGGTCTGCGTCAGGCGGGACGCTCCAGTGTCAGGGTCCTGACCAGCCGGCAGATGCGCCGCCGGGTCATGGATCAGATCGGTTTAGGCTGAGACCCAAAAAGATCTTCCTTCCCTTTCCGGAAAGAAGATCTTTTTCTGTGAACTTCCTCAATAATTAACTGTCGAGCAGAAGAGAGCTGGAATGTGACACC
>CAIFEQ010000007.1 GCA_903789495.1 uncultured Erysipelotrichaceae bacterium | reverse complement strand
CGGTCCGCAGGATCAGTCCCTGCTGACCGCCTGGCTGGGCATCACGGCCTTTGCATTCCATATCTACTTTGATTTCAGCGGCTATTCCGACATGGCGGTGGGCCTGGGAAAGATGCTGGGCTTCAGCTTCCCGGAGAACTTCAATTACCCCTATACTTCCCGCTCCGTCACCGATTTCTGGCGGCGCTGGCATATGACCTTAAGCTACTGGTTCCGGGATTACGTATATATTCCTCTTGGCGGCAACCGCCGCGGTCTGAAGCGGCAGATCCTGAACATTCTCATCGTCTGGCTGCTGACCGGGCTCTGGCACGGGGCCTCCTGGAATTTCGTGCTCTGGGGTCTGTACTACGGTCTGGTGCTGATCCTGGAAAAGCTCTTCCTGCTGAAGAAACTGGAAAAAGCCCCGGCCTGGGTGGGACATGTCTATACGATCCTGATCGTCTGGCTGGGCTGGGTGCTCTTTGCCTTCCCGGATCTCTCCCGCGGTACCGCCTATCTGGCCTGTCTCTTCGGCAGCACCGGCGTGCTGGCCAACGGCCTGACGCTGTTCTACCTGCGGGATCATCTGCTCCTGCTGGCGGTCTGTGTCATCGCCTGCATGCCAAGGCCGAAGAAGCTGTTCCGGCCGCTGCTTGACAGCACGGCTGGCGCTCCGCTGCTGACCGGGCTGTCCCTGCTGGCCTGCACGGCCTGCATCGTCAATTCCTCCTATAACCCGTTCCTCTACTTCCGGTTCTGATATGAAGAAAATCACACAGAAATGGAATATTCTGATCTTCTGCCTGTTCCTGGGAATCCTGAGTGTGGCCAATCTGGCCGCGCCGAAGCAGGAATTTTCGGAGTATGAAAACCGCACCCTGGCGGAATTTCCGGATAGCCGCACCATCCGCAGCGGCGAATTTGATGACCAGTTTGAAAACTGGTTCTCCGACCACTTCATAGGCCGCAGCACCTGGATCGAAATCCAGGCTGCCCTGCAGATCGGCAGCGGGGCCCTGGAGAACAATGACGTCTATTTTGCCGATGACAGCCGGCTGATCCGCGCCTTCCAGACCATCCAGCCCGAAGCGCTGGAACATAACATCGAGACCGTGCAGCAGTTTCTGGCTGACAACCAGATCCAGGCCACGATCCTGCTGGCCCCGACCGCAGCCTGGGGACAGCGGCAGAGTCTGAAGGCCGGCTCCTGGAACATCGATGAGGAAGAGCTGCTCCAGCAGATCGCATGCCAGTTCCCGGATCAGACCTTCATCGATCTCGGTGCGCAGATGGACGGGGAAGAAGATCTGTACTACCATACCGATCATCACTGGAACGCCCGGGGTGCCCGGCTGGCCTATGAGGAGATCTGCCGGCAGACCCTGCACAGGGAACCGGAAGAATTCCATTACGAAACCGTCAGCGAAGACTTCGGCGGAACCATGCTGTCGCGCAGCGGAGTCTTCTGGAATCCCCGCGACCAGGTGGAACAGATCGAACCGGAGCATCCGGTGCAGGTGCGGGTCGAGTTTGAAGACGGCAGCACCGCCGACAGTCTCTACTTCCCGGAACATCTGGACGAGAAGGATGAATATCCCTACTATGTCGACGGCAACCATGCCGAGGTCCATATCACCACCAGCAATCACAATGGCCGCAAAGCTCTGATCATCAAGGACAGCTTCGCCCATATCCTGATCCCCTACCTGGCTCAGGAATATGAAGAGCTGGAGATCATCGATCTGCGGCAGTACCACGATCCCGTTTCCGACCTGCTTCAGGAGAATCAGGATGTCTACTTCATCTACAGCCTGGATAACTTCTGCTCCGACAACAATATCGCTTTCCTGAGGTGAAACCAGCATGAAACTCTTATTTGTCAGAATGGGCATCAACGGCGAAGGCATCGCGTATTTCCATCGCCAGCCGGTCTTCTGTCCGGGCGTTCTGCCAGGCGAGGAAGCCGACGTGGAAATCGTGGAACAGCATGCCACCTATGCCAGGGCCAGGCTGAAGCGGCTGCTGTCGAAAAGCCCGGACCGCGTCCAGAATGCCCTGAGCCAGGAGCAGCGCTGCAGCGGGGCCGCTTTATCGCTGCTGAATCCCCAGGCCCAGCTGCAGGCCAAGCAGGAACTTCTGGCCGAAAGCCTGTGGAAATACGGGCATGTCTCCCGGGATCTGATCCGGCCCTGCAAGGCCAGTCCTTCCGTGCATTACCGCAGTGCCTGCAAGCTGCCGGTCCGAAGGATCGACGGCCAGCTGGTCAATGGCATGTATGAACCCGGCACGAATCACTTCGTACCCTTTACGCAGTTTTCTGACCATACCGAAGAACTGGAGACCCTGCGGCTGCAGGTCCTGGCTGTTCTCAACCGCTATGAACTGCCGGTCTTTTCCAGCCGGGAACCGGCCGGCCTGCGGTATCTGGTCCTGCGCAGCATTCAGCACCAGGCTCAGCTGACCCTGGTCAGCGGCAGGATGTCCTTTCCGGCAGAAATGATTCAGGAGCTGCAGGCCCTGCCCGGCATGACCGGTGTCTTTCAGTCGATCAACGACCGCCGCAGGGGAACTGCCATCTTCGGCACCGTGCCCCGGCTGCTGGCCGGGCAGGAACATCTGCCCTTTTCTCTGCATGGCCTTTCTCTGGAGATCCGGCCGGCTTCCTTCTTCCAGCTCAACCTGGAACAGGCGGAACGTCTTTACGAAACCGCCGTTCAGAAGATCGATCCCTGCGAAGAACTGGTGGAAGCCTACTGCGGCATCGGGGTCATGTCCCTGATGGCGCAGGCCAGGGCCCGCCACATCACCGGCATCGAATCCATCGCAGATGCCGTAAAGGATGCCCGGGAGAATGCCAGACGCAATCAGATCACCAATGTCGACTTTGTGGCCGGGGATGCCGCAGAGGTCTTTGCCACGCTGAAAAACGCGGATACCCTGCTGGTCGACCCGCCCCGCACGGGACTGGACGAGGCCATGATCGAGGCGGTCCTGCAGTCTTCCGTCGAACGGATCATCTATGTTTCCTGCAATCCGGCGACGCTGGGCAGAAATCTGAAGGAGCTCAAACACAAGCTGGAAGTACGGACCGTCATTCCCTTTGACATGTTCCCCAATACTCCGCAGATCGAATCCCTGACAGTACTGTCCCGGCACTGATCTCCTGCAGGCAAAAAGCTGCCTGTCTTTTTCTTCTGAAGGCCGAACTGCGCGTACAATAGAAACCGTCTTACCAAACAGCTATGACAGAACAGATGTCTCAGAATCAGGAACGGCGTTTCCGCTGGCATGTCAATAACCGGCTCTATGCCCGCAGTCTGCTGAAGTGGACGGCGCTGGCCATCCTGATCGGCGTCGTCTGCGGTTTGGCCGGCGCTGCCTTCAACGCCGCAACCGCTCTGGCAGCCGCGTCGTTTCATCAGCACGGCTGGCTGCTGTATCTCCTGCCGGCGGCCGGCCTGCTGATTGTTTTCCTGTACCATCATTTTGCCTCGGAAGTTCCGGGCACCGACACCCTGATCGAAGCCTGTCAGACCGGGCAGTCCGTCCGGCTGCATCAGGCTCCGGTGGTCTTTGTCAGCACCTGCCTGACCCACCTCTGCGGAGGTTCCGCCGGGCGGACCGGGGCAGCCCTGCAGATCGGCGGGGATCTGGGCAATCAGATCGGCCGGCGTCTGCACCTGGATGCGGATGACATGAAGGCCGCAACCATGATCGGCATGGCGGCCTGCTTTTCCGTGCTGTTCGGCACCCCGCTGGCTTCTTCGGTCTTCGTGGTGCTGATGATCCATGTCGGCGTGATTCTGCATGCCGTGCTTTATCCCGCCCTGCTGGCCTCACTGCTGGCCTGCGGGATCAATGCGTCTTTCGGCTTTGCGCCGCTGCGCTATGCCCTGGAAGTACCGGACTTTACCCTGTTCATGGCCCTGAAGGTCATGGGCCTGGGCATTCTCTGTGGTTTATTGGCCTCGTTCTTCCTGCATGTTCTGCATGGCGTGCGCCATGCGTATCAGAAATACCTGCCGGGTCCCCGCCTTCGTATTGTGGTCGGCGGTTTCCTGGTCGTCCTTGTGACCCTGCTCAGCGGCAGCCGCAGCTTCAATGGCTCCGGCATGGCCCTGGCCAGGGAAGCCATCCTCAGCCAGCAGGCACTTCCCTGGGCCTTTCTGCTCAAGATCCTGCTCACGGCCCTGACCATGGGGGCCGGCTATCAGGGCGGTGAGGTGGCCCCGAGCTTTGTGATCGGCGCCACCTTCGGCTGTGTCATCGGTCCCCTGCTCGGCCTGCCAGCCGGCTTTGCGGCCGCTCTTGGCATGATGGGTGTGTTCAGCGGTGTCACCAACTGCCCGCTGGCCACCATCCTGCTGGCACTGGAGATCTTCCAGGGAAAGGGCTATCTGTCCATGGCGCTGGTCTGCATCCTGAGCAGTCTCTGCTCCGGCTACAGCAGTCTGTATTCCCGGCAGGGAATTCTGTTTTCCAAGTATAAAGTCATGCCGCTGGACATCCGCGGCAATCAGGTACCGGATGCCGCAGATATTCTGCAGAAAGAAGAAAAAGACCTGCAGGAACTTCTGCAGGCTCATCATCGGGAAAGGAACTGAATCATGCAGTATCGGGCTGATCCCTCACAGGTTCTGTTTATCCTGGAAGAACATGATGTCTGTACCAGTCTGCTGCAGCTGCTGGAACATTTTCGCATCTCCCGTCCCCTGCGCTACCGGTATCTGCAGGAAAAGCGGATCACGGTCAATAACGTTCCTGTGAGCCAGGCTTCCTGTCCCCTGCAGCCGGGAGACCGGGTGCAGATCCGCATCATCAATCCCGGTCTGGACCGGGCACCGGCAGAAAGGCCCTGCCGGATTGTGTACGAAGATGATCTGATCTATGTGGCTCATAAGGAAGCCGGTATTCTTGTGCATGAGGAAAACGATCCCACCTGCCTGGCTGCTCAGGCAGCCTGCTACCAGAAACAGGCCGGCATCGAAGCACCGGTGCGCTATGTGCACCGTCTGGATCGAGACACCAGCGGTCTTGTGCTGTTTGTCAAAGTACCTTTCTTCCAGGCCTGGTACGACGGTATGCTGGCAGAGAAGAAAATCCAGCGCATCTACCTGGCCATCTGTGCCGGTACCATGACCCCGGGCAGCACGCAGACCTTCCGGGATCCGATCGGGCACGACCGGCACCGCAGCGGCCGCTATCGGATCTCCGCTTCCGGGAAGGATGCCTGCACGCATGTGAAATGCCTGAACAGCAGGGATAGGATTTCCCTGCTGGAGTGTTCTCTGGAAACCGGTCGGACACATCAGATCCGGGTCCATCTGTCTGCTCATCGGCTGCCGATTGTCAATGATCCGCTATATGGCGTACCGGACAGACGGTTTCCCGGCATGGGTCTGCTGGCATGGAAACTGGTCCTGTCTCATCCGGTAAGCGGTGAAACCAGGACCATCACAGATGATCTGCCTGCAGAATTCCGCAATCTGCTGTCGGAATAAGAAGCTGGTTAAGTAACTGTGCTTCTTTTCTTTGTCCTGTTCTCAGGAACTGACAGCAAACTTTGATTTTGAAAGCATCACTATTGAAGAATTGAAAAGCTTCAGCAGCATGCTTTCATGTATTTCTTTCTTTACAATTTACAATATATATATAATTCAGTTGTATGTCTGCTTTCCCAGTTTTCTGTACAATAGCGTAACTGTTAAGTTGAATTATTCTTTTTAATCCCTGCATATTTGATCTGAATGAAATATCAGGAAATATTAACCTGTTAGTCACATCCAAGGAGGTCGAAAGAATATGAAACGCTTGTTTGTTCTATGCATCGCTCTTGTTCTGTCCGGCTGCGCATCCAGTCAGAATTCTGCAAGTGCATCGACATCGCCGCAGACCGCTTCACCTTCGGCGGCCGAAACTTCGTCTGGCGAACCATCTGCAAGTCCTTCAGAGACTGCGGCGGTCTCTGCGGCTTCCGCTTCTGCTGTGGCAGAGACATGGTATGATCTGGAACCCGTCACCGTTCTGGATGACGAAAGAATTACAAAACTCCTGACAGCCTGGAAGGAAGCGAACGATCTGACCTGGGGCTGTGAACTGGAACCGGTTGACGGAACGCCTGCGCACCTGGACTATAACTACAGTTATGAGATTGTGGTAAACCCCAAAACCAGAGAAGAAATCTACGCTTATATAGACACTTATCTGGATGATTCCGTATCCAATAAAAGCTGGCTCGACGAAATGCTGTTCGAATACAATGGCCAGCTGATGATGGCGCCTCCCAACATGGGCTATGGCAACTATGACATCCTGCCGGATCAGTGGGAAAGAGCCTCTGATCAGTCTGTCCATGCTCAGTTTACCGTTGAAGGAGTACCGGTTGAGGGGATCTACGCCATCGTCTGTTTCAGCCAGAAAGGTAACAGATGGATTGTCAGTGACTGTATCATGCCGGATTATGACAAGGACAAAGGTTTCATCAATCCGACCGATCCGGCATAAACCTGTATTTCCTGATCGGAAGGATTAAGGCAGCGCATGCATGCATCCGCTGCCTTTTTCAGTTGTACATTCTGGCACAATATGAAAACAGCCAGATTTTTCCTGACTGTCATGAGCTTCTTATTCTTCGTGACCCGGATAGGTTGTCACGTCAATCCAGTCCTTGAACCCGGAGTACTTCACCAGTTCGTCCAGCGTCAGCCGCAGTGCCGCATAGGGACTGCCCGCCGCCGGGTAGACAACCGGGAAGCGCTTCAGGGATTCATCCAGGTAGACCACACAGCCTTCCTTGAGACCGAAGGGGCAGACACCCCCGATCGGATGACCGGTCAGCTGCTCTACCTGTTCTCCCTGCAGCATCTTTGCCTTGACGTGGAAATAGTTCTTGTACTTGTGGTTCTGAATCCGGGCATCGCCAGCCATGGCGATGATGACCGGCTGATCATGGACCAGGAAGGACATGGTCTTGCAGACTTCCTCCGGCTTGCAGCCGATGTGCTCGGCCGCCAGTTCGACGGTCGCGGCGGTTTCATCCGGATAAATGAAGTGATCTTCCATGTGATACTGCTTGAAGAATTCCTGCACAGACTCTAAAGACATGATTCGTTCCTTCCCCTTTCCAAACTATTGTGCCAGGTACGCCCGCAGCGCATCCAGCTGTGCCGCAGCGTCCTCGTATCCCTGCCAGTATAACGCACCCAGCTCTTCCATGTCACCTTCAAAACGGCGGATGGTAATCGGTCTGCTGGGGGCGATCACAAAGATACGCCCTTCCTTTTCCAGCTGATCGATCCGGTCCAGCAGGAGGTTGTAGCGCGGGGTTTCCTCATCCAGATCCCGCTGAATCTCCGGATAATCCCGGTATTCCACCTGGACGATCGCCTTCGGCTTGCGGGCCGGCTTGCGGTACTTCTTATCCCGGGTGCGGACGATGACGATCTTCTCAAAGCCCTGCTCCAGGGCCCAGTCCAGGGGAATCTTGGTGCCCAGACCGCCATCCAGATAGGGCTGACCGTTCAGTTCCACCATCTCCGAGACATAGGGAACGGTGGCACTGGCCTGTACGGCCTTGAAGATATCCACGCTGCCATCGCGGTCGAAGTATTCCGGCTTTCCCGTCAGGCAGTTGGTGGCCACGGCAGTGAACTGATGATCCTTTGCAAAGAAGCGTTCCCGGTTCATCACATCGGCCTTGCGCATCTCGCTGAAGAGATAGGTAAAGCCGGTAATGCCATGGTCCTCTTTGAAGGCACCCAGACCGACATACTGATCATCATGCCGGTAGGACAGATTCATCGTCGCAGTCAGGCCGATATCCCCGGACACATAGCCGATGCCGTTCATGGCCCCGGCCGAGACCCCGATGGTATGGCGCAGGTTGATGTCATTCATCATCAGCACATCGAGTACGCCTTCGGTATAGACCCCCCGCCAGGCACCGCCTTCCAGCGCCAGACAGCCATCGATGTAATGATTCGAGGCCTGACCGCGGGGAATGCGGTTCAGACCGCTGTATACGGCGATTTTCTTTTCTTTCAAAGTGCAATGCCCTCCTTGGCCAGGCAGGCCCAGAGTTCCGGATAGGAACCATGCGGGATCGCGGAAAGATCCCGGTCATGCCGGTTGATCAGATGATCGTCCAGCAGAAAGACATCGATGCCGGCCTTGACGGCCGCATAGTCTTCATCGGCGTCATTGCCCACCATGATGCAGGCTTGCGGATCGATCTGCAGCGCCGCGCAGACATCCGCAAAATAGCGGGGATTCGGCTTGCTGGTGGTGCAGGATTCATAGGTGGTGATCAGTTCAAAGTCCTCAGCCTGCAGCCCTGCCCAGCGGATCCGCTGCAGGGTGGCGGTACGCGGAAACAGCGGACTGGTCGCCAGCGCCCGCCGGATGCCGGCCTGCTTCAGCCGCTCGATGGTCTCAGCCGCCCGGGGATCGGTACCGGTAACGAACCAGGCCTGCCAGAAGCCGTTTTCATAGAACGACAGGAAATGCGGCAGGTTGGGTTCATAGGGCTGATCCAGCTCATCTTTGACCGAAAGCCAGAAGCGCTGCTCATTGGTCATGGTGCCGTCATTGGCCACCATTGCTTCAACGCCCTTCCAGACCGTCTTCTTCAGATGCTCGGGATTGTAGCCATAGGGTTCCATCCAGGCCGCCAGGCAGCTGAAATAGAAAGAAACGAAATAGTCCATGTCCATGGGCAGCAGTGTCCCATCGAGATCAAACAGAACCATTTCCTTCTTCATGAGACTTTCTCCGTTTTCCACTCCGGTCCGGAGGGATTGTCTTCCTCCGGCAGGGAATCCTGTTCCTTTTCTTCTTCCACCCGGTGCAGGGGATGATTCCCGTGCTTCTCCAGGTTCTCCCGGCCGACTGCCAGCATCAGCTTGATGCGGTTGCCCTGGTTGACCTTGGTCGCACTGGGATCGTAGTCGATCGGCGTGATGTTGGCCTCCGGGTACAGCGCCCGGATCTTGTTGATGACGCCCTTGCCGGCAATATGGTTGGGCAGACAGCCGAAGGGCTGCGCACAGATGATGTTGGGATAGCCGCCTTCGATCAGTTCCAGCATTTCACCGGTCAGCAGCCAGCCTTCGCCCATCTTGGTACCCAGTTCCAGAATGCCCTGCGGCTTCTTCATCAGGTCCTTGAAGGAACCCGGGGCATAGAAGCCGTATTTCTTCATGATCTTCGACATCCGGTTCCCGATGCTGTTGAGCAGGTTCAGGCCGATTTTGGCATAATGGCCCATCTTCGGCGAGATGCCGTAGTATTTCGTATCGTTGACCCAGTTGGCGCAGCAGTACTCGCAGTACCCCATCAGCCCCGGCATGTTGACCTCGGCGCCTTCCTTCTCCAGGAATTCCACCAGGTTGTTATTGCCGGTCGGGGAGAACTTGACGTAGATCTCGCCGACGACACCGACCTTGACCTTGGGCACGCGCCTGATGGGAATCGACGCAAAGTCCTGGGCAATCAGCTCAAAGACCTTGCTGAAATCCTTGATCAGGTAGTTCTTTCCTTCCCGCAGCCAGCCGCTGATGCGCTCGATCCAGGCCTGCAGATGTGCATCCGCATCGCCGGCATGAACCTCATAGGCATGCACCTCATTGCGCAGGGCCATGAGCAGGTCGCCATACTCTACGGCCGCAAAGACCTTCATGATCATCTTCGGGGTCCACGGCATGATGCTGCCAGGCTCCAGGCCGGAGACATTGGCACTGGCCACCGGCACATAGGAATACCCGGAACGCACCAGGGCCTTGCGCAGCAGCTTGATGTAGTTGGAGGCCCGGCAGCCGCCGCCTGACTGGGTGATCAGCAGGCCGACCTTGTGGGTATCATAGCGGCCGGAATTCAGTGCATCAATGAACTGCCCGATGATGATCAGGGCCGGATAGCACGTATCGTTATGGACATATTTCAGACCCAGCTGGGTGACTTCGCTGGAGCCGCTGCCCAGGAGTTCCACCTTGTGGTAGCCCTCACTCTCCATGGCCGCCTTGACCATGGAAAAATGAATGGGGCACATATTCGGCACCAGCAGGGTGTAGTCAGCCAGCATATCTTTGGTAAAATTCGGTGTCAGATAATCCATGCCTCACCTCACGAGTTTTCCTGCTTCTCTTCCAGAGCCGCAAACAGCGAGCGCAGACGGATGTTCACGGTGCCCAGGTTGGTGATCTCATCGATCTTCAGCTGAGTATAGAGCTTGCCGCCTTCCTGCAGCAGCTCCCGTGTCTCATCAGACGTGATGGCGTCCAGACCGCAGCCGAAGGAAACCAGCTGCACCAGATCCATATCCGGCTGGGAAATGCAGTATCTGGCCGCTGCGTATAATCTACTGTGATAGGTCCACTGATTCAAGACTGCAGTTTTGAATTTCTGTATCTTATCGGAGATGGAATCCTCCGTAATGACCGCCGCGCCCAGCCGGGTCACCAGCCGGTCAATGCCATGGTTGACCTCCGGATCCACGTGGTAGGGACGGCCGGCCAGGACGATGATCCGCTTGCCCTGCTTTCGGGCCTCGGCGATGATCTCCATGCCCCGGGCGCGGACCTGGGCCATGTGGGCGTCATATTCCGCATAGGCCGCATTGATGGCGTGCAGGATCTCCTTCTTCTTCAGCTCCGGGAAGTGCTTCCGCAGGATGGCGGGATAGCGTTTCCGGAACTCATCGTGGTTGGAGATGTCGATGAAGTCAAACAGGAACGGCTTCTCATCCAGTTCCTTGATGTTGTCCTTCAGCACTTCCGGGTAATAGGCCACGATCGGGCAGTTGTAGTGATTGTCTCCCAGCCCCTCATCGATGTTGTAGCTCATGCAGGGGTAGAAGATTGCATCGACATTCATCTTGAGCAGTTCGGCAATGTGCCCGTGCGCCAGCTTGGCCGGATAGCAGGCCGTATCGCTGGGGATGGTGCCCTGCCCTTCCTGGTACAGGGCCCGGCTGGAAACCGGGGAAACCACGACCTGATAGCCCAGATCGCTCCAGAAGGCATGCCAGAACGGCAGGAGTTCATACATGTTCAGACACAGCGGAATCCCGATCCGTCCGCGCGGATTGTCGATCCGCTTATCCGCATAGGCCTGCAGCAGCTGCTGCTTGTAGGCATACAGGTTCAGACTGTCATCGCTGGTTTTGCCGGTGACCGGCTTGTCGCAGCGGTTGCCGGAGATCAGACGCTGGCCGTCCGAGAAGGTATTGATCGTGAGCAGGCAGTGGTTCCCGCAGCCCTGGCAGGTGACGCTGCTGGTCTTCTGGCTGAAGTCTTCGATCTGCTGGGCATTGAGGACCGTACTGACATGGTCCATGCCCAGCTTTTTGAGCCCGTGCAGGGCCGCCCCGTAGGCACCCATCAGGCCGGCGATATCCGGCCGGATCACTTCGACCTGCATTTCCTGCTCAAAGGCGCGCAGCACGGCTTCGTTGTAGAAGGTGCCGCCCTGCACGACGATATGCTTGCCCAGTTCGTCCGGCGACGCGCAGCGGATGACCTTGTACAGGGCATTCTTGACCACCGAGATGGACAGACCGGCGGAGATGTTCTCGATCGAGGCGCCATCTTTCTGCGCCTGCTTGACACTGGAGTTCATGAACACCGTGCACCGGGATCCCAGATTCACCGGCCGGTCGGCAAACAGGCCGAGCTGGGCAAAGTCCTCGACGCTGTAGCCCAGGGCCTGGGCAAAGGTCTGCAGGAAACTGCCGCAGCCGCTGGAGCAGGCTTCATTCAGGAAGATGTTGGAGATGGCCCCGTCTTCGATCTTGAAGCACTTCATGTCCTGGCCGCCGATATCGATGATGAAATCCACGTCCGGCAGGAAATGCCGGGCAGCGGTGAAATGAGCAACGGTTTCCACCAGACCCAGGTCACAGTGGAAGGCCTGCTTCATCAGGTCTTCGCCATAGCCGGTCGTGGTCACGCCGGCGATCTGCAGACCCGGATGTTCGGCGTAGAGCTTGCGGAACTGTTCCCGGACCAGGGGAATCGGGTTGCCGTCGTTGGGAGAATACCAGGTATACAGCAGTTCGCCTTTGCCGTTGATGACCGCCATCTTGATGGTCGTCGAACCCGAGTCGATGCCGATCTGCACCGGCCCGCAGTGTTCGTCAAACTTCACCCGCGGCACCGTAGCTTTGGCATGGCGGTTATGAAATTCCCAGTACTCTTCGCGGTTCTGAAACAGCGGCGCCATGCCCACATAGGTGGCATGTTCGGAATAGGTCTTCAGCTTTTCCGCCGCTTCCAGCACATCGCATTCCTGGTCGGCGTAGAGCGCCGCCCCCATGGCGACATAGTATAAGGAGTTCTCCGGACAGACGCCCTTGACTCCCAGGGTCTTGTCAAAGCTGCTGCGCAGGCATTTCGAGAAGGTCAGCGGTCCGCCCAGATACAGGACATTGCCCTGAATCGGCCGTCCCTGCGCCAGGCCGGCGATGGTCTGGTTGACCACGGCCTGATAGATGGAGGCGGCGATATTGCCGGTCTTGGCGCCCTGGTTGATCAGGGGCTGGACATCGCTCTTGGCAAACACGCCGCAGCGGGAGGCAATCGTATAGGTCCGATCCGCTTCCAGTGCCAGGCGGTCCATTTCATCCGGCTGCAGCTTCAGCAGGGTAGCCATCTGGTCGATGAAGGCCCCCGTGCCGCCGGCACAGGACCCGTTCATGCGGACTTCAACGCCATTGGTCAGAAACAGGATCTTGGCATCCTCGCCGCCCAGCTCGATGATGCAGTCGGTGCCCGGAGCCAGTTTCTGCGCCGCCACCCTGGTCGCAAAGACCTCCTGGACAAACGGCACCCCGGCGTACTCCGCCAGACCCATGCCGGCCGAACCGGAAATAGCCATGATCACCTTCTGACCATGGATGAAGTCGTCATTGACCTTGCGGAGCATCTCCTCACCCTTTTCGATGATGTGAGAATAATGCCGCTGGTAATCCGCATACAGCAGCTGGTCCTGGTCGCCCAGTACCACGCATTTGATCGTCGTAGAACCGATATCTAATCCTACCCGCATGAAGTTCCTCTCTTCACTCCGTGAACGCAAACGAAAGCAGATAGACCTGATTGCCCTTCAGCGGGGCAAAGATTTCCTCTGCCTGATAAGTCTCTTTTTCGGCATAGCTGGAGACGGAAAACGTCCTCTCCTCTTCCTGGACGGCCGGAAGGCTCATCCAGTGCCAGGTGTCCTCCTGAATGGCCGGGGCGGTATGCCGCAGCACCAGCATCACCGGCAGATTCAGACCCTGCAGGGTCTGGCAGACAAAGGCATAGGCCTGCCGCCAGTCTGACCAGTCGCTGTAGACCTTTCCCTGGCAGACATGCCCGTGATCCGCTTCGTACTGCTCGAAACGCTCCACGAAGCGGTAGGGATTGGGAAAGCCATGCACGCCGGGTGCCATGTAGTGGTACATCTCCTTCATGCGGGCCAGGAACTGTGCATAGGAAAACTCGGGCTTCAGACCGCCGAAGCGGGCATCATAGAAGGCCGCTTCATTGGCCCCGGCCACAGAGGCACAGCCTGCCCAGCGGGCCCACTGCTGTTCATACCACTCCTGGCAGCCCCCGTAGCAGACCTTCCCGTCCTTCTGAATCCTGGGAAAAAAGTCCTCCGTTCTCATCCGAAACACATTGTACCCGGAATCAATGGATTGGCAACCACTGTGCATACGAAAAAACCCTTTTGTAAAGGGCTTTCCCGCAAGTTCGAGGAGAGTGGTTATCGCCTTTCGGCTGTCCCTGGCTTACCGCCGGGTACAGGAGTATTCTATCGGCCGACTGTCGTCAAAGCATCAAAACATTATGGGCAATTATGGGACTCCCGGATCCTGGCAGGCCGGGCTCTGCTGTGAGGAACCCGGAAGGGAGTTTGCAGGGTTATGTTCCGGAAAATGCGTCGTTGCGGACAGCAGCCCTCGGAGGCAGAATGCGTTGCCATTCTGCAGCAGGAGCAGCGCTGCGTGCTGTCTCTGCACGGGGAGGACGGCTATCCCTGCGGGGGCTGATGCGTTTCCTGTACCTGGATGGCAGGGTCCATTATCCCTGTGCCCGGGAAGGCCACAAGCTGGACAGCCTGCGTCAGGATGACAGGGTGTGCATGACCATCATGGATCAGGGGTATCTGAGAGCGGATAAATGGGGCTGGAATGTCAGAAGCGTCATTCTCTTCGGACGGAGCCGGGAGATCGAAGATCAGAACGAGGCCCTGGCAAAACTGCGCCTGCCGGGTCTGAAGCATAACCCGGCCGATCTGGTCGAGGAAGATCTGAAGACCAAGAAAGAGCTGGTCCGGGTGCTGGAGCTGCAGATCGAGCACATGACCGGCAAGCTCACCAGCGTCTCCTGAGTCATCCTGCTCTGAAAAAAGACACGCCAGTCCGGCTGAGCTGGCGTGTTTTTTCTGTATGGGATTACTGATTGGGGAAATGGGTGACCTTGGGCAGGTTCACATGGTGCCGGTAGACGTAGAGCCGGATCAGGAAGACACACACCACCGGCAGCCACATGGCCAGGACGGGCTGATTCAGACGGTACAGCCAGACGCCGATATAGGCGCCGATCAGGGCGGCTACGGCATAGACATCCTTGACCAGCACATCCGGCTGGACATTGACCAGCACATCGCGGATCATCCCGCCGCCGACGCCTGTGATCAGGCCGCAGAAGGTCAGCAGGAGACCGTTGTCGGCGCCGTAGATCTGATAGGCCACATACACGCCGATCGAGGCGAAGATGCCCAGCCCGATGGAATCCATGACAAACAGGATGTCGGCGTAGGAAGTCTGGCTCATGACCTTGCCGTCCTTCTCCCGTTTCTTGGCAATGAGGAAGACCACGATCGTGGTGGCAGCCGCAACGGTGATGTAGGAAGGATCCACGAAGGATCCCGGCGGAATCCGGCCGATCGTCACATCCCGGATCATGCCTCCGCAGCAGGCTGTGACAATGCCCAGCAGGGTACAGCCGAAGATGTCATCCTCATGCTGGAGTCCCTTCAGAGCACCGGACACGCTGAAAGCGATGGTCCCGATGATCTCGCAGATGAAAGTATACGTATTCATAAAGCTCTCCCCACTCGTTTACGCTGTTTTCCATTATAAGGGTTTGCCTGCCCGAATGAAACCTCTTTCACTCCTTTTCGGTGCGGTTCCGATAGCGCTCAAACAGCTCCCGGACCTGGGCCTGCGGCAGGGTCCGGACGGCGGAAAAAAGATCTCCGGCCTGACGGAACAGTTCCTCAACGGCGGTCTTCGGCAGCAGCAGTGCACTGTCCCGGGCTTCCGGACTGACCGACAGCATTTCGCTGAGCAGCCGGCCGTAATCCCTGCCCCGGATCTCGTCAAAGCTGACCGCCCCGTTAGCCGCAAAGGCATCGAAGTACTCATTCACAAAGGCCGTGCGGTCTTCCGGCGACAGCCGGGCCACCCACTGTGAAAGGATGCCACTGGCCACGCGGCCGCTTTCCGCATAATCTTTTTCCAGCACCAGCTGCGGCCCGTCCAGCTGCCAGCTCATCAGATCATGCTGGAGAATGCCGCGGGCATCCGAGCGCACGATCCGGGTATCCGGTACGTCAAAGGCAAAGATCTGTCCGATGATGTCATAGGCCGGCACGATCCTGATGATCCGCTCCCGGATCGGCTCCAGCAGCGACAGGTCCATCAGATCCGTGCAGAAGCCCGGGCCGTCAAAGAAGCCGATGCCGGCGATCCGCTCCTGCAGATCCGGGTTCAGGGCACAGGCATAGACCGCCAGATTGCCGCCCTTGGAGTGACCGCCTACCCAGGCCTTTCGGCCTGCCTGCATGGTTTCCTGCAGATACTGTACGGCTTTGGTCTGCGAGGGGACGGTGGTGAAGCTCATCATGAAATCTTCCTTCCAGCCGACAATCGTCCTGTCCGTGCCCCGGTAGGCGATGTAGTCCAGATCCACGCCCAGCCGGAAGCACAGTGCCGCAAACTGGATGTTCAGTTCCGGATCGGTTTCATGGACATAATGGTCCAGCACCAGCGTGCCGAAGCGCCTGCTTGCAGCGCAGGCCTCGACAAAATCCTGATGGCCGCCATCGGTGGTCAGCAGGTCATAGCGGTTCTGTTTTCTGATCTCTTCATAACATGCCTGCAGGGTTCTGCCGCTGACTCCGATGCTTTCTTCCACCGGGTCCAGATCCAGGTAGCTCAGCTCACACAGCACCAGCTGGTCGAGAATATCAAGCGGCCGCTCGTCCAGGCTGAGATCGCCGCGCCACTTCACGTAATCAAGAAGATTGCTCATGGGTTTCTCCTTTCAGGTAGCAGCCCTGCCGGATGTTCTTTTCCTTCAGTGCATGCCGGATGGCATTCAGCACCGCATGCTTGTTCCGGCTCCAGAGCGGCGCCAGCAGAAGCTCTGCCGGGCCGTCGCCGGTCAGCCGGTGCACCGCGATATCGCTGCGCAGCCAGCCCAGGGCCTCGCTGACGATATCCACATATTCTTCCTGTGTCAAGACCGGAATGCTGCCCTGCCGCCAGAGCTCTGCCAGATCCGTATGATCCAGGATCTGCAGCAGCTGGATCTTGATGCCGGACACGGGATCCCGGTTCAGAAAGCGGATGTCTGCCAGCATGTCTTCCCGGCTTTCACCCGGCAGGCCGAAGATCACATGCACGATCACCGGAATCTCCCGGGCATGCAGAGCCTGGACGGCCTGGCTGTAGACCGGCAGTTCATAGCCCCGGCGCATCCAGCGGGCACTCTCTTCCTTGACGCTCTGCAGGCCCAGTTCCACCCAGATGAATTTCTGCGGCCAGGCGGTTTTGAGTTCCTGCAGCAGATCCAGAACCGGCTGCGGCAGGCAGTCGGGCCGGGTCGCGATGGAAATACCGGCAAAGAAATCATCCTGCAGGGCACACTCATAGAGCCTGCGCAGCACCGGCACCGGTGCATACGTATTGGTGTAGGCCTGGAAGTAGGCAATGGCATTGCCCCGGATGTCTGCCGGCACATGGCCGATCAGATCCTGCTCCCCGATCGGCTGACCGTGGTAGGCAATGGCAAAGTCCCCGCTGCCCCCGGCATCGCAGAAGATACAGCCCCTGGTCCCCAGGGTGCCGTCGCGGTTGGGACAGGTCATGCCGGCATCCAGACTGACGCGGTACAGACGCCTTCCATAGTGCGCCCGGCACCAGGCCGGGAAGGCAAGATAACGTTCCCCGCTGTGGTTCATACAGCCTTATTCTGCCATATTTTTCCCACTGAAAAACTTCTTAAAAAATCTGTTTACAACCGATTCAGGATTGGTTACAATCGTGAATCAAAAGGGAGGAAACTGAATGAAGCTGACTTACGATGTAGAAGACAGACCGGTTCTCTCAAAACGGATTGTCTTCGCTTTCCAGCAGGTATTGGCAATCATGGCCGCTACGATCGCTGTTCCGCTGATTATCGGCAACGGAATGAGTACCGCAGCGGCGATTTTCGGCGCCGGGATGGGTACACTTACCTATATCTTCTTCACCAAGAAAAAGAGCCCGGTGTTCCTGGGCTCTTCTTTTGCCTTCATCGGCTCGATGAGCGCAGCCTTTGCCGGTGCCGTCACCGTCTATGGCGGCTATGTAGGTCTGATCTTCGGTGCCCTGTGCGCCGGTCTGGTCTATGTGGTGATCTCCGCTGTCATCCGCCGCTTCGGGGTCAGCTGGATTGACCGGCTGATGCCGCCGGTCGTCATCGGACCGACTGTTTCCATCATCGGTCTTTCCCTGGCAGGCAGTGCAGCCACCAACCTGCAGACCTCCAGCGTCACAGGGGAGCGGACCCAGATCGCCATTCTCTGCGGCCTGATCGCACTGATCACGGTCATGATCTGCAGCACCTACGGCAAGGGCATGACCCGCCTGGTCCCCTTCATTCTGGGCATCCTGGCCGGCTATGCCGTCGCCGCCATCTTCACCGCCATCGGCTTTGCGACCGGCAATACCGCCCTGCAGATTGTCGACTTCAGCCCGATCACGGAACTCTGGGCCAACGGCGTCACGCTGAGCACCTTCATCTCAGTCCCGGACTTCACCTTCCTGGAGGCGGCGAAGGGTCTAGGTGATGTGGATGCGGCGTATCTGGGTACGGTGGCAGTGGCCTATGTCCCGGTGGCCTTCGTGGTCTTTGCCGAGCATATCGCCGACCACAAGAACATCTCTTCGATCATTGAACGCGACCTGCTGACGGATCCGGGCTTAAGCAACACCCTGCTGGGTGACGGCGTCGGCTCGATCATCGGTGCCTTCTTCGGCGGCTGCCCGAACACCACGTATGGCGAATCCATTGCGTGCGTCGCCATCACCGGCAATGCCTCGGTCTCCACCATCTTCACGGCGGCCATCGAGTGCATCATCATCTCCTTCTTCTCCCCGCTGATTGCCTTCATCAGTTCGATTCCGGACTGTGTCATGGGCGGCGTGTGCATGGCCCTGTACGGATTCATCGCCGTCAGCGGCCTGAAGATGGTCCAGAAGGTCAACCTGGATGACAACCGCAACCTGTTCGTGGTCTCGGCCATCCTGATTGCCGGCATCGGCGGTCTGTCCCTGACCTTCGGCAAGGTGACGATCACCAGCGTTGCCTGCTCGCTGATCCTGGGCATCATCGTCAACAAGATTCTGGGTCACAAAGAAGAAGTGCAGAACTGAAACAGCGTTTCTCAAGGAGGCAGGGCCCGCACGGCCCTGCCTCTTTTACTTCTGATCCGGATCGGTTTATTGTCCGTCCTGCAGCAGCTCATCGAGGGTATGCCCGTAGGCCGGCAGGAACTCCTGCAGAAAATCCTGCAGGGCCGGCATGGTTTCTGCCATCTTCTGCAGCGTCTCCAGGGTGCTCTTCTGGGCATTGCGGAAATCCTGACTGCCGGCATTCTCCTCTTCCAGACACTTGATGTAGGCGGACACCTTGTCTGCCGCCTTGACATAGCGGTACAGCTGCGGATCACTGTCTTCATCCAGCAGGGCGGCATAGCTGGGCCGCAGATCTTCCGGCAGCTGTTCCAGCAGCTGTTTCCGGGCCTCGTCCTCAACCCGGTGGTAGGAATCCCGCATGCCGCTGTCCCGGTACTTCACCGGGGTGGGCATATCGCCGGTGATGATCTCTCCGGCATCGTGAAACAGGCCCATGGCCGCCGCCCGGTCGGCATCCAGATGTTCTCCATAGCGGACATTGGCAATCGTGCACAGGGCATGTGCAATCACCGCCGTCTCCAGCGAATGTTCACTGAGGTTCTCCTTGCGGGAAGAGCGCATCAGGGCCCAGCGGTCAATGTATTTCAGCCGGGAGATCAGCGCAAAAAAAATTCGAAGTTTCCATGCTCGCTGCCTTCCTTTCGGTATTCCCATTCTATCAGGTACAGAACGTTCAGGCAGAGACAAAGGATAGAAAAGACCCGGCAGAAGCCGGGTCAGGATCACAGGCAGATTACTTTTCGAATTCGGCAGCGGCCTTTTCCAGCCAGCTGCGGATCTGAATGTGCTGCGGGCAGTTGCGCTCACAGCTGCCGCAGTGGATGCACTCCGAAGGTTTGCCGCCGTCTTCCACCGCAAAGCCGAAGGTCCGCTCGGCCTGTTCGCGGTTGTTGTAGACCAGAATCTTGTTCATGGCCTCAAAGACGCGCGGAATGCTGATGTGTTTCGGGCAGTCCTTGACGCAGTAGCGGCAGCCGGTGCAGGGGATCTGCGGGATGGCATTGATCGTTTCCCGCGCCTTGACAATGACCTGCTGTTCCGCCTCGCTCAGCGGCTGGAAGTCCTTCATGGTCTTCAGGTTCTCTTCCATCTGTTCCAGAGAAGACATGCCGGACAGCACGACCATGACATTTTTCAGGCTGGCCGCAAACCGCAGGGCCCAGGAAGCCGGCGAAGCATCCGGATCAGCCTGCTTCATCAGGTCCACGACCTGCTGCGGCGGGCTGGCCAGCATGCCGCCCTTGATCGGTTCCATGATGACAATGGGCTTGTCGTGCTTCACGGCAACTTCATGACAGGCTCTGGACTGTACCGAAGGCGACTCCCAGTCGATGTAGTTGATCTGCAGCTGCACAAACTCCAGATCCGGATGTTCGGTCAGAATCCGGTCCAGGGTCTCCGGGTCATCATGGAAGGAGAAGCCATAATGACGGATCAGCCCCTTCTCCTTCAGTTCTTTCACGAAGGAGAAGATGTCCCATTCGGTGAACTTGCTGTAGTTCTCCTTGTTCATGGCATGCAGGAGATAGAAATCCAGATACTTCGCGCCGGTGCGTTCCAGGCTGGTGTAGAACTCCTGCCGGGCACTGGCCGCATCCTTGGCATCATTGGTGGTGACATTCAGTTTGGATGTCAGGTAGAACTTATCCCGCGGCACCCGCTCGACCAGAGCCTTGCGGATGGCTTCTTCACTGCCTTCATAAACGTAGGCCGTGTCGAAATAGTTCATGCCGGCGGCCAGAAAGCGGTCTGCCATTTCCGCCGTCTGATCCACATCAATGGTCCCGTCCGCAAGACGGGGCAGACGCATCAGTCCGAAGCCGAATTTCTGTACGTTTTCCGTAAACTTTTCCATATTACCTCCGTTTCTGAGAGTGTGTTGTGTCCAGCACGATGTCGCATCGTTCCTGCACATGGCAGGCGGTGAAGTACTGCTCTTCCAGCGGGATCCAGAGCGTGCGGAACTTTTCCAGTTTGGCAGGATTGCGCTGCCTGAGCCGGCGCAGCTGTTCTTCCGGATCCACGGTCAGGAAGATCCGGCAGTTGTAGTAGTCCCGCAGATGCGTGTTGAGGCTGTAGGAGCCTTCCGCAATCATGATCCGCTGCCAGGGAACCCGCTGTACAGCATCCTCCAGACACATGGTTTCGCAGTCAAAGCGGCGGACCTGCGCGTCCTGGTGAACGGACCAGGGCCGCAGGACTTCCTGCTCAAACCGCTCCCAGTCGACATTCTCGCCCGGGGTGCCATAGCGTCCGGCGGTGCGCTGATACGGCTGCAGGAAGTAATCATCCAGATGAAACACCGGACAGTGCAGCATCTGCCCCAGCTGTCCGGCCAGCGTCGTCTTGCCCGAGGCACAGCGGCCGTCAATCGCCGCCATGCAGCTGCCCTCCCGGGATGCGGTCTCTCTCAGCTTTTCTGCGATGATCTGGATGGTTCCTTCCGACACGCCTTCATTGTAAGGCATGATGCGCACTTCATGTCCAGACATTTTCCAGGATTGCGGCAACCTTTTGACCCGTGCTAGAATAGATGCACACGCAGCTGTAATTCAGTGGTAGAATGCGACCTTCCCAAGGTTGATATGCGGGTCCGATTCCCGTCAGCTGCTCCAGGAAATCAGCACCGCAGAACCCTGCGGTGTTTTTCTTTGCCGGCCGGAAAATCCTGCCAGGGCCTGATTTCCATATGCTATGATCATAAAATAAATAAGAGAAACCGGCGGCTGTCTTTCTGCCTGGAAAGGTCTGCCGGACAGGGAGAAACACGATGAACAAGGTCAGCAGACAAAGTCTTACGGATCAGGTCTTCACACAGCTCTCGGAAAAGATCGTTTCCGGGGAGTGGCCATACGGCTACCGCCTGCCCTCTGAAAATGACCTGGCCAGGGAACTCGGGGTCAGCCGGGTCTCCGTCCGGGGTGCCATCCAGATGCTGCAGACCCTTGGCATGGTCAAGACCCGGGTCGGTTCCGGAACGGTCGTCAGCCATGTCAATATGGATACGGTGTTCCAGCAGCTTTACCAGATCAATGCGTTCTCACATGACCACCGGCAGATCAACCAGGTGAAATCCATCATGGAAATGTCCTGCCTGCGTCTCGACATTCAGAAAAAGCAGCCGGCGAAGAAGATCCAGCACCTGCAGGACATTCTCGATGAGATGATTCAGGATCTGGAGAACGGCGATATGGAAGCCTATCTGAAGAAAGACATGGAATTTCATACTTCCATCGTTCAGATGACCGAAAATGATCTGCTGATCATGATCTATCAGGCCATAGCCAGCCTGATCATCGAAGAATCCAAATGGAATACCGAACAGGGCATGCTGAAACAGGGAAAGCGTTCCATCGAAAATGTCCGCATGCTTCACCAGGCCAGCATCGATGTACTGAAGACCAGAGATCTGAACAGGTGTTCGGAAATCTTCGACATGCAGATCAAGGAAGCCGAAAAACTTTACCAGAAAGACTCTTAAGAAATAAAGATCTGTCACTTCCGGAAAACCGGAAGTGATTTTTTGCGGAAATCGTATCAGGCCCATTGACAGAATTCCTCTGTCTGTTCTATTTTTGAATCAGAAAATCTGTATTACAGCATTACAGATCTGTATTGATGGAATTCCCATCCTGTGTTCGCATCATTGCCCGGATCTGTCTGCGCGTGCAGCCGGGCAATGGAGAAGATAGCAGACACCGTCTGCAGAGGAGCAGAACATGAAAATCACAGCAGTAGATGTCATCCGGCTGAAGCGTTTTGACTTCAGCGCCCAGACTCCCGTCCTCTGCCGCATTCACGCGGATAATGGTCTCTATGGCTATGGGGAAGCCGGCGTTTCCATCATGGATTACACCCTGGGATCCTATGAAGTGCTGAAATCCATGAGCAGAATGATCATCGGCATGGATCCGCTGGCCATTGATGTGATCTATTCCAAACTGGCCAGAGGATTCTGGGCCCAGGGAAACGGCGGCGTGATCATGTCCGCCATCAGTGCCATTGATACCGCCCTCTGGGACCTGAAGGCCAAGTATTTCCAGGTTCCCCTGTATGTCCTGCTTGGCGGCAAGCACCGGGACCGGCTCCGGGCCTATGCCAGTCAGCTGCAGAATGGCTGGGGCTATCGGGAATTCATGACAGCACCGGGTGATCTGCAGTTCCTCAGAGATGCCTGCAGAAAGGCCGTTGATGAGGGCTATACCGCCGTCAAGATCGACTTCCTGGGAAAGGCGCTGGATGGCAGCCGGGTGGATCCGCAGGAGATGAAGAACTACATCCCCCATCAGCTGATGGATACCTTCCTGGCCCGGGTTGAAGCGGCCAGGGAAACGGTCGGACCGGATGTCGACATCATCATGGAAAACCATGCGTCTACCTCGGCCGAGACAGTCATCCAGTTTGCCAATGCGGCCGAGAAATACGACATCATGTTCCTCGAAGAACCCTGCTCGCCGATGAGCCCGCTGGAGCATGAGAAAGTAGCCCGGCGCACGAATATCCCGCTGGCTACCGGGGAACGTACCTATACCAGATGGGGCTACCTGCCGCTGCTGCTGAACCAGAGCGTCTCCGTCCTGCAGCCGGATATCGGCAACTGCGGCGGCGTTACGGAATGCCGCAAAATCGCCGATATGGCAGAAGCTTTCGGTGTCACGATCCAGACGCATACCTGCAATACGCCGATTTCCGTTGCGGTTTCCCTGCATCTGGAAGCCGCGATCCCGAACTTCATCATTCACGAACATCACACCGTCAATACCCTGCCGGAAGTCCGTGCCCTCTGCGTGCATGACTACCAGCCTGTCGATGGCTACTTCTCGATTCCGGAAGAGCCTGGCATCGGCAATGAACTGACAGAGGATGCGCTGAACTCGGCAGTCATTGAAACCATTGCCTGAAGTACGGAGGAGGGAAACACGTATGAGTACAGCGGTCAAAGAAAACACCGGCGGACTCGATCTGAAAACCCTGGTCTTCATGGGAACCGGATCGGTGATCGGTGCCGGGATTGTCTCCTACGTCGGTATTGCCGTGGGCTATACGGGACGCGCTACCTGGATTGCCTATTTTGTTGCCATCGTCCTCGGCTTCCTGTCCAATCTGCCGCTGATTCTGATGACGACGGCTGCCCGTATCAACGGCGGCAACTATTCGTTCATGTCCACAACCCTAGGGGATCTCTGGGGCGGTTTCTACGGGATCGCCAATACCCTGAGCGTACTGGTCTTCTCCAACTTTGCTCTGGCCTTCGGCATGTACATGAACATCGTCTTCCCGGCCATCCCTGCCAAGGTGTTTGCCTACATCGGTCTGACCCTGTTCATGGTCATCAATCTGTTCGGCACCGGCTTCATGGCCAGGATTGAAAACTGGCTGTCTGTCATTCTGATTGCCGGCCTGCTCATGCTGGGCTTCTTCGGCATTGCCAATGCCAGACCGGATTCCCTGCAGATCACGCAGCCCGGCTACTTCCTGAACGGTGCTGACGGCTTCTATCAGGCTGTCATGGTCCTGATGGCCAGTACCAGAGGCTACACGCTGATCACCGCTTTCAGCGGTCAGTGCAGAAGCCCGAAGAAGGATCTGCCCAAGGCTCTGTGCATCGTGCCGCTTATCCTGGTTGTCATCTACTGCTCCGTCGGCTTTGCCATGAGCAATGTGCTGCCGGTCGAAGAGACCGCCAACCAGACGCTGGTTTCTGTCGCCTCGGTTCTGTTCAGCCCGCTGATGACCACAATCTTCGTCTTCGCCGGTCCGGTCATGGCTCTGGCGACAACAATGAATTCTTCCTTCGGCATCTTTGAAAGACCGCTGCTGGTTGTCACCCAGGATGGCTGGCTGCCGGAGAAACTGGCTGCCAAAAACAAATACGGTATTGCCTGGAAGTACATGCTCATCATCTATATCATCGGCATCATACCGATGATCTTCGGCCTGAACATCCGGACCATTCTCTCCAATACAACCTTTGTCAGCTCACTGACTTCCATCCTGCTGATCATCGGAATCTGGCGCTATCCGGAGACCATGGAAGGTGCCTGGGAGAACCGGGCCTGGAAGTATTCGAAAAGCGCTTTCCATTTCTGGTGCATCGTCGCCCTGGCCATTCAGATCTTCCTGATCTGGAGATCCCTGAAGACCGCCAGTGCCGGCATGATCATCGGTTCGCTGATTGCCATGATTGTGATCTTTGCCTGGTGCTGGTACCGCCAGAAGAGCGGCAAGGTTCATGTGACCAAGAGCTGGGAACTTCAGTAATCCCTGAAATTCTTCCCATTCGAATGCAGACTCTGACAGGACAGAGTCTGCTTTTGTCTGTCAGCATATGCAGGCATGGCTGAAAAAAGGACCGGCTTAACCGGTCCCTGATGAATCTGATAATACTCAATTGCTGCGGCCGCGGATCCAGAACGGCCTGTAGCGGACTTCGTCGTCCTTATGGAACAGACCGATGCCCACAAAGTTGTGGATCAGAGCCAGAATCGGGCAGAGGAAGCAGAGATAGGTATAGGGAATGAAGTCCCAGACCGAGATCCCGCCCAGCACCGTGCCATAACCGATGACCCAGGCACTCCAGGGAATGATTGCCGCCACCATGGTGCCGACATCCTCGAGCGTCCGCGACAGGACGCAGCGGTGGATATCCATCTCATCACAGGCATCCTTGAAGGCAACAGCCGGAATGGCAATGGCAGGATACTGACCGCCGATCAGGCAGATCAGCAGGCAGGAGATCCAGACCCCGAGCAGCAGTGTACCCGGGGTATTCAGCTTCTTGGACAGATGGGAGACCAGAACCGTCAGGACTTTGGTCTTGGTGAACAGACCGCTGAGCATGCCGAGGATGATCAGAATGCCGACCAGCGACAGCATGCTGGTGAAGCCGCCCCGCGAGACCAGGGTATTCAGGGCCGGGGTATCCGATTCCAGGCTGAAGCCGTTGAGCATGTAGCCCAGCATTTCCAGAAAACCCCGGTGCTGGAAGAGCATGGCGAAGAGAATGCCCGTACCGATGCCCACCCCGAAGGACAGGAAAGCCGGTACCTTCTTCACCGACATGACCAGAACCAGGATGATCGGCAGGATCATGAAGATGTTGATCAGAAAATTGTCCGTCAGGGCGGTGGAGAGCTCCTGCACGGCCGTGGTATCGATGGAACCGGAAGCCCGGACCCCGAGAATGGCATAGATGACCAGGCAGATGATCGAAGCCGGCACTGTCGTATACCACATGGAGCGGATATGATCAAACAGCGGCACATCGGTGGAAGACGAAGCCAGCAGGGTCGTATCTGACAGCGGGCTCATCTTGTCCCCGAAGAAGGCACCGGAGATTACCGCACCCGCGGCCATGCCGACCGGAATGCCCAGGCTGGGTGCCATGCCGCAGAGCACGACCCCGATGGTGCTGATGGAACCCCAGCTGGTGCCCGTGCAGACCGCCATGAAGGCCGGCAGCACAAAGCAGATCGGCAGGAACAGCGTGGGGCTGATGATCTTCAGACCGTAGTACAGCATGGTCGGAATCGTTCCGGCGGCCATCCAGACCGCCACCATGCACCCGACCAGCAGCATGATCATGGAAGCCGTCGCGATATCCTTGACGCCGCTGGCCATTCCCTCATCAATTTCCGGCCAGGGATAGCCCATGAACATGCAGTAGAGAATCATGACAAACAGGGCAAACAGCGCCGCGATGGTGACATCCGTACCGAAGGCAATGAGAATGACCAGCGTCAGGATCGGCGCCAGGAAGCCGAGCAGAGCGCGCTGAGCCGTCATTTCCCTGATGCTCTTGTTTTCAGACATATTTCCCCTCTTTTTCAGTGATGTGCTTTATTCAAACATCTGATTGATGCGGGCCAGTGCCTCTTTCAGTACCGCATTGGTCACCGCATAGTTCAGGCGGATGAAGCCGGCCCCGGCAGGACCGAAGTTCTGGGCCCCGTCATCCAGATCGATGTGGGCCCTGTCCAGGAACACCTGATGCAGGTCTGAACTGTCAAAGCCTGCCTTACGGCAGTCCACCCAGAGCAGGAAGCTGGCTTCCGGGCGGTAGACTTCCAGGGGCAGATGATGGGCCTCAAAATCCGCACAGATCTCATTCAGGTTGCGTTCCAGATAGGCAGAAAGCTGTTCCATCCAGGCATCGCATTTTCCTTCCAGGATCGTCGTCACCGCCGCCAGGGCAAAGCTGTTGACGGCATAGCCGAAGGAGAAGGAACGGATCTGCCTCATGTAGGCTTCCTGCAGCTTCGGATTGGCAATGGTGATGATGGCATGCGGCAGAGACATGATGTTGTATCCCTTGGACAGACTCATGACCTGAATCGAGATTTCCCTGGCCTTCTCGCTGACGCCCAGGATCGGGGTGAAGGTACGGCCGTCATAGACGATCTGACCGTGGACTTCATCCGAGATCATGGCCACCCCATGGGCTGCACAGATGTCGATCAGCCGGCTGAGTTCGTCTTTTTCAAAGACTCTGCCGGTCGGATTGTGGGGATTCACCAGCAGACAGGCCTTGGGCTGATACTGCTCGATCTTGGCTTCAAAATCTGCGAAGTCCAGTTCATAGCGGTGATCGACGATCTTCAGCGGATTCTCAATGAGCCGCAGACCCGCCCCGTCGGCCGCGGAAGCCAGGGGCTGGAAGACCGGTGTCTGCACGATGACCGCATCACCGGGTCTGGTCAGGATCTCCAGGGCAATCCGCACCGCCCCGATGGTGCTGGGCACATTGCTCAGCCACTCCGGCTGAATCTCCATGCCGTACCGGCGGCGGTAGAAATCCACGACGGCCTGGTAGTAGGAAGCAGGGCGCTGACGATAGTTGTAGCAGTTTTCTTCTGCGATCGGCACCAGCGCTTCCCGGATTGCCGGGGCACAGGTGTAGTCCAGGTCGGCGGTTCCCATCCCGATGACATCGTCCGGCATCCCGGGCATGTCCCAGCGGTAGGAGAAGTTGTGCCGATGGTCGAGAGTCGAATCAAAATCGTACTGCATCTCAAAGCCTCCTTGCATGGCAACAGCATATCCTACCTGAATGGTGGCGTCCAATTCTTCTGCTGTTCAGAAGAAAAACCTGCCCTTCCCGAAAGGAAGACAGGTTCAGTAAGGCCTGCTTTCAGCCTTTTAGCAGCCGGTTCACCGCCCGGCGGTCAAAGGTCACGGCCGGAATCTTCTCGGTTTCGATCCGGTACAGGGCATGGGCGGCGATATGCTCCGCGGCCTGTTCAATGGCCCGGATGCCCGGCTGGTCGGCGCAGATGTCAATCACGGCCTGGATGCCGCTGTCGGTCAGCCGGCACTCCCCTGCCTGCATGCCCAGGCGGCGCAGGATCTTGGGCATGACATAATCCCTGAGAATGATCTTGCGCTCTTCCGGGGTATAGTCCGGAATATTGATGATGGCGAAGCGGCTGAGCAGCGGATCATCGATCTGACTGAGATCGTTGGCCGTGGCAATGGGATAGATGCCCTGCGTCGGTATGCTGCACTCGATGTAGTTATCGGTAAAGCCCAGGCCGTCCAGCAGGGTCAGCAGGGTATCCGCAGGATTGCTGCCATGGCTGTGCGAATTGGCCTTGTCCAGTTCATTGATGATGAAGACCAGGTTGCTGGATCCGGCCTGGATGAAGGCCTCCATGATCCGGCCCGGCTTGGCATTCTGATAGATGCGCGGCGAACCGGTCAGCGCCTCGGCATCCTGGATGGTGCTCATGCTCAGGGAGGCCCAGGGCAGTTTCAGAATCCGCGCCACGGCATAGGCGATCTGCGACTTGCCGGTGCCTGCCGGGCCGACCAGCAGCAGGCCATAGGCCGGCAGGGTGTGGGTGCGGTTGATCTGCACGATGGTTTCCACGATGCGCTGCTTGACCCGGTCCATGCCGTACAGTTCCTCATCAAGGATCCGGCGTGCTTCGATCGGATCGACACTGGGGAAGAAGGTACTCTGCCACTGGATCTGCAGCATCAGCGAGAGGGCCCGCTTGGCGTGTCGTTTCTCATCATCGCTGACCACATTGGACTGGGTGATGGCAATGTTCTGATAGGCCCAGGAACGGATGTTGGCCGGCAGGGTATCGGCAGCCGCCGTCATGAAGTTCATGATGCTGGTGATATCGGAAAGGATCAGGGTCTGCCGGCTTTCCGCATCGGCTTTCCGTTCTTCCGGGGTATCGGCTTTCGGCAGACTGCCCTCGATGCGCTGCAGCAGAAACTGGAGATAGGAATCATTGACCGCAGCCAGGGCTTCGTTGCCCGGCCGCTCGGTCGCCTCCAGATGTGTCACCGCAAAGCCGCGCGGTACGGGCTGGCCGTGCAGCCGGAGCATGGCATGGCCGCTGCCCAGCCAGTCGATCAGACGGATGAAGCGCTGATCGATGGCGCGGATCGCAAAGCTCTGCAGTTTCCGCTCTTCGTCATAGTATTCAAAAGCGCGGCGGTGGTCCGGACTGGTGAAGTCGCCGACGATCCCATCCTTCAGCAGGTGATCGGGATCTTTCAGAAACAGAATCGGTTCTTTCACCGTCGGCCTGCTGGCATAGGAGATCATGACCCGCCAGTCCGGTTTGACGGCTTCTTTCGGTTTCTCAGCCGGCGAGGCCGGTTTCGTTTCTTCTTTCGGCGCGGCCGGCTTCTTCTCTGCGGCCGGCTTTGCGGCAGGGGCGGCTTTTTTCTGCCTGTCCCTGCCGGCTGAACCGCTCTCACGCACCAGGCCCAGCTGACGGAACTCCCGGATGGCATAGTCCAGGTCCGCATCCGAGACATTCTCGCCATGTTCAGCCATCAGGCTGTCCCAGAATGCCTGCAGTTCCTGAATCGACGCTTCATCCGCGTCGGCATCGATTTCCAGATGATACGACTCCAGCACCTCTTCCAGACTCTTCATAAACTCCCCCTTCTCCGCAGAACCGGCAATCCTCTGCGCAGAATTTCAGTACCATTCTATCAGACTGCCGGAAATCCCTGGTATGGGCGTCTTATAATAGAATGCATGAATCCTGACGAAGCACTCACTCTGCCGCAGGCCGAAGCTCTGATCCGCTGGTACCAGACTCACCGGCGGGATTTTCCCTGGCGTCATACCCGGGATCCCTACCGGATCTGGGTCAGCGAGATCATGCTCCAGCAGACCCGCACCGAAGCCGTGGTTCCCTATTATGAACGGTTCCTGAAAGAGCTGCCGGACGTTTCTGCCCTGGCGGCCTGTGAGGAAGACCGGCTGTTCAGGCTCTGGGAAGGACTGGGCTATTACAGCCGGGCGAGAAACCTGCAGAAATGTGCCCGGATCCTGGTGACTTCCTGCCAGGGCGAACTGCCCCGTTCCGTGGCGGAGCTGAAAAAGCTGCCGGGCATCGGCAGCTATACGGCCGGGGCAATCGCTTCCTTTGCCTTTGATCAGGCTGTCCCGGCTGTGGACGGCAATGTCCTGCGGGTCCTGTCGCGTCTGCAGGCCAGCAGGGAGGATATTGCGGATCCGCATACCCGGAAGAACCTGGAAGAAGCCCTGCAGCGCTTCCTGACGGAACATGCAGAGGCGCTGCGGGAAACGGATCCCCGCTTTTCCGCCGCCTTCAACCAGGGGCTGATGGATCTGGGCGCCCTGCTCTGCCTGCCCCATGGCACACCCCGCTGTGCTGACTGCCCCTGGCGGCAGAGCTGCCTGGCCCATCGGAACGGCCTGACGGACCAGATTCCGGTCAGACATGCGGGCCGGAAACGGAAGACGGAACAGCGCACGGTCCTGGTCATCCGGGATGGCTGCCGTTTCTTCCTGCAGAAAAGACCGGATCATGGTCTGCTGGCTTCGTTATATGAGTTTGTCAATCTGTCCGGTCACCTCAGCCAGTCGGAAGCCGTAAAGGCGGTGGAAACCCTGGGCGGGCAGGTGATGCGGATCCGCCGGCTGCCGGATGCGAAACATGTCTTTACGCATCTTGAGTGGCAGATGATCGGCTATGAGGTCATGATTGCCGATACCGGAACCCTGCCCCGGGAACGCGGTCTGCTGGTGACAGAAAAGGAACTGCAGTCGCTGGCAGTTCCTTCCGCGTTTGCCGTGTATCTGAAAGAATACGATCTGCGCTAGGCCTTGTCCTGTTCGATCAGCACCTTGACGGCTTCGATGGCCGTCCGGATGGCCATTTCGGTATCCTGTACCTGAGGATTGGGAAGTCCCTGTGCCGCCCGTTCCTGATTGGCCACGGTCAGCAGGCAGGTGCCGCAGCGCACATGCAGGTAGGAGGCCACAGTAAACAGGGCCGCCGACTCCATTTCGGAAGCCAGGGTGCCCAGCTTCAGCCAGGCCTTCCATTTTCGGATCAGTTCCTCGCCGTTCGGCAGGGTCTCCGGCCGGTGCTGGCCATAGAAGGCATCCTTGCACTGCACCACACCCGTATGATACGGGACCCTGAGGTTCTGGGCTGCTTTGACCAGGGCATTGACAATGTCCAGGTCGGCAATGGCCGGGAACTCGATCGGGGCATATTCCTTGGAGGTGCCTTCCATGCGGATCGCCCCCGTCGCAATGACCAGATCGCCGCTGCGGACATTGATGTCCATGCCGCCGCAGGTGCCGACCCGGATGAAGGTGTCTGCCCCGCAGGCGGTCAGCTCTTCCATGGCTATGGAAGCGCTGGGACCGCCGATGCCGGTGGATGTGACGGAGACTTTCTCTCCTGCCACATAGCCGCTGTAGGTGACAAACTCCCGGCTGTCGGCGATCAGCTGCGGTTCTTCAAAGAAGGCCGCAATCTTTTTGCAGCGTTTGGGATCGCCGGGCAGGAGCACATATCTGCCGACTTCTCCTTTGGCTACGCCGATATGGTACTGGCGGCCGCTTCCTTCTGCATAATCAATCATTTCTGTTCTCCCTGGAATCAGTATTCGGGAATGGTCTGATTCTCATTTAAGGTGCTGTCCGTGCCCAGGCCCGCAATCTTCCAGGTGCCGCCGCTCTCGATCAGGCTGACCTGGAACCCGGCATGCCAGGTCCGGTCCACGCTGCCGTTGGAGGCATAGTAGTCATAGGTGACATAGCCGACCGCGGTATTGTCAGACTGCTGAATGATGTTGTAGGCCTTCTCATTGGAAAAATAGGATGTGCTGTGACTGGTGAACCGTGTATTCTGCAAGGTGGAAATCCGGCTGTAGCAGTCACTGCCGGTCACCATCACCGCCGCCACCGCACCAAGGCTCACTTCCTGTGCCGGGAAACGCGCCGCCGTCTCGATGTCATAGAGCATCGTATCGGCCAGGTCCGTATCCGTGCTGCTCTTACCCACGTAGAGGGTGCCGCTGACGACATCCTTCAGGGTGGTATAGCCGCTCTGCCCCTCGATACCGATCTCCGGTTCGGCCAGCAGGTTGTTGATCTGGTAGACGTTGACGATCGGGGCTTCGCTCTGATCCGTCAGACCTTCAAAGTTCGAGGCGGTGACACCGGCCTCGGTGCAGTAGGTATCATCGATCGCATTGCCGTTGATGGTCAGCGTCAGGCCGGTCGGGACTTCGATGGTGTAGTCGTTGTCCCCGGAGAAGATGGTCGAGGCCAGCCACTGGCCGTCGGAATCCTTGATCAGATGTACGGTAGCCAGCAGGGTGTTGTCAGTGACCAGCTGATAGAGCAGGTTGTCCTCGGTGCTTTCTTCTGACTTCACATAGGTGATGTCCGCGATATCCACCCCGGCATAGATTTCCTCCAGGGCCGCGATGTATTCTTCCTTGCCGTTGAGATGCGGTTCGACGATCATCGAATCTTCATAGATGCCGTCCAGATCACCGCTCTGGATCTGCTGCAGATAGCGGCTGATCGCCGACTCCGGCATGGCCGCTTCCGCTTCGGCATAGGTCTGCCGCAGGTTCTGAATATGCAGATATCCGGCCCCGGCACAGACGGCTGCCACGGCAGCGATGATGCCCAGTGAGACGCCCAGGCTGATCTTCTTCTTTTCTGCCATGTCAGCTGCCCTCCTTCATGACCACAAAGGCGGTCGGCAGGTTGCGGCTGCCATACATGGAGACCGTGTTGTTCACGTATTCGCCGTTGAAGATCATCGCCGTCGAGTTGCCGCCGTCCAGGTTGGAGGCGGTACGGGCGCCGAACTGATACATGACATCCACGATGTCCTGATACAGCGCTCCGAAAGAAGCCGGTCCGCGGCCGTCCAGGACCAGCAGCAGGAACGTTCCGTCTTCCTGCTGGCCGATGGCTGTGCGCGGATTCAGCCGCGGCACATCGCCCTGGCCTTCCTCATAGACCGTCGAATAGTTGTTGATGAGGGTCGGGCCGAAGGTCACCGCTTCCTGAATGCCCCAGTCCAGTGCCTGCTGACCGGTCATGCCGGCACACTGCAGACGGCCGTCGGCGTCAATGCCGATGACCTGCTGGTATTCATTCAGACCGCCGGAGATCAGCTGGCCTTCATGAATGACGATGCCATAGGCCAGGCCGCCGTTGCCGGTTCCCCCGGCATCCTCAAAGCCGCCGCCGTTGATTCCGCCGATGGCACCGTACATCTCGATGTATTCGGCCAGATCCGGAGCCGCGGTACCGCTGTCCATGTTCGGATTCACGGCCACCTTGACAAGATCCGGATCATGCACCAGCATCATCCAGCCGTCATAGGTACTGCCGGTCACATGCTGGAATTCAATGACCGGCGTTTCCTCGTCGGTCTGCGTCGTATCCTCAGTAATGGTGACGGCGGTGTCGCTGCGGATGGCTTCCCATTCCGCATCGGTATAGAAGCTTCTGGCAATATCGTAATCTCCGCTGTCTTCAGACAGCAGCTGCACCTGCTGGCGGCTGTAGGCCACCGCCTGTCCGGCATATTTTTCCTTGAGGGAAAAATACCGGATCACACCGGCCGCGATGCCGGCAATGGCCACACAGCAGAGTGCCAAAAGCCATGGTGCCATGCCCTTCCGGCTGTTCTTGTTCATGTGTTCCTCCCCTGTACTGCACTCATTATAATAGGAGGGCCTGTCATTCTCAACGCGGCCGGACCGACTTGCCTGTCCCTGCCGAAAAGTAGTTGTTGCTATTTATTTTTGTTCTGTGCTATTATTTTTAAGCACTGTGGCGCGTTGGTGAAGTGGCTTAACACACCGCCCTTTCACGGCGGCATTCACGAGTCCGAATCTCGTACGCGTCACCATTTTCCTTAAAGGGGTGTAGTACAATGGTAGTACATCGGTCTCCAAAACCGCTCATGGGAGTTCGATTCTCTCCACCCCTGCCAGTGCAGCAGACGGCTGATCCGCTCAGCCGTTTTTCTTTTCCTGTTCCGAGATTTTCTGCCGGTAAAACGCCAGCTTGCGGTCCAGCAGCTGCATGTGTTCCTGCAGTTCCTGCATCTGGGCTTCCACATGCCGGTGATGTTCCTGCAGCAGTTCATAGCGCTGCTGCAGTGTGGCATCGCCCTGCCGGGCCAGCTGAAAATAGCGCCGGATTTCCCGGATCGGCAGACCGGTGTTCTTCAGGCACATGAGGATCTGCATATGCGGCAGATCCGCTTCGGTGAAGATCCGCTGGCCGTTGACCCGCTTCAGGTCCGGCAGCAGTCCTTCGTGGTCGTAATAGCGCAGCGTGTCCACACTGACATGCATCATCTGCGCCATCTCGGAAATCTTATATTCTTTTTCCCCGCTCATACCTGCATTTTAGGTACTGGAGCTTACTTCAGGTCAAGATTTCTGTCCGGACGGCTATAATGAGGGAAAGGTGAACTATGGAACAGAATTCGCTGTTTGACAACCGAAACGAAACCACTCCCCTGGCCGACCGCATGCGTCCGGAGACCCTGGATCAGTTCGTCGGGCAGAAGCACCTCGTCGGCGACGGGATGCTGCTGAAGCGGATGATCGAGCGGGATCAGGTGCAGTCCATGATCTTCTGGGGACCGCCGGGTGTAGGCAAGACCACCCTGGCCCGCATCATTGCCAATACCACCAAGGCACGTTTCATCAACTTCTCGGCCGTCACCAGCGGGATCAAGGAGATCAAGGACGTCATGGCCAAGGCGGAGGAAAACCGCTCCATGGGGACCAAGACGATCGTGTTCGTGGATGAGATTCACCGCTTCAACAAGGCCCAGCAGGATGCCTTCCTGCCCTATGTGGAGCGGGGTTCCATCATCCTGATCGGGGCAACGACGGAGAATCCTTCCTTTGAGATCAACTCTGCCCTGCTGTCCCGGTGCAAGGTCTTCGTGCTCAAGATGCTGACGACAGAGGATCTGGTCGAGATTCTGAAGAATGCGATCAGGGATCCCCGCGGTCTGGGCGACTGGCAGATTGAGATCAGCGACGATCTGCTGGAACTGATTGCCAACTACGCCAACGGTGAAGACCGGACGGCGCTGAATAAAATAGAGATTTCCGTGCTGAACGGCGAAGGCAACGGCCGGCAGTCCAAAGTCACCCGGGAAACCATCGAGCAGTGCATCCAGCAGAAGTCCATTCTCTATGACAAGAAAGGCGAAGAACACTACAACCTGATCTCCGCCCTGCATAAATCCATGCGCAACTCCGATGCCGATGCCGCCGTCTACTGGCTGGCCCGCATGCTGGAAGCCGGCGAGGATCCGCTCTACATTGCCCGCCGGGTGGTGCGCTTTGCCTCGGAAGACATCGGCATGGCCGACTCCCGGGCCTTGGGCATTGCGATCGATGCCTATCAGGCCTGTCAGTTCCTCGGCATGCCGGAATGTTCGGTCCACCTGACCCACGCGGTGGTCTTCTGCTCGCTGGCGCCCAAGTCCAACAGTCTGTATACCGCCTACAGCGCCGCGGCAGCCGATGCCCGGAACATGCTGGATGAACCGGTCCCGCTGCAGATCCGCAATGCCCCGACCCGGCTGATGGATGAGCTGGGCTACGGGAAGGACTACCAGTACGCGCATGACTATGCGGGACACATCACCGCCATGCAGTGTCTGCCGGAATCCCTGCAGGGCAAGCATTATTACAATCCCAGCGAGCAGGGCGTCGAGAAACGGGTCAAGGAACACAAGGAAGCCATCGAGGAATGGAAGCGGCGCAAGCGTCAGGAAGAAGCCGCCGCGAAAAAGAAAAAGACAGAAGACTGAATCTTCTGCCCTGTCATCAGGCCAGTGCCTTATCCAGCACGGCCTTTATTTTCTGATACGCTTCCTGCTCACTCTCGCCCGGATGGGATTCATAGACCCGCTCTCCGTCCATGAACATGCACGGTTCATAGATATAATCATAGGCCGCGGCGATTTCGGGATGACTCTGTTCTTCCACCTGTTCGATGGGGATGCGGGCATATTCCGGATTTTCCTGTTTCAGCTGATCCAGAATACGGTTGGCCTGGGCGCAGTAGGGACACCCGCTCAGGACAAACATCTTGATCTTCTTCATTTCTTCTTTTCTACTTCCGTTCGATGCGTGATTTCCTGGCGCAGCGGCTTGACCCGCTGCAGGACCTGTTTGGCAATGGTTCCGGTCAGGATTCCCATGGGAATGGAGCCGGCCAGCAGATAGGGCAGATACGTGGCAATATAAGGCTGCATGTAGAAGGCCATGACGACCAGCACCTGGCCGACGCTGTGGGCAATGGAACTCATGATCGAGGTGAACATCAGGGAGGCATCGATGCGGTCCATGAGGATCAGAATCAGCGAGGACAGGGTCACGCCGCCCAGGCTGATCCAGAAGGTGGAACCGAAGATCATGCCCCGCAGCAGGTTGCCGATGAACACCCGCATGACGTTGACGATGATCATGTCCTTAACGCCCAGCACCTTGATCGTGATCAGTGAGATGATGTTGGCCAGACCGATCCGGATCCCGAACGTGAAGGAACCGATGTAGATCGATTCGATCATGTTCAGGGTGATGGCCATGGCACACAGCAGAGTCAGATATACGAAATGTCTGGTCTTGTTAGTCGTCATTCTGCACCCGCTCCATGATGATCACTTCATTGGGCATACAGACAATGGGAATATCCTCGCCGACCCCCACCCAGCCGACACTGGCACAGATGTGATTCGGACACTGTTCATTCGTGACATGCCACTTGCCGTCCTTGACTTCCACATCCAGCGTACCGTAGCTGCCCTGAATGTGATAGGTCGCATCGACATAGGGATCAAACGATTCGACAATCTCATTGCTGTGCCGGATATCCACAACCACGTCCGGTTCTTTCTTCCGCCAGGGATTTCTGATGATCAGAATCGCCGCGGCGAGAATGATGCACAGAACCAGCAGAAATCTTTTTTCCTTCTTCTTCATAGGGATACGCTGTTTCTCTTCAGCCAGGCCAGGATCTCGGCAGCCGGATCCTGATCGGCTTTATCTACTTTAACGGTCCAGTCGGCATATTTCCAGTAAGATGCGTTCAGTTCCCGGAATGCCTGACGGGACTGTTTCTGTTCTTCCTCACTCTGCTGCTGCAGGACCAGCGGCAGGGTATCCACCCAGATCAGAATACCGCTTTTCTGCAGGGCTTCCCGGCAGGAAGACTGCAGGAGCAGATCGCTGGTACAGTCAATGACCGCATGACTTTCCTGCACGGCTTCGGCCACCGCTTCCCGCTGACAAGCATGCAGAAACTTCCGGCCATAGGCTTCTTCGATCGCCTCCGCCGGCATGCGTGTTTTCCGGGTCATCATTTCCCCGATGGACAGGAAAGTCCGTCCGTCTGCCTGCGCCAGGGCCCGGGCTGCGGCTTCCTTCTGCGGGGTATCGACCCCGACAATGATCAAGTTCTGTTGTTCAGCTGCTCTGTTCACGGAATTCTGCAATGTCCTGCGAGATATAATTCTACTATGTTCAAAACCCCACTTCAAGAAATCCGGTTCCTGAACGCGATGCGGGTGATCCTGCCGGTTCTGCTGGGACTGCCGCTGCTCTGGTGTGATCCCCTGCAGGAGAATTATTCCGTGATCCTGAGTCAGCCGCAGGGCTGGCTGGTGTTTCTGCTGTGCCTGCTGCCGGCGGCTGCCGTGGATCTGTCCCTGCTGTACCGGCTGCTGAACCGGTATCTGGAACACTGGCAGCCCTGCTGGTATGGCATGCTGGCCGGCGGTATCGCTGCCCTGCTGATTCCCTATCCGGAAGAAGGCAGTCTGGCTGGCAGTCTGCATGTTCTTTCTGCCTGTGCGGCCTTTGCCCTGCTCAATGCCATGCTGTATCAGCTCACCCTGCCGGATGCCCGTCTGCATCTGCGCTATCTGTTCCTGCTGACGCTCACCCTGATGCTGTGTCTGATCCGGCTGGTCATCAGCGGACTGGCCGAATGGCTTTACTGCTCCGGAGTCTCGCTGCTTCTGATTGGCATGCAGAAAAAAGGAATGCAGTCGCCTGCATCCCCGTGAAGCGGATTCAGAAGCTCAGCGGTTGACGTCCCAGTAGCTGCGGCGGGACGGGCTGAGGTTGTCGACATAGTAGCGGATCGTCAGACTCTTGTCCAGACGGTCTCCGCCCGGGTCGACGATGAAGCCATCGCCTTCCAGCATGCATGCCAGCATGGCCTTGCAGCAGGTGTCCATGTTATCGGCACCGGCCTCGATCTCAGTCAGCAGGTCGCCGGCATTGATCTCAATGAACAGCCATTCCCAGGAATTGGCTTCGCCCTTCTTCCAGTTGATGACGTCCTTGTACAGCTGTATATCCTTCTTGGCAGGAGCGGTTCTGACTTCTTCTTTCGGAGCAGCCGTTACAGCGGTTTTCTTGACGGTGGTCTTCTTGGCGGCCGTCTTCTTAGCGGCAGAGGCTGTCTTCTTGACAGTCTTCTTGGCAGTAGTTTTAGCTTTCTTGACAGGCATAAACGACACCCCTTTCGTTGCTTGTTCTCATTATAACACTTTCCCGTAAAGCATGACTCCTGCGCCTGCCCGGCAGGCCGCTTTTTCTCTTCCGCCGGGCAATGGATTCTCAGCGCGTCTGCGCTTACAATGGTACTGTAGAAATCGAGGTATTTATGATCTGCACCCAGGAACAATGGCAGAAACTGATTCAGGACCAGCTGGCGGAAGACCCCGGTGTCTTTTCCCGCTATGCCCGGCTGCTCTGTGAAGATCTGCAGACCCGCGTCCCGGAAGAAACCCGGTATCTGATCCTGGCCGGCAGCGGCTGGCGCGGCCAGCTGGCCCGGGCCTGTCAGGAACAGCTCGGTCCGGCCGCTGTGCTGATGGACTGCACGCATCTGGAAGACCGCGATCTGGCCGTCTTTTCCCAGCAGCTGAGCCAGGCTGATGTGATTCTGGAAGCTCTGGGGGAGGAAAACGGCACCTCGCTGAGCGACCGGCAGCGCCGGCTCATGCGCGCGCTGAATCAGAGTCAGGCCCGGATCTGCAGTCTGGATCTGAATGCCGGAGCCTTTGCGGACCGGCCGGAACACGATCCGGATGCCGTGCACAGCGAGCTGACCTATGCCATCGGGGCCCTGCGCCCCTTCCATGCCCTGCGCCGTCTGCATGGTCTTTTTGACCAGGTGCAGCTGCTGGAAGTGAGTCCCCCGCGGCTGAGCAGTCCCTTCACTGAAATGGATGCCCAGCGTTTTCTGGACCTCTATCCCAGAAAACGGGAAACCGACTATAAGAACAGCTATGGCAAAACTCTGATCATCGGCGGCAGTCCCGGCATGGCCGGTGCCCTGTGCTTCAACCTGCTGGGGGCGAAGACTGCCGGTGCTCCCTATATCCTGTGTGCCCTGATGCGGGAAATCTATCCCGTAGCGGCCGGCCGTTTCCTTTCGCCGGTCTACCATCTGCTGGACGGAGAGAATCACGTGGAAGAGATCCGCTCCCTGCTGAGTCAGTGCCGGGCTGTCTGCTTCGGCAGCGGCGTCGGACAGATGCCGTACCGGCAGCGGATCCTGGATGAACTGATTCAGGAAAGCCGGGTGCCGATCGTCTTTGATGCCGAGGCGCTGCGTCTGCTGCAGAACAATACCTATCTGCTGCAGTTTGCCCAGGCTCCGGTCATCCTGACCCCGCATCTGGGAGAATTCACGGCCATCAGCCGCCGCACCGCCAGACAGATCCAGCAGAACCCGCTTCAGGCTGCCCGGCAGTTTGCGGCCGAAAACAGGGTCGTGCTGGTTCTGAAGGGACCGCATACGATCGTGGCTTCTCCGAAAGGACAGATCTACATCAACCAGACCGGCAATGCCGGACTGGGGCAGGCCGGCAGCGGCGATCTGCTGACCGGCATGATCACCGCCATGAACTGCTTCGCGGATCCCTACACAGCCAGCGTCATGGCCGTCTGGCTGCATGGTCAGCTGGCGGACCTGGCGGCTCAGCAGCACAGCCTCTGGCAGCTGAACCTCGAAGAGTACCCGGCCCTGATGGACGCCTTCCTGCGCCGTCATGGGCGCTGAAGCGAATCATGGTATAATGACTGCACACTGACCCCTTCGGGGGTTTAAGGATCCGGATGTCACAGCAGTATCAGGTTATTACCAAAAAGCAGGCCCGTAAGCAGATCAATCACTTCGGCCGGGCTCTGATCCTCTATGTGCTGACGATTTCCTTCCTGCAGTATGGCACCGATGCCTTCCAGGAAAGGTTTTCGTCTTACTTCGGCACCCTGGACATGGACTATGTCATCCTGGCGCTCACCTACATTCTGGTGCTGGTCTGCGGGCTGGGTGCCTTTGCGATTGCCGGGCATGCCCTGCAGCTGCCGATCCGGGATTATCTGAAGAAACCGAAACTCCGCCTGGCCAGGCTGCTGGTGCTGACCTCGCAGTGCATTGCTGTCTACCTGATTGCCCTGTCGATCTCTTCGCTGTTCTGCTCGGTCCTGCACATCAACGGACCGACCTACAGCTATCTGGGCACCTATAATTCCCGGGCCGGTCTCATCAAGAATGTCCTTTACTTCATCGCCTATGTCCTGCTGGTGCCGGCCGTGGAAGAATATATCTTCCGGGGCATCATTCAGCGGCAGCTGGGGCACTACAGCCGCTACTTCGGCGTGCTGGCCTCGGCCTTCCTGTATGCCATTGCCCAGCCCAGTCTGGCCGAAGCCATTCCGGCCTTCTTTGCCGGCTGGTATCTGGCTCATGAAACGCTGCGCTATCATTCCATCCGGCCCGGCATCTTCATGCATATCGGTCTGAACCTGATCCTGTGGTGCCTGGATAATTTCTCCGACCGCTACCTGCTGCTGCTGACCATCGTCATTGTGGTCATCTACATCCTGACCGGTCTCTCCGTCTTTTCCGGCGGCAGGCGGACCTCGCTGGCCGTTCTGACCCACACGGACCGCTATCTCTGGAAGATCCTGCTGAGCACGGCAAGCATCGTGATCTGCCTGATCCTCTTTGCCTGCAATCTCTATCTGTCAGCTCAGTAAGCAACCCCGGCCGGGAAAAGATCCGCCAGGAAATCGGAAAGAAGGGAAAACACCATGGATACCGCTGAACTCATGAAACAGAGACATTCTGTCCGGCAGTTTACCGACCGCCCGCTGGAAGAAAGTGCCGTGCAGCAGCTGCAGGAAGCCATTACTGCGGTGAATCAGAAAAGCGGCCTACACATTCAGCTGGTGACGGATGAACCGGAAGCCTTTCAGGCTGGCAAGGCACACTACGGTTCCTTCAAAGGCTGCCGGAATTATCTGGTGATGGCCGGTCCGCCAGGCCGAGACGAAGCCATCGGCTACTATGGCGAACAGCTGGTACTTAAAGCACAGTCCCTTGGCATCAATTCCTGCTGGGTGGCACTGACCTATAAGAAAAGCAGAACCCGGGAAGAACTGAAGCCCGGCGAGAAGCGGTACATGGTCATTGCCTTAGGCTACGGTGAAACCCAGGGTACGCCGCATAAGAGCAGAAGGATCGAGGACGTCAGCGACTGGAAAGAGGGCGATCCCGAGTGGTACCGGAAAGGCATCGAGGCAGCCCTGCTGGCCCCGACTGCCGTCAACCAGCAGAAGTTCCATTTCACCCGCCAGGGGGAGCAGGTCACGGCCAGGGCCGGCCTGGGTTTCTATGCCGCCACGGATCTGGGCATTGTCAAATACCATTTTGAACTGGGCTCGGGCAAAGACCATACCGTCTGGCGCTAGCCCTTCCGGCTGTATGCAGAGGTACAAAAAAACAGATGTCACATGGCATCTGTTCCCGACAGCAGAACTTCTGCTGTTTTTTTGTCAGCCCTGCTTGCCTTCTTCCTGGCGCTGCATGTTTTCGACGACCACATCATAGATGTCGCCGATCGACTGCCCGTATTCCAGGATCTTCCAGGGCTCGTTGGTATGAAAGTGAATCTTGATCAGGGTCTCATCCCCGACCACCAGCAGGCAGTCGCCCTTGAAATGGGAATCAATGTAATCATGAATGACATCTTCATTCAGGTTTTCGCCTTCGATCAGAAGCTGTGTATCAAACCGGTATTCCAGCTGTTCCATAGTGACCTCCAGAGTTCATTATACACTTTTCAGTAAGATTCCCGGCCATGCGTGCGGATGCTGCGGAAGATGGCCAGCAGGGCCCAGACCACCGAGATGCCTAAAGCAATCCCCATGGCATATTCTCCCAGCAGGATCAGGTTTTCCTGCGCCGTGGCCTGATCAAAGCGGGCCAGGCCGTCCAGGGCATAGTAGAGATTGCTGCCGGGAACCAGCGGAATGATGGTCGGGATGAAGAACAGAATGGCGGGGGCTTTCTGATAGCGGGCCAGCCCTTCGGAATACAGGGCCGCAAAGGCCGCGGCCAGGAAACAGGACAGGAAGACCCCGGCGCCGTAATGAATGCCCAGCAGATAGATGCCCCAGCTGCAGAAGCCGCCGATGGCCGCCAGGTACAGGAAGGATGCCCGCAGATGAAAGAGAATGGCGAAGCCGACGGAACCGAGGGCGCCGGTAAACAGCTGAATCCAGGCCTGTCTCATCGCGCTCACCCCGCAATCCGGATTGCCAGCATGAATCCGTAGACGATTCCCGCTGCCCAGAGCACCGATTCCAGCAGGCGCAGGGCACCGGAGATGGTATCGCCGACCAGCACATCCCGAACCGAGATGGTCACGGCAATCCCCGGAATTACCAGCATGATGTCGCCGATCATGATCTTGTCGATATGCAGAAAGGGCATCACTCTGCCGCACAGGCAGATCAGGATGCCCAAGGCAAAGCAGAGCAGGAAATTGAAGGTCACCGTATTGGGGCAGTACTTCCGGAAGTGCCGTGAGGCCAGGGCAATCAGGTTGCCGAAAAGCGCCGCAAAGATGCCGTCGATCACGGTGCCGCCGAAGAATACCGCCAGCGGGCCCGCCGCAACCATGGAGCCGACATAATCCCGCCAGGGCTGATCCGGTGTCTGAGCCTGGACCTGAAGAATCTGCTCATGCAGTTCCCCGGCCGGAACCGGCTGCCGGCAGAAATGCCGGCTGATGGCGTTATAGCGTTCCAGCCGGTCGAAGGCGTTGCTGGGCGAGGTGGTAATGCGTCTGGTTTCCGTCAGATTCTGCCCGTCCGCAAAGGTCAGGGTCAGCACCATGGAACTGGTAATGACAAAAGCATTGACTTTCTCAGCCCCGACTGCCCTGCCCATGCGGCAGAGCGTATCTTCCACCCGGTGGACCTCCGCCCCGCACAGCAGCATGTTCTCGGCCAGGTTCAGCAGTTCATGCAGATACTGCTGCCGTTCGTCTCTGTCTGTCTCTGTCAGAAAAAAAGCCCCCTCTCGCAGACACCGCGATTATAACCCATGCGGCATGTCCGGAGAAAGAGGCATCAGGTAAATTTTCAGTGAAGCAGATGACCGGCCTGCAGGGCCCGCACAATCAGCGGGATCAGAATCAGCTGAATGATGATACCCGGCAGGGCACTCGTAAAGGCACCGGCCAGGAAAGCCTGGAATGTAAACGCATTCCCGCTTAAGCCCATCAGGGCCGCCATCACGATCCCCCAGACCAGCCGTCCGGCCAGCATGGCACTCAGCAGCGTCACGTAGATCGTTCCCATGCTGTGTGTTTTCTTCCTGTGGAAGACCAGCGATGTCACCAGGGCATAGGTGCATAATTCAAAGGCCATGGCCAGCGCCGTCGGAAACATCGGCGGCATCCCGAACAGGGCACTGCGCAGCAGCGGGGCAATGAAGCCCACCGCAGCGGCATAGCCCGGACTGCAGACAAAGCCGGCCAGAAACGCAGCATAGTGCATCGGCAGCAGCATCTGCCCCAGTGTCGGCAGCTGCATGACCAGAAACGGCAGAACCATGGCCAGCGCCAGAAACATGGCAGCCAGCACAAGGTTTTTCGCAGATGATTTCATTCTGAATTCCTCTCTTCCTCAACCTTGCTTGAACCGCTGTCTGCCTTCTCTTCGGAGAAGATGCCTGCATGTTCTGCAGGCATGACGATACGGATTTATCTGAATCAGTACTGTAAAGCAAAGCAGAAAAGCTTCATGCTTTTCCCGGCAGACCTCATTGACCGCTGCTCTGACAGAGCCTGGCGATTCTTTCGGCTGCCTCTTCGATCAGACTGCTCATCGAGGCATCGGAAGTGCCGACGATGAGATAGGAACAGGTGCGGAACGGGATCAGCACCTTGACGGCCGGCGAGCGCCCGACGGCTTCTGCCATGGCCGGCGTGATCTCTCCCAGCATGGCATCGGGCAGGGCGATGCCGATTGCCCCGGCGATGATGTCGGCCTGACCGGCACAGATGCAGACCGCATTCTCCCCGGTGGCCGAGCGGTCCGCGCCGGCCCTGATCATGGCCCCGGTAGCCGCCGCATTCGTGCCGACGGCCGTGATCTGCGCCTCCAGGTGCAGGTTCTTCAGCGCGGCAATCAGCTGACGCCCGATGCCGCCGCCCTGGGCATCCACGATCAGGATGTTCTTCCGGCTCATTCGGCTCTCCGGAACAGATAGAAGGACGGCTCCCGGTTGGCGCAGTCCTGTGCCAGATCGGCGCCCTGGACATAGATGAAGGGATAGTGCTCCTTCACCTTGCCCTGCCGGCCTTCTTCCGCGTACTTGTCTCTGGTCCAGGAGGGATCCAGGATGCAGTAGGTATCCCCGTCCACCGAGACCACGGTCACGAAATGCCCGCCGTGCGACAGCAGACCGATATAGCCTTCCCGGTCGCCGCCGGCATTGGCGATGGCCATCCCGCCGGCCTGCAGGTGCTTCTTCAGCACGTCCAGATCGCTGGTCGTGTCATAGAGCAGGCCGTACTTTTCGGCAACCGCCGGGCCCAGCACCTTCATGTCCGTGCCCATGTCCTGATTGGCCTGGATCTGTTCCGCCAGATCCCGGCACTCCAGCAGCGGCAGATCCTGCATGGTCATGTTGTCCACGATCATGCAGGCACTGCAGAGCCCGCAGCCGGCCGCGGCGATATTGGCATACTGCCCTGCCCCGCCATGCGCCATATTGGTGTGATAGGGCTCATCGGGATAATCTTTCTGGTTGTAATACTTCATGTGTTCCCCGCCTCCGTCCTGCTTTCAGTATAAACAAATGTGTCTGAAAAAGGCAGATTCCGCGCTGCAGAACCTGCCTTCTCTTTCCTTCTGCTCTTACTTCAGAGGCTTCGGACCGGCGGCGACGATATCGGCGTCCATGTCCTGATACTTCTGCGCGAAGTTGTTCTGGAACATTTCCGCCAGACGGTCGGCCTGCTTGTCGTAGGCATCCTTGTCCGCCCAGGTGTTGCGCGGATTCAGGACCTCATCCGGCACATTCTCGATGTGATCCGGCACGCAGACGTTGAAGCGCTTGTCATACGTGAATTCCGCATCGTTGATCCGGCCGGTCAGGGCAGCCCGGACCATGGCTCTGGTATAGGCCAGCTTCATCCGGCTGCCGGTGCCGTAAGGGCCGCCGGTCCAGCCGGTGTTGATCAGGTACACACGGGTGCCGTACTTGTCGAGCTTATCGCCCAGCATCTTGGCATAGAGTTCTGCCGGCCGCGGCATGAACGGCTCGCCGAACAGGGTGGAGAAGGTCGGAACCGGTTCCTTGATGCCGACTTCCGTCCCGGCGACCTTGGAGGTGAAGCCGGAGACGAACTGATACATGGCAGCTTCCCGGCTCAGCCGGCTGATCGGCGGCAGAACGCCGAAGGCATCAGCCGTCAGGAAGATCACGGCCTTGGGAATCCCGCCGACACTCGGAATGACGGCGTTGGAGATATGCTCAATCGGATAGCCCGAACGGGTATTCTCGGTATAGGTACGATCCGTATAGTCCGGCTCGCGGGTTTCTTCGTCCAGCACGACGTTCTCCAGCAGCGCGCCATAGCGGATGGCATGGTAGATTTCCGGCTCCTTGGCCTCATCCAGATCGATGCACTTGGCATAGCAGCCGCCCTCGAAGTTGAAGATGCCCTTGTCCGACCAGCCGTGTTCATCATCACCGATCAGGCCGCGTTCCGGATCCGCGGACAGCGTGGTCTTGCCGGTGCCGGACAGACCGAAGAAGATCGCCGACTCATGGGATACCGGATCCTGGTTGGCACTTGCATGCATGGGAAGCACGCCCTTCTTGGGCATGTAGTAGTTCATGACCGTGAAGATGGCCTTCTTGATCTCGCCGGCATAGCGGGTGCCGTTGATCAGCACCAGATGCTGTTCCAGATCCACCAGGACGCAGCAGTCACTGCGTACCCCGTCCTTGGCGCCTTCCATCTTGAGATTCGGGCAGTCCACGACGGTGAAGTCCGGTTCTCCGTACGCTGCCTTCTCCTCCTTGCTCAGACGGATCAGCAGCTGCGTGGCAAACAGACTCGACGAGGCCAGTTCCGTAATGACCCGGAACTTCATCGCATAGGCCGGATCGGCACCGGCTCTGGCATTCAGGACAAAGATTTCCTTGCCCTTGAGATAGGCCAGGGTCTTCTTCTTCACCTGCTCGAAGGCTTCCCGGCTGATCGGCTGGTTGTTGCTGCCCCAGGCAATGTCATCATGAATTGCCGGAACATCCACGAAGAACTTATCCTTGGCGGCCCGGCCTGTATAGGCACCGGTATAGACCGTCAATGCTCCGGTGCTGGACAGAACTCCTTCTTTTCTGGCCAGTGCCGCTTCAACCAATTTCGGGATGCTCAGATCAGTGTTGACTCTGCCGGCTTCAATTTCTTCCAAAAAGCTCATGTTCATTACCTCCGCTTCTCTTATTTCCACCCACACAGACTCGTATAAGAAGATGGAAAGCTGCCGAAACTGCATCAGAGACCCTCGGCAGGGACGGAAAAAGTATCCGCTTACATCTCTTCTTTATCATGATAGCATAGCCGGCCGGAAACGGCGGCGCCAATCCCTTTTCTCCCTGCGCCATGCGGCCGGAAAGAACATGGTATAATCGGGCCAGAACGCAAAAGGAGTGCTGCCATGAGCGAATCCTATATCCGGCTGGTTGAGTCCTCCTGCCGCAGCTGCATGCGCTGTGTGCGGGCCTGCCCGACCAAAGCCATGACCTATATCCATCTGCAGCCGGTCATTCAGGAGGATACCTGCATCCTCTGCGGCCAGTGCTACCGGGTCTGCCCGCATGAGGCCAAGAGCATCCGTTCCGACTTTGCCCAGGTCAGGAAATGGCTGGCCGACGGGGAACAGGTCGTCCTGTCCGCTGCCCCCAGCTTTGTCTCGGTCTGGCCGCGTTTTGAGGCCCTGAGCCGCATCCTGAAAGGCCGCGGCTTTGCGGCGGTGGAGGAAACCGCCCATGGGGCCTATCGGGTCTCCCAAGCCTATGAAGCCCTGATTGAACAGCATCAGATGCCCAACATCATCACCACCTGCTGCCCGGCGGTCAACACCCTGATCGAAAAGGAATATCCCGATCTGGTGCCCCTGATGGCGCCCGTCGTCTCGCCCCTGATTGCCCACGGGCGGGATCTGCGCCAGCGCTATCCGGGCGCCAAAGTCGTCTTCCTGTCGCCCTGCATCGCGAAATATAAGGAAATCCGGGATCCCCGCTTTGCGGATGCCGTCGATGCCTGCATCTCCATGCAGGAACTCTACGACTGGCTGGGCACCACGCTGGAAGAAGAGGAAGAAGCCGACTGGCAGGACTTTGCCGGTTCGATTGCCCGTCTCTATCCCACCCCGGGCGGCGTCTTAAGCACCCTGGCGGACAACAGCACCTACAAATACATCCATATCGAAGGCAACCAGCGGATCCGCAAGCTCCTTAATGCCCTGCGGGAAGGCCACCTGAACGGCTACTTCATCGAGACCACGTTCTGCGAAGGCTCCTGCATGGGCGGACCGCTGCTGTCGCATTTTGAGCATAATGAATGGCTCGGCCAGTCCATCATCCGCGAGAATGTGGACCTGAAGCGTCCCGCGCAGGCCCGTCCTGCCGATGCCCTGACCCAGGCTGCCTGGCAGCCTCATCCGGCCTATCATCCTCACTACAGCGAGGAAGAGATCCAGGCTGAACTGATCCGGGAAGGCAAGATCAGCCCGGCGCAGTTCCATGACTGCGGCGCCTGCGGCTACGAGACCTGCCGCGAGAAGGCCATTGCCGTCCTGGCCGGTCAGGCCGATCCGCATATCTGTCTGCCGATGGCCCTGGAACGGGCAGAATCCATCTCCAGCGTGATCATGGAGAACACCCCCAACGGCTTCATCGTCCTGAACCGGGACGGCACCGTACGGGACATGAACCCGGCTGCCCGGAAGATGCTGCAGCTGCAGGGCATCGACCCGACCGGTTTCCCGCTGGAAGCGGTCCTGCCTTCCGAAAAGCTGCAGACCGCCGTGCAGGAAGCCCGGACCGCGGGGAAGACCACGCATGTGCGGGAACACTATGAGCAGTATGGCAGACTGATTGAGCATGCCATTTTCTACCTGCCGGATCAGGACATGACCGTGCTGATCCTGATGGATGTCACCAGTCAGGAGGCCCGGGAACAGACTCTGAAGAAGATGCGGGAAGACACCCTGGAAGTGACCCAGCAGGTCATCGATGAACAGATGCGCTCGGTCCAGGAGATCGCGTCTCTGCTGGGCGAAACCACGGCCCGCTCCAAGGTGGCCCTGACCCGGCTGAAGAATGCCATGAAGGAAGAGGAACAGGATGAGCAGTGAACAGATTCATATCCAGACTTCCTGGCGCTCGCTGAACAAGGACCAGGAAGAACTGTGCGGCGACCGGGTGCAGATCCGCCGTTCCGATGACGGTCTGGTGCTGGTGCTGGCCGACGGCCTGGGTTCCGGCGTGATTGCCAATGTCCTGTCGACCCTGACCAGTACGATCATCTCCGAGATGCTGTATGGCGGCCTTTCCCTGCAGGACTGCGTGGAGACCATCGCCAGCACCCTGCCGGTGGACAGGGAGCGGGGCATCGCCTACTCCACCTTTTCGATCATTCAGATCCGCTACAGCGGCGAGACCACCATTGCCCAGTTTGACAGCCCGGCCGTGCTGATCCTGCGCAACGGCCATCTGCTGCACCTGCATGAAGACGTCCTGACCCTCTCGGGCAAGCAGGTTCATCTGATGAAGATGCATGCCCGGCCGGGGGATGTCTTCATCACCTTCTCCGACGGCATCGTCCATGCCGGTCTGGGCATGGTGCTGAACCTGGGCTGGGGGGAACCCCAGATCGCCGAGTTCATGGAAACCAAGGTGCGTCCGGAAGACAGTGCCCGGGATATCACCCGGCTCCTGCTGGCCAATGTCAATTATCTCTATGGCGGCCGGCCGGGGGATGATTCCACGGTGGCCTGCCTGCGCGTCATCAAGGCCAGAGAGACCCGGGTCATGGTCGGCCCGCCACTGCACAAGGAAGACGACGAAAAGATTGTCGGTCAGCTGATGCAGGCCAGCGGCTATAAGATCTGCTGCGGCGGCACCACCAGCGAGGTCGTCGCCCGGGTGCTGGAACGCGAGCTGAAGGTCGATACCGATCTCAGTCATGCCGGCGGCCTGCCGCCGAAAGGCTATATCCAGGGCATTGATCTGGTCACCGAAGGCGTCCTGACCCTGCAGCGGGTGCAGCACCTGCTCCGCAAGGCGGCCCAGGATCCCGACTTTGAGGAAGAACTCAGCCACAACCGGGAAGAGGATGGCGCCAGCTGCCTCTGCCGGCTGCTGCTGAACTCCAGCGGCATCCGTTTCCTGGTCGGTCAGAGCGACAACCCCGCCCACGAGGCGATCCGCTACTCCCCCATCTCCCTGAGTGCCAAGATTTCCCTCATCCGGGAAATGGCAGAAAGTCTGCGGCAGATGGGCCGCATCGTCCGTATCCAGATGAACTGAACCAGCCCCGGCTGGTTTTTTTCACGGCAGAACCCCGAAAACAGCCACTTATAGGCCGGAAACGACCACCTGTTCAGACTTTGTGGATTCAGGACAGGGGTTCTTTTATATAGTGAGTGTGGAGGGGAGGTGATCCCATGCAGGTTGAGCTGAAGATCAGCGCCGACTGCAGGGAACCGAAGGCCGTGATCTACGCGCCCAGGATGACCGCGGAAATTGCCGCACTGATGAAACGGCTGAGTGAGGATCAGCCCCGCATGATCGCTGCTTTTGAGGAAGACACGGTAACGATGCTGGCATTTGAGGAAATCTATCACGTGTATGCCTCCGAAGGCAAGGTCTATGCGGAAACCAAAGATAAAACCTATGTTCTCAGACTGCGGCTGTACGAACTGGAAGAACGGCTGGGCAGTCCGTTTGTCCGGATTTCCAATTCCGAGATCATCAATCTGAACCGGGTCAGAAATTTTGACCTGAGCTTTGCCGGAACCATCTGCGTTTCCCTGACCAATGGAACCGTCACCTATGTATCCCGTCGGTATGTGAAAAAGATCAGGCAGCAGCTTGGTCTGTAGAAAGGAGAGGGTTATGAAAAAGAAGCTTGTCATGAGAGGTCTTCTGGGTATTCCCCTGGGCATTGCCATCTGCTTTGTGGTGACTGTGCTGATTTCCCTGTGGATCGGGGACGGCACGTTTTATCCGGTCACCGAGTACCTGCTCGAAACCGCCGGAAGTGAGCTGAATGCCGTCGTGCTGCAGACCGTGCTCAGCTGCCTGCTGGGGGCCGGCATGGGCATGGCTTCCGTGATCTGGGAGATGGAGTCCTGGAGCCTGGCAAAGCAGACCGGCACCTACCTGGCGGTGATCTGCGTCGTGTACTTCCCGGTTGCCTATGCGACGGGCTGGATGGCGCATACCGCCTCCGGTGTGGGGACCTATGTCATCATCTTCGCCATCATCTTCGTGATCATCTGGCTGCTCCAGTACTGGATCTGGAAAGGCAGAGTCCGCACCCTGAACGAAAAGCTGCATCAGCAGTAGCTCGGCGCCCGCGGCAAAGAAAAGGCCTGATTTCCGTCTGGCGGAATCAGGTCTTTCTGACTGCCTGCCGCTGCCGGCAGCCCTCTTTACTCCCGGAAAAAACTGCCGGATCAGCTCCGGCAGAAGGCGTACGGAATCAGCCCAGCAGAACTTCCTTGTTCTGCAGCAGAATCTTGCCCGCCTGGCAGGCGTCGCAGATGCAGGTGTCTTCGCCGGCCGCCTTGGCTTCCTCGGCTTTCTTGAGCATGGCACCGGCCTTCTCTTCGCCCATCAGCTTCTTGGCCGGGCCCTGCAGGAAGCCGATCAGGCCGTCAATCGGCGTGACATCCTCTTCCAGCTCCGCCACCAGCTTCTGCGCAGCTTCCTTTTCCTGCGGTGTGCCGACTGCCTTGATCCAGGCATCCAGTGCCGTCTTGGCTTCCTCACAGCAGGAATTCGCTGCCATCATCTTTTTGGCAACTTCAATCAGTTCAGACTTTTCCATGAAAAGCTCCTTTCTGTTCTCAGAATAGCCAGAAGCCGGATTTTTGACAAGCTGAAACCGTACCCAAAAGACCGCCTCTGTCAGGCGGCCTCGGGCAGAAAAGCATGGTGCCAGTGACCGGAGTCGAACCGGCACGGTATCGCTACCGGTGGATTTTGAGTCCACTACGTCTACCAATTCCATCACACTGGCATGCGCTCCTCATTTTAGCCCCGGCTGCCGGTTTTGGCAATTTCAAAGGGCAGCCTGGGGGCTGCCCTGTTGATACGCATGCAGAAGAAGCTCAGGCTTCCTTCTTGGCCTTGGCGGCGGCGATGACCTTGTCGGCCACGTCCTGCGGCGCCGGCTGGTAGCGTTCGAAGGCAATCGTGAACTTGCCGCGGCCCTGCGTCATGGAACGCAGTTCGTTGGCATAGGTCATCATCTCGGCGGTCGGAACCTCGGCCGTGATGAACTGATCACCGTCCTCATTGACGCCCATATCCAGGATGATGCCGCGCCGCTTCGTGAAGTCGCCCATCAGGGTGCCGGTGTAGTCCTCCGGCGCCGTGACCGTGACCTTGGAGATCGGTTCCAGCAGAACCGGCTTGGCATTGGGCATGGCGTTGTTATAGGCCAGACGGGCCGCTTCCTTGAAGGCCACTTCCTTGGAGTCGACCGGATGGTAGGAACCGTCATACAGCGTCGCCTTGACGCCCACGACCTTGAAGCCGGCCAGGACGCCCTTGTTCATGCACTCCCGCAGGCCCTGTTCCACGGCCGGGAAGTACTGCTTGGGCACGGCACCGCCGAAGACTTCCTCGGCAAAGACCATGTCTTCCGAATCACACGGCTCGAAGCGGACCCAGACATCGCCGTACTGACCGGCGCCGCCGTTCTGCTTCTTGTACTTGCCCTGGGCTTCGGCCTTGCCCCGGATAGTCTCCCGGTACTGTACGGTCGGCACGGTGGTGTCGACTTCAACCTTGTACTTGGACTTCAGCTTGCTCAGGACCAGATCGATGTGCTGGTCGCCCAGACCATAGAGCACCTGCTCATGGGTCTCGGCATTCTTGTCCAGACGGATGGTGTGATCCTCTTCGCACAGGTTGCGGATGCCGACCGACATCTTGTCCTCGTCCGCCTTGGTCTTCGGCCAGATGGCCATGCCCAGGTTGGGCTGCGGATAGGTGATCGGATCATAGTGCACCGGCAGGCTGGGATCGCACAGCGTATCGCCGGTCAGGGTGTACTGCAGCTTGACCACGGCACCGATGTCGCCGGTGAACAGCTTGCCCACGCCGACCTGATACTTGCCGTTGATGACATAGACCTGGCTGACCTTCTCAGTCTGTTCCCGGGTCGAATTGTACACCTGGGAATCCGAGCTCATCTGTCCGCTCATGATCTTCAGGTAGGAAATCCGGCCGACAAACGGGTCGATCGTGGTCTTGAAGACAAAGGCCGACAGCTTTTCGTTCTCGTTGGTTTCCAGCAGGACTTCTTCGCCCTGCGCATTCTTGGCCGCAATGGAGCCCTTCTCGGCATAGCTGGGGAAGTATTCGGTGATCAGATCGAGAATTCTGCGGATGCCGATCTGATCGGCTGCCGAACCGCTGTACACCGGGCGGATATCGCCGCTGCGCACCCCGATCCTAAGGCCCTTGGCAATCTCGGCTTCGTCAAACAGATCCCCGCCGACAAACTTCTCCATCAGATCCTCATCGGTCATGGCGATCGCTTCGGCGATTTCCTGATAGTATTCTTCGACCTGGTCAACCATCTCCGCCGGCACATTCTGCGGTTCCTCCGGCTTGTCCAGATACCAGGCCTTGCGGCGCAGGATATTCACCGAACCCAGGTACTTGCCGTCCTGAATGATCGGCATCTCAAACGGAATCACGGTCTTGCCGAACTGATCCCGCAGTTTTTCCAGGGCCTCGGCAAAGTGGGCATTGGGGTCATCCATCTTGTTCACGAAGAAGATGGTCGGCAGCTTGCGCTTGAGGACCGCTTCCTTCCAGGCCCGCTCCGTGCCGGCCTCGACCCCTTCCTTGGCATTGACGACAATCAGGGCATTGTCCCCGACCGTCAGGCCGGTGACTTCTTCCCCTTCATAGTCCATATAGCCCGGGGTATCGATGAAGTTGATCTTCCGGTCCTGCCACTCCACCGGTGCCAGGTGCATATAGCAGCTCAGGCCGCGTCTGCCCTCTTCGGCATCAAAGTTCAGCGGGGTGGTGCCGTCATTGGCAGCCCCGAATTTTTCAATCGCTTTCGTATAGTACAGGCAGGCTTCGATCAGGGTACTCTTGCCTGCCCCGGAATGGCCCAGAACGACGACGTTCCGGACATCACTGGCTTTATAGTCTTTCATGGCTCGTCCGTTCTCCTGTCATTCCTCTACCTTGAGGATATCCTTCAGATCGTTGAAGCATTCTTTCCGGACGTAGTGAATGGCCAGACGGCCCTCATAGTCTTCGACCTTCTTGTCGGCGCCGTGATCCAGCAGGAACTGGACGAGTTCCGGATAGCCGATGTAGGCCGCCCGCATCAGCGCGGTGCAGCCGCGGCTGTCCTGGGCATTGATATCCGCCCCGTGATCGACCAGCAGCTTGATGATATCGCCCTTGTAGGCATTGACCGCTTCCATCAGCGCCGTCCGGCCGTCCGCATCCTTGGCATTGACGTCCGCACCCTGCTCAATCAGGTAGGCACAGACTTCCGTCTCACCCAGCAGCGCCGCCCGCATCAGCGAAGTCCGGCCCCGGTTGTCAAACGCATTGACATTGGCACCCGCTTCCACCAGCATCTTGCAGATGTCCAGATGACCCTTCTTGGCCGCACCCATCAGGCACGTCTTGTTGTTCTTGTCCCGCATGCGGGTATCCGCACCATTATCCAGCAGGAAACGGACAATGTCCGTATAGCCCCGCTTCGCGCTGCGCATCAGAGCGGTACGTCCGTCACCATTCGCAATGTTGACATCCGCGCCCTTGGCAACTCCGGCACAGACCTTTTCGAATTCTCCTGCCGCCGCCGCATCGAAGAATTCCTGGTTAACCTGATCCATATTAATCTCCTCCATTTCTATGTTGATCTATATGGACAAAAAGGATGGGCATACTGCTGTCCATCCTAAAAATCCGACCCTCTGCTGTCCCGTCCCCGGGCTAAAAGGAGAACCTCCCCGGCAAGCGTCATCCGTCCGTTAAAAAGAGTTCTTTCTGCATCCTTCATGGTTTATTCTCCTGTTTCAATCCGGTTACGGAACTTCTACTTTCATTGTACCGGAATTATGTTTTTGTGCAATCCGTCCGCCGGCCGGAAATATGAAAATTTTGTAAAAACATGAAAAATTCTTTGAAACATCAGACCTTCAGGACCCGGATCCGCTCCTCATAATCCGGCATGAAACGGTGCACCACGGCATAGAAACGGGCGTCATGACGGGGTACCAGGAGATGCGCATATTCATGCAGCAGCACCGCCTGCAGACCGCATTCCGGATAGTGGATCAGCCGGGTGCTCAGGGTGATCTGGTTCGTGCGCAGATGGCACACACCCCAGCGGCTGGTCATGTAGCGTAAGGCAATCTGCGGCAGCGGCAGACCGCTGGCCTGACAGATCCGGAGATCCCATTGTTCGCGTTCGCCCGTGATCAGCTCCTGCAGCTTCTGCCGGGCCAGGGCCCGGAAGGCTGCCTGCACCTGCTTAGGTGAAGGTTCCGACAGCTGGAAGAAGATCTGACCGCCATCCACATAGGCCGGCTGCCGCTCCCCGCTCCTGAGGACTACCCGTTCCGGCTCGCCCAGCCAGTAGATCACCCCGCCGGTTTCGCCTTCCTGATTGATGCGGGACTCCCGCTCCTGGCGCCGGCGGGTATCGAGGATCCAGGCCTCGCGGCTGTACACAAAGGAAAGGATCTCCTGCTCGCTGACGCCATACGGACAGGAGATGCGCAGATGATCCTCGGCGACCCGCAGCACGAGGCGGCGCATGCCGCGCCGCCTGGTCACTTCCACCGGTTCTGTTTTGCCGCCGATCAGGGCGGACAGCTGTCTTGCACTCGACACCATTTTAAGATATCATAATTAATGCCTCTGGCGGTTGTGGTGAAGTTGGTTAACACACTGGATTGTGGCTCCAGCATTTCGTGGGTTCGAGTCCCATCAATCGCCCCATATGGCTACGGAAAGCCGTCCGGTCTGCGGACGGTTTTTTGTTATGAGCCGCTGAGCAGGCGGTACACCTCGCCATCCGTGACCGGTACCGCTTCCTTCTGCGCGTCATAGGTCTCGCTGGAGGCGATCAGCCGCACTTCCCCCTGTGCCTCGGCCCGGGCCAGCACCGCCACCTCCTGGCTGGGAATGGCCAGGATGACCAGATAGGGAATGCCCGAGCTGTCCTCCGCCTGCAGGTCCAGGCCGTTATGGTCCTTGACGGCCAGGATCCGGGCATGCCGGAAGAGACAGCCGGTCAGGGTCTCCTGCTCCGTCTGCAGGGTGACGAAGACATCCGCCCGCTGTGCGGGCTGCAGGGTGCCGCCGCAGCGGGCCAGATCCGTTTCCAGCGAATAGGCCGACTGCCCTTCCAGCAGGAGGGTCGTCGGATAGTCCGGCAGATCCTCCGCCTTTTTCAGCATCCCGAAATAGAAACAGGAACCGGCCGGAATCCGGCCCTGCAGGTCCGTGTACTTGCCGATGATGTCTTCCTTACGGTTATAGGTATAGCCCTGCAGATAGGCCTGGGGAACCTCGATTTCCAGCAGATCCTCCTCGGTCACCAGGGTGCGGGGCGGCAGGTCATGGGATGCCACGTAGGTGGTCACCAGATGCAGCTCCATCTGCAGGCGCAGGGAAAACCCGATCCCCAGACACACCAGGATCAGACCGGCCAGCAGAAGGGCCAGGCCGAAGCGTTTGAGCATCCGTACCTTCATGTTTCCTCTGCCTGCTGTATTTGTTCCTCCGGCCGGCTTTCCCTGAAAAGCGGGCAGGTTGCTATAATAAGCGTGGCATGTGAAATCATTTCACATGCCAGAAAGAAGGATAAAGATGACAAATCGCATTGTTCTTAACGGCATTTCCTATCATGGCAAGGGGGCAATCCAGGAAATTGTCCCGGAGATTCAGCGCGGCGGCTGGCAGAAGGTCTTTGTGACCTCTGATCCCGATCTGATCCGTTTCGGCGTGACGGCCAAGGTGACCGATCTGCTGGACAAGGCCGGAATTGCCTATACGGTCTACTCCGGCATCAAGCCGAATCCCACCATTCAGAACGTGCAGGATGGCGTCCGGGCCTTCCAGGAAGCCAAGGCCGACTGCATCGTCGCCATCGGCGGCGGCTCCTCCATGGATACCGCCAAGGCCATCGGGATCATCATCACCAATCCGGAATTCGCGGATGTCCGCTCGCTGGAAGGCGTCGCCGCCACCCGGAACCATGCGGTACCGACCATTGCCGTTCCGACCACGGCCGGCACGGCGGCCGAAGTGACGATCAACTATGTCATCACTGATGTCGAAAAGCAGCGCAAGTTTGTCTGCGTGGACACCCATGACATCCCGACCATCGCCGTGGTCGATCCGGACATGATGTCCTCCATGCCCGCCATGCTGACGGCCTGCACCGGCATGGATGCCCTGACCCATGCCATCGAAGGCTACATCACCAAGGGAGCCTGGGAGATGGCCGACATGTTCCACCTCGAGGCCATCCGTCTGATCGGCCGCTATCTGCGTTCTGCCGTGCAGAATGAACCGGAAGGCCGGGAAGGCATGGCCCTGGCTCAGTACATTGCCGGCATGGGATTCTCCAATGTCGGTCTGGGCGTGGATCACTCCATGGCCCACTGCCTGAGCGCGCACTATGATACGCCGCACGGCATGGCCTGCGCTCAGCTGCTGCCGATCGTCATGGAATACAACAAGGACTATACGGGTGAGAAGTACAAGGAAATCGCCCGCGCCATGGGGGTCGAGGGAGTCGATGCCATGAGCCAGGCGGAATACCGCAGGGCTGCCATCGAGGCCGTGCGCCAGCTGTCCAAGGATGTCGGCATTCCCCAGAAGAATGAACGCATCCGGGAAGAGGATCTGGAGACCCTGGCCAAAGATGCCCTGGCCGATGCCTGCTGCCCGGGCAACCCCCGCGATGCCGTGAAGGAAGACATCATTGCCATGTACCGCCAGCTGATGTAAGCAGCGGGATCACAAAGACCGGCTCCGCGGCCGGTCTTTTTCATGGCTTCAGACGATCCTCACAGATCGGCGGGAAACTGCAGCTCATAGGAGCGGCCGTGCTTATGCACGCTGGTCGAGAAATGCATCTGCATGGCTTCCATCAGGTAGGTCGTATCCAGCGTCCCGGCAGTCTCGAAGGCTGAATGCATGGACAGGCTGGGCAGACCGACATCCACGGTCAGCATCGAGACATGCGTATTGGACAGATTGCCCAGGGTCCCGCCGCCTACGTTGTCGTTGCGGTAGACAAAGGTCTGCCAGGGCACCTCGGCCCGGGCGCAGATCTGCCGGAACAGCCCGGCGGACAGACCGTCGCTGGCGTAGTGCTGGGCGGCATTGTACTTGATGACGATGCCCTTGTTCAGCAGGGGCTGATGATCCGGATCATAGAGTTCGGGATGATTGGGATGCAGGGCATGGGCGTTGTCGACACTGACATAGAAGCTGTCGGCCAGGCAGCGGTAATACGCCTCGGGGCCATACCCGCAGGCCGTGCAGATCCGCTGCAGCACGGCAGACAGGAAATCGGAATCCGCCCCCTGCCGGGTCCGGGAACCGATCTCTTCATTATCATAGACGGCAAACACCGGGCAGCTCTCCCCGGCCTCGGCAGCCAGGAAGCCCTGCAGGCCGGCAAAGGCGCACTGCAGATTGTCCAGACGCGGCGAACCGATAAACTCCTGATTGACCCCGTACACCGTGCCGGAAACCCGGCTGTAAAGATAGAGATCCGTGTCCAGGATGTCTTCCGTCTCTACCCCGGCTGCCCCGGCGATCAGGGGCAGGAATGTATTTTCCGCATCAGCCATGCCGTAGAGCGGCTGCATATCGGTCTGAAGATTGTAGGCACAGCCGGCAGACAGCCGCCTGTTCAGGGCCGCTGCCGTGTTGGGAATCACGACCAGATCGCGGTCGATGTTGACCAGTTTCGAGGCAATGCCCTGCGGGGTGCGGACCACCACCCGCCCGGCCACCGACAAAGGGCGGTCCAGCCAGGTGGACAGGATCATCCCGCCGTAGGGTTCGGCATTCAGCCGCACATAGGCCTTCTCCGCGACCACTTCCGCATTGGGCTTGATCCGGAACATCGGCGAGTCACTGTGGGCCGAAAACAGCTGAAAGCCGCCGAAATCTCCGGCCGGCATCCGGAAGGCCAGAAGACTGGAATCGTTGCGGCGTACAAAATACCCGTTTCCCGGCACCAGCTCCCAGTTCTCCTCTTCCGGCAGTTCCGCAAAGTCGTTTTCCTGCAGGATCCGCGCCATCTGGTCGGCCGCCTGAAAGGCCGTCGGACTCCGGCGGATGAATTCCAGCAGTTCGTGATTTACCGTATCGGCATGAATACTTATAAGTCTGTCCTCCGGATTCATTATAGGACAGGCATAAGAAAAAGCGGTTCCCGGACAGAACCGCTTGCCTGCATGATTTCCGCTCAGGCGTTGGCCGGATGATCCTTGAGCCACTGGCGGATGGCTTCCTTCTGTTCCGGCTTCGAAGGCTTGCAGCTGGAAATATCCGCTTCGCCGGAGCACAGAGCCGCTGCCATGCCGGAGCAGCCGGGGTAGCCGCAGCCGCCGCAGTTGTAGCCCGGCAGCATCGCCTGGACTTCTTCCACCCGGTGGTCGACTTCCACATGGAACACCTTGGACGCAAAGCCCAGAATCAGGCCGCAGATGGCGCCCAGTATGAGCATCAGAAACAATGCCTTGATCATTTTGTCTGAATCTCCTTTTCCTTGGTTTCGCCCATCTTTTCCCGCAGGGCACAGTCCGCAATGCCGCAGGCCTGGCAGTCCGGCCGGGCGTTTTCACAGCCCTCCGGCACCGGTGTCCTGTGGTTGGCCTGGTAGGCCCAGGCATAGAACGCGAACAGTCCGCCTGCGATCAGGATGGCAAACAGATACCGCATGGACTCAAGCCAGACCGGCGAAAGCCGAGAAGGCAATGGCCATGATGGCCGCGCAGACGAAGGCAATCGGGTTGCCCTGGAACGGCTTCGGCAGATCGTTGCCGGCCAGCCGTCCCCGGATGGTCGCGAAGATCACCAGCATGAGCATGAAGCCGGCCGGAACACCGATGGAGTTGACGATCGTTTCCGCCAGGTTATAGCCCTGGGTGATGTTATCCTGCGCCACATACAGGACCGCGCAGTTGGTGGTGATCAGCGGCAGATAGATGCCCAGAGACTTGTACAGGCTCGGGGACTTCTTCTTGATGAACATTTCCACGAACTGCACGAAGGAGGCGATCAGCAGGATGAAGCAGATCAGCTCCATGTATTCCAGATCCAGCGGAACCAGGACATAGTAGTACAGCAGCCAGGACAGCACCGAGGCGCCGAAGATGACGAAGATGACGGCAATGCCCATGCCAAACGCCGAAGACAGCTTGGTGGAGACACCCATGAACGGGCACATGCCGAGGAACTTCGACAGAATGACGTTATTGATCAGCAGTGCGCTGATGAACAGAGTAAACAGATTCATGCGTCAGCCTCCTTGGCCGCTGCCGGAGCCGCCTTTCTGGCAGCCGCTTCCCTGGCTGCCGCCAGCTTGGCTGCCTTGGCCGCTTCCGCCGCCTTGGCATCATTCTTGTTCTTGTAAGCTGCCACCAGCGCCGCCAGAATGGCAAACGTCAGGAAGGCACCGGTCTGGGTGGTGAACACCGGAATCGTGTAGGCTTCCGGAATCAGGGTGATGGAGAAGACCTCCTGACTGGTGAACGGGTTCGTGAAGGACAGGATGCCGGTCCCCAGGATCTGCCGGATGAACGACATCGTGAAGATTGAGAACGTATAGGACAGACCCATCATGAGACCGTCGCGGGCACTGTCCGCAACCCCATGGCTGCAGGCATAGGCCTCGGCGCGGCCCAGGATGATGCAGTTGACGACGATCAGGTCGATGAAGGCGCCCAGCGAGGTATACAGATCCGGCATATACGCCTGCATCAGCATCCCGACGATGGTGACCAGCGTGGCGATGATGACGATGTAGACCGGAATGTGAATCTCATCCGGCGTGATCGGTGCCACGATGGAAACCAGGATGTTGGAAAGAACCAGAACACAGATGACTGCCATGCCCATGCCGATGGCATTGGTGATGGTCGTCGTAATGGCCAGGCTGGAGCAGATGCCAAGGTACAGCCCGAAGACCGGGTTGTTATAGATCATTTCCTGCCAGAAGCCCATTTTCTTGTTTTCACTCATAGCAGCTGCACCTCCTCAGTGACTCTCGCTCCAGCAGGCATAGGCTGCCGCAATGCCCCGCCGGATGGCCGAGCTGGTGATCGTCGCCCCGGACAGCAGCGGGGTATCCTCGCTGGCATCCAGACCGATCAGACTGTTGATGAAGTCATCCTCAAAGCAGCGGGCACCGAAACCGCTAGTCTCGCTCTGCTCCAGGGTGGCAAAGCCGTCAATCGTTCCTTCATCATCGATGGCAACCAGGAACGTGAAGCCGTTGGAATTGTAGCCGACGGCATGGACCTTGTAGACCGTGCCATACCCCTCGGCGCTGTAAGCCCCCTGGATATAGCCGGAATCATCCGTGACCTCCAGCTGCGTGAATTCCGCATCCGGATAGATCAGTTCCAGGTTGGCCAGTTCGTTCTGCAGCTGTGTCTCGGCAATGATCGGTGCCGTCAGGTTGTTGACACCGCCCAGGGCCAGACCGCAGATGGCGCACAGGACGCCGAGAAGAACAACCTTGTAAGCTGTGGAATCCTTCTTCATTTCTGCTGTCCTCCTTACTGAGCCGCTGCTTCCAGAGCAGCCTGCACCATGGCGGTAATCGACTTGCTGGTGTAGGTGGCACCGCTGACGGCATCCACCGAATCATCCAGGGTCAGGCCGACATAGTTCGCCAGGTTCTCATCCGTCACTGCCTGGTCGCCGATGCCTTCCGTATCCCCGAAGTTATCCAGGGTGATCGACTCGACGGCCCCGTCGGCGACCGTGATGGTGACTCTGTTCTTCTTGTAGTCGCCTTCCATGCCGGTGATCAGGCCGAAGCCCTTGGCCGTGCAGGAGTAGGTGCTGTCGCCGACTGCTTCGCAGGCGGCTTCGTAGTCGCTGTAGTCATCCGAAAGCGCCAGCGCTGCGGCACTGCCGGAAGAGCTGCTGTCGCTGCTGGTATCCGGCTGCTCTTCCTGGGCGAAACCGCCGATGAGCAGCGCGATGATGATGAAGCAGACACTCCAGACCGTGACATTGCGGGAAATCTTCTTCGCATTCTTGATCTGGTTGCCGTCCATCATCATGTCGATGGCCGGCGTGAGCATGTTCATGAGCAGGATGGAATACAGCACGCCGTCTGCCATGTTGGAACGCAGACGGAAGATCAGCGTAAAGCAGGCTGCTCCGATGCCGAACACGACCCGGCCCGGAATGGTGACCGGGGAAGTGACCGGATCGGTGAGCATGAAGATGCCGCCGAAGACGACACCGCCGGCCAGGACCTGATACACGGCGTACCAGGCGCCCGCCCCGTGCATGGCCCCGATGATCAGGGACAGCACGAAGATGGTACCGATATAGAAGACCGGTGCCTGCCAGTCAATGTCCTTACGGATGATCAGGAAGATGCCGCAGAGCAGGATCAGCAGGGCGCAGGTCGAACCGATGGTGCTGGGATACTGGCCCAGGAACATCTTGCCCAGCCCGCCGTACTGTTCGATGAAATCCGGCCATTCCTCATTGGTCAGCAGCCAGCCATAGGACTTGATCGCGGTGGTCGGCGTGGCACCGGTTGCAAAATCCGCGCTCTTGGCCGAGGCAAAGCTGTTCATCAGGATGGCCTCGCCGAAAGCGGCCGGGTTGAAGATATTCTGGCCGAAGCCGCCGAACACCAGCTTGCCGAAGACAATGGCGATGACGGTGGAGGCGATGATGGCATAGACGCTGTTGTCAATCGAAGAGATCAGCACCAGGATCATGGCCGTCACCCACGGATAGGAGGTGGCGATGCCGGTTTTGATATCCTGCCTGCGCAGCCGGAAGTAGACGGCTTCCGTGCAGCAGGCGGCCAGCACGGCCGCGACCATCATCTCGATGACCCGGACCGCATAGGAGGCCCCGTAGACCTGGGCGTAGTAGATGACCGCATATACGGTAACCGCACACAGACACAGCGTCAGATCCTTCATGATCGACGTCGTGCTCTGCGGTGAGCGGTAATGCGGCGCCGGTTCAAAATTCAGTTTCATCTTGTCCGTCCCCCTCTTACTTCTTGACCAGAGCCATATACCGCTTGGCTCTGCGGATGCCTTCGGTCACATCAATCCTGGACGGGCAGATATAGCTGCACAGACCGCACTCGATGCAGGACTGGGTATCCAGTTTCTTCAGGGTCTCGATGTCCTTGACCTTCTCGGCATTGTTGATGCGCACCGGCTCCAGCCCGCTCGGGCAGACTTCCGTGCACTTGCCGCAGCGCAGGCACTTGATGTCCGGATTCTTGACATACTTCAGAACGGTCAGGCCGTTGTTTGGTACCCCGATCACGAACTTGTCGTTCGGAATCGCCATGCCCATCATCGGACCGCCGGCGGCCAGCACGACATTCTCTTCCGTGTAGCCGCCGCAGGCTTCGATCAGGGCCGAGGCCGGCGTACCGACCGTGGCGATGACATTGTGCGGATCCTTCACGGCATCCCCGGACACCGTGACGACCTTCCTGGTGATCGGCATGCCGTTCTGCAGGGCATCGCCGAAGGCAATGGCTGTCGAGGCATTGTCCACGATGCAGCCGGCTTCGGCGGGCAGCCTGTCATAGCGCTTGTGCTCGAGCAGCCAGACCAGAGTGCGCTCCCAGCCGGCCGGATAGATATCCGGTACGGTGCGGATCTCCACCGGGGTGCCTTCAAAGGTCTTCTTCAGCTCGGCGATCAGATCGGCCTTGTCCTCTTTGACGGAGACACAGACCCGCTGGGCCTTGCTCAGCTTGAAGAACGCCAGGGTGCCGACCTTCAGCAGCTCCAGATTGTTCATCATGTTGCGGTAGTCCGCCGTCAGATACGGCTCGCATTCCACCCCGTTGATGATCAGGCACTGGATGTTCTCCGGCTTCAGGTACTTCACGTACGTCGGGAAGCCGGCGCCGCCCAGACCCTGCATGCCGGAGTTCTTCAGGAAGTCCTCCAGCGTCTGCCAGTCGGCGGTTTCATAATCCAGGGGGGCAAACGGCTTTTCCGTCGTATCCTGGTGGTCGCTCTGAATATGGAGATGATCCACATTCTTCATCGCGGCGGTCATCCTCTTCTCCACCCCGACTACCTTGCCGGAAACGGGCGAGTACAGAGGGACGTAAAAGTGGTCATTTCGTTCAGCGATCTTGGTGCCGACCTTCACCTCATCCCCGGCACTGACCAGAGGCGTGCAGGGAGCGTTGCCGTTCACCAGCGGAATCCAGAGGTCATCAGGCTCAGCCAGGACGATCGGGTCCTTGTGGTTGGTGAGATCCTTATGTCCTTCCAGATGGTGATGCATCGGTCCGGTTAAAAATGACATACAATAACACCCTTCCTCTTTCAAAACGGCCTTATTATAGCATCATTTAATTCCCTATGACCATGATTTGAGGCCGCTCCGGACGTGCTAGAATAGGCATATGCTGAAAAACCGATTTTCTCTGATTCTGAGCGGCCTGCTGCTGCTCAGCGGCTGCACGGCCCAGAGCACAGCCGCAACCACGGCACCGGCCCTGACCAAGTACAGCAACATCACCCTGGATGCCGGCTTTGATACCTTCATTTCCCTGCAGGAGTATACCGACAGCCAGGAGACCTTTGACGCTCACTTCCAGACCGTCACCGAGCTGTTTACCTATTACAACAACCTGTTTGACATCTACAACACCTACGAAGGCATGAACAACCTGAAGACCATCAACGACAACGCCGGCATTCAGCCGGTGGAAGTCGACCCGGTGCTCATCGAAATGCTGCAGGAAGCCAAACAGTTCTATGACATCTCGGGCGGCGAATTCGACATCACGATGGGCGCCCTGCTCCAGGTCTGGCATCAGTACCGGGAAGCCGGCATCGCAGCCAATGAGGAAGGCCAGTACGGGACCCTGCCCAGCCAGGAAGAGCTGGAGGAAGCAGCCCGGCACCGGGGCTGGGACTGCGTGGAGATCGATACGGAGAACAACACCGTCTATATCACCGACCCGGAGGTCTCGCTGGATGTCGGCGGGATCGCCAAGGGCTTTGCGACCGAGAAGGTCGCCCAGGCGCTGGAATCGGAAAACCTGATCGGAGCTGCCATCAACGCCGGCGGCAACAACCGTACGCTGGGCGACAAATACGACGGTTCCGACTGGCGGGTGCGGATCCAGAATCCGGACGGCGGCGAGAAGAGTGTCGTCGTCTCCTTCCCCGGTGTGGGCTCCTTCGTCACCAGCGGCGACTACGAGCGCTACTACATTGCCGAAGACGGACAGCGCTACTCGCACATCATCGATCCCAGCACCCTCTACCCGGCCGACCGCTATCGTTCCGTCACGATCATCACCAAGGACTCCGGCGCCGCGGACTGCCTGTCTACCACCCTGTTCACCCTGTCCATCGAAGAAGGACGGCAGGTGCTGCAGGAGTATGAGGAACTGACCGGCAACGCCGCCGAGGCGGTCTGGATCCTGGATGCCGACAAGGCCGTTGAGGATGCCAACAGCAGGATTTCGAATGGCTTCTGCTACGTCTGGACCGACGGACTCAGCGACCGCCTCACCTTCGACTGACTGATTATCTTATTAATAAAAAGGCCTGCACCGAGCAGACCTTTTTGCTGTCTTCAGAAACTTATTTCTCGTAGCCCGGCTTGCCCAGGAGATGGAACATGTTCTTCTTGTAGATCTCCACCCCCGGCTGGTTGAACGGATTGATGCCCAGCAGATAGCAGGTCATCGCCGCAGCGAGGAAGAACCAGCCGCACAGATAGCCGAAGGTATGGGCGCTGAAGTCGGGGATCTCAATGACCAGGTTCGGTACGCCGCCGTCCTGTTCATGGGCAGCCAGCGTGCCTTCGAAGGCCTTCTGATTGACCCAGTGCAGATCCCTGCCGGCCAGGTAGTTCAGGTTGTCTCCGTTGTCCGCATCAGACGGAATGATCAGATTCTCGCCCGGTTCCTGCACCTGCAGGACGGTCTCGAAGAGCACCTTGCGGCCCTGCTGGATGAACTGACCCAGGGAATGCAGATCGGTGGAGAAGGTGGCGCTGTCGGGCAGAATGCCCTTGCCGTCCTTGCCCTCCGATTCTCCCACCAGCTGTTTCCACCATTCCGCCAGCATGCCGAGCTGCGGCTCATAGGTGACAAACATCTCGGCCGTATAGCCCTTCTGATCCAGGATCCGCCGGCAGACCGCATACTGATAGGCCGGGTTGGCTGCCAGGTCATCGGTATTCAGATCTTCCGAGACATCCCGGTAGCCCTGCACGGCCGCCTGAATGTCAATGCCTGCCAGGGCCATCGGCAGCAGGCCGACGGGCGTCATGACACTGTAGCGGCCGCCGATATCATCGGGAATGACGAAGGAGGCATAGCCCTCCCGGTCCGCCAGTTCCTTCAGCGTGCCCCGGGCCTTGTCGGTCGTGGCAAAGATCCGCTTCCGGGCTTCTTCCGGGCCATAGGTTTCTTCCATGAAGCGCCGCAGCATCCGGAAGGCCAGAGCCGTCTCGGTCGTCGTGCCGGACTTGGAGATGACGTTGAGCAGGACATTGCGCCCCTGCAGATGTTTCAGCACCTGACTCATGTAGGTAGACGAGAAGGTGTTGCCCGCAAAGATCACCTCCGGACCCGTTTCCGGATAGAGACCGCGGATCATCTCAATGGCTGCCCGGGCGCCCAGGTAGGAACCGCCGATCCCGCAGACCACCAGGGTATCAAACTTTCCCTTCCACTGCTGCGCCAGCTGCTGCATGCGCTGCAGTTCATCCCGGTCCAGGCGCTCCGCCCAGTCGACCCAGCCCAGGAAATCACTCCCGGCGCCGGTCTTTTCATGAATCATGCGGTGAATCCGGCTGACTTCGGCCTGATACGCCGGAATCTGTTCCTGAATGCCGGCGTGTGTAGCATCAAACTTCATGATGGTCATCGTTCATTTTCCTTTCTGCCTCGGCAATCCACTGATCCATATGGGAGGCCACAGACGCAAAGCCGATGCGCATCGGCGGCAGGGCAATCCGCGGAACGGCATTGCGCCGTCTCCGTCTCGGCCGGGACGGGTGCAGGGCTTTCAGCGAAAGCCGGGCCTTATGATGCACCGCATCATAGTCCAGGATCTTGACCCGGACAGTCTGCCCCACATGCACAAAATGTCCGACATCGCGGACATAGCCGTCACTGATCTCCGAGATATGAATGAGCCCGGTATTCTGCTCATCCAGGCTCACGAAAGCGCCATAGGGCTGTATGCCGGTTACCGTTCCTTCTACAATCTGTCCTGCCTGATAATCCGCCATCTGCCGCGCCTCGAATCCGGGTCCATTTTAACACAGCCTTAAATGCTCTGTGTTATACTCCCGTCTTTGACAGTTGAGAGGAGAAAAATAAGCCGGAAGTCCCTTGAATAAAG
>CAIFEQ010000006.1:70540-98377 GCA_903789495.1 uncultured Erysipelotrichaceae bacterium | reverse complement strand
GTTCTCCTCCATCCAGGCCTTGACCTCGGTACTGGTCAGGTCCAGAAAATCGGGGATCTCCACGCCGGTATCGACGACGTTCCGATAATAATAAAGTCCCAGCAGCGCCGCAGCGGCCGCCAGCACAAGAACGATGACCACCAGCCTGCGGGTTCTGGAAACTTTCTGTTTTTCTTCAGACATCCGGATCGGTTCCTCTCCTGGAAATTATATCACAGCCAGACATGGCAAAAAATGCCTCAGCCCTGTTTCTGAAGCTGGCCTTTGACGAGCGTCTGGACGACGCTGTAGTCAGAATCCAGAATGGTGAGATCGGCGTCATAGCCCGCCTGGATCCTGCCGACGTGGTCGGCAATGCCCAGCAGTTCGGCCTGGTTGAGCGCGGTCGCATTGATGGCCGAGACGGGATCCACATGGGCTTCTTCCAGCAGGAAGCGCAGGCCCTGATTCAGGCGCAGTGTACTGCCGGCCAGGCGGCCGGAGGAGGCGATGCGGGCAGCCCCGTTTTCATCGATGATGCAGGCCTGATCCGCAAACAGGAAATGTGCCCCGGGCTCCAGGCCCTTGCAGCGCAGGCTGTCGGATACCATCATGCCCCGATGCGGTCCCTTGCAGCGGAAGAACAGCCGCACGACTTCCGGATGCACATGGTTGCCGTCGCAGATGATCTCGCTGTAGAGATTCTCCATCTCCAGGGCCGCCCCGGCAACGCCGTTTTCCCGGTGATGCAGGCCGGACTGGGCGTTGAAGGTATGCGTAATCGAGCGGGCGCCGTTGACACAGGCCTGCTGGACTTCCTGATAGGTCGCCCCGCTGTGGCCGATGGATACAACGATGCCCAGCTCGTTGCAGAGTCGGATGACGCTGAAGTTCTTATCCATTTCCGGTGCCAGGGTGATGATGCGGATCTGTTCTGAAGAGGCCTTCCAGAACTCCCGCAGCTGGGGCAGGGTGGGTTCCAGAATGTCTTCCACCGGCTGGGCGCCGTGATACTCCGGATTCAGGAAGGGACCTTCCAGGTGCACGCCCAGGATGGTGGCGCCTTCGCCGGGATTCTGCCGCCGCATGACTTCGGCGACGCAGCGGGCCGCCTTTTCCGTCCGGGGCACCGTGTCCGTGACCACGGTTGGCAGGAAGCCGGTGACGCCTTCTTCGACCAGTTTCAAAGCCCACATGCGCAGGCCCTGGGGTCGGGCGTCGTTGGTGTCATATTCATAGGCACCATGTGTATGAATATCGATGAAGCCCGGCAGGATCATGCAGCTGCCGAAATCCAGACACCGTTCGCCGCCGTCACCATAGGGGTAGATTTCCCAGATGCGGGGCGGGGCGACTTCGATGATGGCCGGCTGGAAATGGCCGCCATACCAGACTCTTGTACTCTTCAGCAGCATATTTCTTCTCCGGTCAGATTTTAGCATGCTTTGAGCAGACTGCGGATGGTTTGCTATACTGAAAGGCAGAAGGAAAAGCGTGAACATATGGTCGGAATGATTGTTGCGGGATACGGAAATTCCGCCAGCGGTCTGCTGTCCGGCATGGAACTGGCGGCCGGACGGCCGGAGAAATTTGCGGCCGTGGATTATCGGCAGGAAGACAGCACGGATGACCTGGAGATGCACCTGCGGGCCGCGGTCGACTCGCTGGGCGATCTGAGCGACGGCGTGCTGGTGTTCGTGGATCTGGCCGACGAAGTCATCACCAAGGTGGCGACGGATCTGGCGGTGGCCTATCATGGCCAGCCGGAGATGATGGTGGTCACCGGCACCAATCTCGGCTCGCTGATTCAGACCAGCATTGCCCGCGGCTATGTCCGGGATCTGCAATCCCTGGCCGACCTGGCCCCGGAAAATGCCCGGGCCCAGATCCGCCTTGCCGCACCGATGCAGATCAAGGAAGAATAGGCAACAGGACACATCCAGCTTCCCGGCCGGGAAGCTTTTTCTGTACCCCGAACATAACATTTTCTGCCTGTCGGCCGGGGAAGCCGGGATCAACGGACGAATCAGCAGGGTGGAGGCTTTATCATGACGAAAATCAAGAACCTGCCGGAAACGGAACGGCCGCGGGAGAAAGCCCTGCAGTATGGCGTACGGTCCCTGTCCAACCGGGAACTCCTGGCCCTGATCCTGCGCACCGGCACCGCGGGACATTCGGTCCTGGAAGTGGCCGATGAACTGCTGAAACTGGCGGACGGCATTCAGGGGATTGCCCGGCTGGATGCGCAGCAGATGGCGGAAATCTCCGGCATCTCGAAAGTCAAGGCCATGGAACTGCAGGCCTGTCTGGAACTGGGCAGAAGATGCACCGCTTCGACGCTGCAGCAGGAAAGCCGGGTGGCGGAACCGGACCAGATCCGGGCCTGGCTGCAGATGGAAATCGGTTCCCAGCGTCAGGAACATTTTCTCTGTCTCTATCTGGACCATGGCGGTCATCTCCTGCATGCCCGGGATCTTTTTGTCGGCACGTCCACCACCAGTGTCGTCTCGCCCCGGGAGATCCTGCGCTATGCCCTGCTGGACGGGGCGGAGGCGATCCTGGTGGCGCATAATCATCCCGCCGGAACGCTGCGGCCCAGCAGTGCCGATCAGCAGACAACCCGGCTGATTCAGCAGGCCTGCGATGCCATGGGCATCCTGCTGCTGGACCATCTGATCGTCACCCAGAACGGGGTCTATTCCTTCCAGGACAACGGGCTGCTGCGGGTCGTTAATTAGAAGAAAAAAGTCATGGTATAATGCTTCCGAGAGAAGCGTGCCATGAAGAAAATCCTTCTGAAACTCCTGGCTTCGCTGCTGCTGGCTTCCAGTCTGACCGGCTGCTCCGAAACCAAGACATCGATTGCGTATACCGTCTATCCGATCGGCTGGCTGGTAGACCGGCTGACCGGCAGTACGGAGTATTCCGTATCCATCCAGGAAGACGAGATTGTCCAGCGGGCTCAGATCCGGGATGACTATGCCCAGATCCTGGCCGACAGTGCGCTGTTCCTGTACATCGGGGATCTGGAACCCTACCGGACGGTGTATGCGGATGCGATCAAGACCGCCCTGGGCTCCAGCAGTTCCATCGATCTTTCCGTGATGAATGCGGTATATGATTTCCAGCGCTATACCCCCGTCTATATCGAAGGGGAGGATACGACCTATGTGGAGTCGCCGTACTACCGGGATGATTCCATGGACAGCATCGACATGGATGCCAAGGATCTGTATCTCTGGATCGATCCCATTGCCATGCTGTCGATGGCCAAGGATATCCGCGACTGGCTGGTCTCGTACTATCCCGACAGCAAGGATACGATCAACAGCAACTTTGACAAGCTGCAGACCGATCTGATCAATCTGGATGCTCAGTACCAGGCTCTGGCAACCCGCAATGATACCGAAGGCAAGGAGATCCGCTTTGTCACCATGACGGCCTCCTTCGGGAACTGGCAGAAGACGTATGGCTTCCAGGTCTATCCGATCATCCTGTCCAAGTACGGGGTGCTGCCCAACGAAACCCAGCTGCAGGTCATCGAAGACCGGATTGCCCGGGACGGCGTGCAGTACATTGTCTATGAACCGAACATGACGGATGACATGATTGCCCTGTTTGACCGGGTTCAGAATGACCTCGATCTGACCCGGGTGGAGCTGAGCAATCTGTCCTCGCTCTCCCAGGATCAGGATGATCAGGGCAAGGATTATCTTTCCATCATGTATGAGAATCTCAGCGTCCTGGAAACCATGCGCCAGGACCGCCAGACCACCGGTACGGCAGCGGATACGGCGGAGGATACGGCCGAGGCCAGTGCCTCCGCAGAAGCCACGAGCACCGCCGACAGCACGGCCGCCGGATGAGCGATCATCCGGTTTTTTTCTATGATCATGAAAAAAGGCAGGTCAGTCGGCCTGCCGGCAGCGGAAGTACTGATCCAGGGCCATCTTGTGCACGACGGCTTCCGCAATGTTTTTCAGCAGCTCCCGTTCCTCGCTTCTGCCGGAAACGGACAGGGAGCCTTTGGCCAGAAGGGTTTCCAGGTCGGTCTTGAACAGGGTATATTCCTCTTCCACCGAGAAGGTTTTCTCCAGAAGGGCAAAGGTCTGCCGGATCTGTTCCATGGACAGCACGCTTTTGGCCAGGGAGATGAACAGAAAGCGGACAATCTGATCCCGGCCGTAGGTCTTGTGATCGGCCTTGGGCACCATCTTCAGCTTGACGTAATTCGACAGCATGGACGGGGTCACCGGACTGGCAGTCTCCGCCAGAATGCCGTTGAGATAGCGGGTCACCTGGTCCAGATAGAGACCGACATCAGGAATTTCCCGGTATGACGGCAGCTGCAGGGTTATGTTCTGTTCCATAGATTCAGTATAGTTATTTTTGTCCTTCTTTTCAAATATGAATTAGCTATTTACAGGTTATTGATTATCCGTTATAGTTGATAATGTAATCGGTTATTCATTAACCGATACGGAGGTAACCATGACAAACCTGCCTGCGATGCCCAGGGGCATCTTCATCGTTAAGGACCGGATCAGCGCCCTGACCCATTTTCTCGGCTTTCTCGTCAGTCTGGTGCTGCTGCCGCTGTTTCTGGTGGCGGCGGGGCAGAAGGCGGAGAATCTGGCGGAAATGATCTCCCTGGCGGTCTGCATCGGTTCGATGATCCTGCTTTATGGCGCCAGTGCCGCCTATCATGCCTTTAACGTTTCGCCGCGGGTCAATCTGTGGCTGAAGCGTCTGGATCATGCCAGCATCTTCCTGCTGATCGCCGGCAGCTATACTCCGGTCTGCGTGCTCGTGCTGCCCTGGTCCGAAGGCCGCCTGATCCTGGCCGTGATCTGGTCGGCGGCGGCCGCGGGCATCCTCTTCAAGCTCTTCTTTGTCACCTGCCCGCGCTGGGTTTCCTCGCTGCTGTATCTGGCCATGGGCTGGGTCTGCATCTTCGTGCTGCCGGTTCTCTGGCAGAAGCTGGGGGCCTGGTTCTATCTGCTGGCGGCGGAAGGCTTCTTCTACACGCTGGGCGGCGTGCTCTATGCCTGGCGGAGACCCCTGTTTCCCAGGGAAGCGGAAACCGGCTTCGGCAACCATGAACTCTTTCATCTGCTGGTGCTGGCCGGCAGTCTCTGCCACGTGATCCTGCTGGCAGTTCTGCTCTGAATCTGAAGAAGTGAGCCGCGGCAGCGGCTCATTCTGTTTTTTGGCGGTCCGGGCGGCGTGTTAGAATAGAGAAAAGAGGTGAGTGACATGAAGACATTGCTGCTGGTGGATGGCAACAGTATGCTGTTCCGGGCCTATTACGCAACGGCATACGGAGGCGGCCGGATGACCACATCCAAGGGAATTCCGACCAATGCGGTATACGGATTCGCCATGATGCTGCAGAAGGCGATTGACAAGGTTCAGCCGGAAGCGGTCATGGTGGCCTTTGATGCCGGCAAGCATACCTTCCGTCACGATCTGTATCCGGATTATAAGGGCGGCCGGAAACCCGCCCCGGACGATCTGGTGCCACAGTTTCAGATGGTCCGCGATTATCTGGACAGCTTCGGGATCCGCTGGGTGGAACGGCCGGATATCGAAGCGGATGATCTGATCGGTTCGATGAGCGATCAGCCCAATGACTATCACAAGACCATTCTCACCAGTGACCATGATCTCCTGCAGCTGATCGATGCCGATACCACGGTCATGCTCATGAAGAAGGGCATCACGGAGATGGATGAAATGACCCCGGAACGGCTGCAGGAAGAGACGGGCCTGGAACCCCGGCAGATCATTGAGATGAAGGGGCTGATGGGGGACAGTTCGGATAACTATCCCGGCATCCCCGGCATCGGGGATAAGACGGCGAAGAAGCTGCTGGCCCAGTATGACAATGTCGAAAATGTCCTGGCCCACGCCGATGAGATCAAAGGCAAGCTGGGCGAGAAGATCCGGGAGAACCAGGATCAGGCCCGTCTGTCCCGGACCCTGGCGACCATCAAAAGGGATGTGCCGCTGGACCTGACCCCGGAGGACTGCGCCTTCCATCCGGACTATGCCCGGCTGATTCAGTTCCTGCAGTCGCTGGACATGAAATCCCTGGCGGCCCGGTATGAACCCTACTTAGAGGAGTCTGAGAAGAGCGCCCCGGCAGCGGCTGCTGCAGAAGCCCTGCAGGAAGTACGGAAATGCCCGGAAAGCCTGCTGAAAGGCGATCTTGCGGTCTATCTGGACCAGGATACGCAGGGCTATATGGATGCGGCCTGGTATGGACTGGCCCTGACGGACGGAAAGAGCATAATATATCTAACCAGTGAAGATCTGATTAAAGATAATAAGCTGCTGGAAACTCTGAAAAAGCCTTCCGGCAGGCTGATCGGCTATGACATCAAGCGCAGCTGGCATCTGCTGAAGGACGAAGTCCGTATCGCCTTTACGGATGATGCGATGATCTGTGCCTCGCTGGTGAATTCAACCCTGACCAGTCCGGAGAAGATCTTCTCGGCCTTTCAGCTGGAAACGGATGAGGAGCTGACGGACATCTACGGAAAACCGGAAAAGCCGATTCTGCCGGATCATGCCCGGGCGGTGCACTATGCCGGGCAGTCGGTCCGGAACATCTGGCAGCTCTTCGCCCAGTGCCGTCCCCAGATCACCGCCTGCGGGATGGAAGATCTGTATCAGAAGATTGAGATGCCCCTGATCCCGATCCTCAAGGACATGGAGAATCAGGGCATCATCTGCGATGAGAAGATTCTCAGTCAGATCAGTGAAGAGATCGCCGACCAGATTGCCGCCGAGGAAGCGGAAATCTATAAGGAAGCCGGCAGGGAGTTCAACATCAATTCTCCGCAGCAGCTGGCCGAAGTGCTGTATGACATCAAGAAGCTGCCCGCCGGCCGGAAGCGCAGCACCAGTGCCGACGTGCTGGAGAAGCTGCGTCAGGAAGATCCGATCATTGATCATATTCTGACTTACCGCAAGCTGGCCAAGATCAACAGCACCTATGCGGAAGGCCTGCGGAAGTATATCTGGAAGGACGGCCGGATCCATACCCTGTACAACCAGGCCGCGACCCAGACCGGGCGGCTGTCTTCCAGCGATCCCAATCTGCAGAACATCAGTGTCCGGGATGAACAGGGCCGGATCATCCGCAAGGCTTTCCTGCCCTCGCCGGGCTGCGTGCTGCTTTCCTGCGACTATCATCAGATCGAACTGCGGGTTCTGGCCCACATGGCAAAGGAACCGCATCTGATCGAGGCCTTCCGGGAAGGACAGGATATCCACACCCGGACGGCCATGGATGTCTTCGGCGTCTCTGCGGATGAGGTCACGCCGCTCATGCGCCGGCGGGCCAAGACGGTGAACTTCGGGATTGTCTACGGCATCTCCGATTTCGGCCTGGCCGACCGGCTGGGCATTTCCCGCCAGGAAGCCAGGACCTTCATCGACACCTACTATGCCAAGTATCCTGGCATCAAAACCTATATGGATTCCGTGGTGGCGGACTGCGAGAAGAACGGCTATGTCACCACCCTCTGCGGCCGGCGCCGGGAGATTCCGGAGATCCATGACAAGAACCGGCAGATCCGGGAGTTCGGCCGCCGGGCGGCCATGAATGCCCCGATTCAGGGCAGTGCCGCGGATCTGATCAAGATTGCCATGATCCGCATCGATGCGGCCATGCGCCAGGCTGGGGTGAAGTCCCGCATGATCCTGCAGGTTCACGACGAACTGATCTTCGATGTCCCGGAGCAGGAAGTGGACGTCATGAAACAGCTGGCCGAGGAGGGCATGACGAAAGCCATGACCCTGGAAGTGCCGCTGACGGTGGAAATCTCGGTCGGCAGGACCTGGTATGAGGCCAAATAATGCCGGAACTGCCTGAAGTGGAAACCGTGGTCCGCACCCTGGAGAAACGGATTCAGGGTCAGGAAATCCTGGCTGTACATATCCGCTGGCCAGGTGTGATCGAAGGCCAGAGCCCGGAAGAATTTGCCCGGCGTCTGACGCACCAGCATTTCCGGGTCTTTCACCGGCGCGGCAAGTATCTGCTGTTTGATCTGGATCGGGACATGCTGGTGGTGCACCTGCGCATGGAGGGAAAGTTCTATGTGGACGATCCCGGCAAACCCCTGGACCGCCACATGCACGTGCTGTTTGATCTGGGCAATGGCCGGCAGCTGCGCTATCATGATGTGCGCAAGTTCGGCCGCATGAGCCTGCTGCCGCTGGATACGGATCTGACCCATTTCCATGATCTGGGACCGGAGCCCTGGGATGAGGGCTTCAATGCCGGATATGTCTACCGGATGGCCCACAGCCGCCGTCAGCCTCTGAAGAGCCTGCTGCTGGATCAGTCCTTTGTGGCCGGCATCGGCAACATCTACGCGGATGAAATTCTCTTTGCCTGCCAGCTGCGTCCCGGCCGGGCTTCCCGGCGCCTCACCCATGCCCAGGCGGCCAGGCTGGTAGCGGAGACACAGCGCATCCTTTCAGAAGCGATCCGGGCGGGCGGCACGACCATCCGCACCTACACGTCGTCGCTGGGCGTCAGCGGGCGCTTCCAGCTGCAGTGCATGGTCCATGAACAGAAATTCTGCCGCGTCTGCGGCAGTCCCATTCACTGCCGGCGGATCGGCGGCCGCAGCAGCTATTACTGTCCGCACTGTCAGAAATAGGTCCTATGAAAATCGCAGTCACAGGGACAATCGGATCGGGAAAATCCACCGTTGCGGAGAGCATCCGCCGGCGGGGTTTTCTGGTGTTTGATACCGATGCCTACGGCAAGCGTCTGCTGGATCCCGGTCAGGAAGTCTATGAGCGCCTGGTGGAACGCTTCGGAAAGCGGATCCTGGCGGCGGACGGGACGATCTCGCATGCCGCGGTTGCGTCCATCATCTTCACGGACGAAAGTCAGCGGCAGGCGGTCAACCAGATCCTGCATCCCGTCATCTTCCGGGGCATGCGGAAGGAACTGGAAGCTTCGGCAGACCCGCTGGTCTTTGCGGAAGTGCCGCTGCTGTATGAGGCCGGCTGGGAAGGGTACTTTGACCGGGTGCTCTGCGTCAGCTGTCAGGAAGAAACCGCCATCCGGCGCCTGATGGCAGGCCGCGGCTATACGCGGGAAGAAGCCAGACAGCGGCTGGCGGCGCAGATGGACCGCGAAGAACAGATCCGCCGTGCCGATCTGGTCATCGAAAATGACGGCAGCCGGCAGGAACTGGAAGACAGGATTACGGCAGTGCTGGGGACACTGATGGAGGAAGCAGGATGAAACTGGACAGCAAGGATATCTATCGGATCAACAGCGGGGATTTTCTCAGCGCCGATCTGCTCAGTTCGCTGTTTCTGCTTTATCAGCCCCTGATCGGTTTTCCGGCCGCTTCTCTGTATGTCACGCTGTATACCGAAGGCCGGGGTCAGCATACCCAGTTTGCCCACAGCCGGCTGCTGCAGCTGACCGGCATGAATATCGAAGAACTGGAACAGGCCCGGCTGAAACTGGAGGAATATGTGCTGGTTTCCACCTACGTCCAGCAGCAGGATACGCGCTGTTCCTATCTCTATGTCATCAATCCGCCTTTAAGCACGGCCGGTTTTCTGGCCAACAGGGAACTGGCGGGACTGCTCACCGATGCCATCGGCCGCAAGGGCGTGGAGGAACTGCTGACCCGGACGCATCAGACCACAATCTCTTCCGATTACCGGAACATCACCCGGGCGGTCAGCCATGCCCCGCACCAGCGGGATGTGGACTACCACGTCACCTTCAACACACCCTCGCCCCGCTATCACTTCGTGGACAACGATACGGCCATCAACTTCGACTATGACCGCTTTCTGGCTCTGACCGACAACCTGGTCTTTCCGGCGGAACTGCGTACGGAAGAGAACCTGCGGCTGATCGGACAGCTGGCCACGGTCTACGGCCTCAGTCCGGCCAAGATGAACATTCTCGTCTCACATTCCATCAACCTCGAGACGATGCAATTTGATGCCAAACGCCTGCAGACGCTGTGTCAGAAGAGTCAGCCGGACATCACCAGCGCCAAGGATCCCTATGACCTGCCGCCGGTGTCCTTCCTGCAGGCCAAGATGAACGGCAAACCGGTCTCCAATGCGGAGCGGCAGATTCTGGAATATCTTTCGGTGCAGATGAAGTTTGCCCCGGATGTGATCAACGTCATGATCGAGTATATTCTGAAGACCTCGCAGAACCGCCTGGTCCGGCAGTTCGTCGAACTGGTCGCCTCTACGTGGGCCAGGGACGGGGTGACCACGCGGGCCCAGGCCCTGGCAGAGACCAGGAAACAGCTGACACCGGGCCGTACGGCGGCCAGCCGGAAACAGATGCCCGCCTACTACAGCCAGCAGGCGGATCAGCAGAAAGAGGAAGAGGCCCCGAGTGCGGAAGAACTGCGGCAGATTCAGGAACTGCAGAAGAAGATGAGGAAGTAAGCCATGGAAAAGGTACATCTGAATCTGGATCTCCCGGCCGAAACGGGAACCGATGCGGCAGAACTGCTGCGGGATCCGCTGGTGCAGCAGCTGCTGCGGGAGCAGGCCATTCCCGAACGGCTGGTCCATCAGAAACCCCAGCGCTTTGCGTCCTGGCTGCAGAACCGTTCCGTATGCCGCGGCTGCCAAGGCCTGGCCCAGTGCCGGCAGAAGCAGACGGGCATCCGGGAGGGCCTGCACTATGACGGGAACTTCCTGCAGGACTGCCTGGAGTTCTGTCCCTACCTGCGACAGCAGCGTGCCCGGCGCGGACATCTGGAGCATTATCTGATCTGCGACCTGGGCGAAGAGCTGAAGGAAGTCCGCTTTGAAGCCATGGATCTCTCGCATGAGGACCGGGCCTATCTGAACGTGCTGAAGCAGGCCATGCAGGCCTGTCAGAACCGCCAGGGTCTCTATCTCTACGGACCGATGGGAGCCGGCAAGACCTATCTGGCCGCCTGTGCGGCCAATCAGCTGGCCGGCCAGGAAAACAGTGTGGTCTTTGCCCACTGCCCGGCCGAGATGGAACGCCTGCGGTCCTTCCGGGATGAGGAAGCCCGGCAGGAACTCGCGCGGCTGGAAGGTGCCGACTTTGCGGTCTTCGATGACATCGGGGCCGAAGAATTCAACGACCGGACCAGGAGCCTGCTGCTGGCGGTGCTGGATGCCCGCCTGCAGGATCATAAGCTGACCTGGTTCACCAGCAACCATGATCTGCAGACCCTGCAGCAGCACTTCCTCTCCGCCTATGACGGTCAGGATCAGCTGCCCGCCATGCGGATTCTGGACCGCATCCGGTCCCTGAGCAGGCCCGTCATGCTGGGCGGAAAGAACCGCCGGCATCCCGAACAAAGAAAGGAGCAGTCTGTATGAGCACAACGATTACCTATCTTGGACATTCCTGTTTCTGCATCACGGCAGAAAACGGCTACCGGATCATCGTCGACCCGTATGAGAAGGGCAGTGTGCCGGGGCTGGAACTGCCCAGGCATCTGGAGGCAGAGGAAGTCTACTGCACCCACGAGCATCATGACCATAATGCCCGTGACCTGATTACCCTGAGCGGCCGGGACCTGGCAAATCCCTGGAAAGAAAGCACCCTGACCGTTCCCCATGATGATGCCAACGGCACCAAGCGGGGCATGAATCACATGCTCATCCTGGAAGGCGAGGGGCATAAGATCGTGCATTTCGGTGACCTGGGCCGCCTGCTCACCATGGAAGAAACGGCCGTTCTGGCGGGTGCCGACTGCATCCTGATTCCCTGCGGGGGCTATTTCACCATCGACGCCGGGCAGGCGGCAGAAATCATTGCTCAGCTGCATCCGCAGCTGACGATCCTGATGCATTACCGCACCGGGGCGAAGGGCTATGATGTACTGGCCGACCTGAAGGACGTGCGGCAGGCGATTCCCGAAACCGTCAGTCTGCGCCAGAACAGCATCACGCTGGGAACGGCGGCGGGCATCATCACCCTGCAGCCAAAATGATTAGCAGAAAAAATTTCTGAGTGATAACCCGAAGATACCGCAAAGATATGCGGTATTTTTTCAGACATTCCGAATCATTGATCTGAAATGGTTCAGGAAAAATTAGCACTTTGCACTTGACAGTGCTAACAATTATGCTATCTTGAAGGTGCAGTCGGAAGAGACTGGACAGAAAAGAGGTTACTGAAATCATGAAATTCTATCCTACCAGCAATATGTTTGATGATATGTTTGAAAATTTCTTCGGTCCCACCTACAGCGGCAGCGGTCTGATGCGTACCGACATCCATGAAAAGGACGGTAAGTACATCATGGATATCGATCTGCCCGGCTATCAGAAAGAGGATAACAAGATCTCTCTGTACAATGGCAGCCTGACGATCCAGGCCGAGCATCATGAAAGCAATGAAGAGAAGGATGCCAAGGGCAACCTGCTCCGTCAGGAACGCTATACCGGTGCCTGCTCCAGAAGCTTCTATGTCGGCGATCATCTGAAGCAGGAAGATATCCACGCTTCCTTCAAGGACGGCATCCTGACCCTCAGCATGCCGACGGAGAAGAAGAAGGAAGAGGAAACGAAGAAGTTCATCGACATTCTGTAATCCGGAATGCGGTGTGTTGATACAGACAGCCGTTTCACTTCTGCACTTGTCACTCTTTCCATAACCCCCCTTAACTGAATGCACAGATACAGAAAGAGGCAGCCCGCTGAGACTGCCTTTTTCGTCCTGTTATGAGAATATCTTCAGCTTTCCCGGCCTTTGGCGGCTGCCGGTTTCCGGCGCTGGGCGGGCCTGGCACTGCTGTCGCCGGCGGGACGCCGGGCCGAAGAAGTAGTGCTGCCGTAGCGGCTGCTTCGGCCGGTGTGCTCGCTGCCGCCGTTATGGGTCTTGGCCTGGATCTCGGCAATGGCTGCCTTCTGGTTCAGGATGACCGGAATGACGATCGGGTTGCGGTTGGTGCGCTGGTAGAGGAAGGGCTCCAGCGAGGAGCGTATCGTATTCTTCAGCTCTCCGAAGGTAGTACACTGTTCCATCTTTTTCTTCAGCGCCTCATAGACCACCAGCTCCGCTTCCCGCAGCAGGGTCTGGGATTCCTTGATGTACACGAAGCCGCGCGAGACGATGGAGGGCCGGCAGAGAATCCGGTTGTAGCGGCTGTCGATCGTGACGATCACGGCGACCAGGCCGTTGTTGGACAGGATCTGACGGTCCTTGATGACGCTGGTGCTCAGACCGCTGGCGTCATTGCCGTCGACATAGATGGCATCGGTCTGGATCCGTTCATTGGCAATGAAGCATTCTTCGTTGCGCAGGACCACGATGTCGCCGTTGGCACAGATCAGGCAGTGATCGGCGGGGACGCCGGTCTCCTGGGCCGTGGCGGCATGCTGGACGAGCATCTTGTACTCGCCGTGCATGGGCATGAAGTACTTCGGCTTGATCAGATTGAGCATCAGCTTCTGCTCTTCCTGCGGCGCATGACCGGTGGTATGGAACGAAGTCAGAGGCGAATTGACCACGACATTGGCCCCGACCCGGGTCAGCTGGTTGATGACGCCGGAAACGGAGACACCGTTGCCGGGAATCGGGTTGCTGGAGAAGAGCACCGTGTCTCCCGGGATGATCTTGATGTATTTGTGCGTGCCGTTGGCAATCCGGCTCAGGGCGGCCATCGGTTCGCCCTGGGAACCGGTGCAGACGATGCAGATGCGGTTGGCAGGCAGGGTATTCAGTTCATTGCCGGTGATGAAGGAAGACTGCGGGATCTTGATGACCCCCATCTTCTGGCCGATCTCCAGGACATTCTCCATGGAACGGCCGAAGACGGCGACCTTGCGGTTGCAGGCCACGGCCGCTTCGAGAATCTGATTGAGCCGCAGGACGTTGGAGGCGAAGGTGCTGACCAGCAGACGGCCCGGGGCGCGGCGGATCTGATCCAGAATGGCCGCCGCGACTTTCTTCTCCGAGATCGAGAAGCCCTTGATGCCGGAGTTGGTGGAATCGCTCATCAGCAGGGTGACGCCGACCACCCCGATGTAGGCCATCTTCTGATAGTCCGCCTGGGTGCCGATCGGGGTCAGGTCAAACTTGAAGTCGCCCGTTTCGACAATCCGGCCGTTGGGGGTGTTGATGAGCAGGCCCAGGGAATCCGGAATGGAGTGGACGGTATCGAAGAAGCCGATGTTGAAATACTTGGTGCGGATGCGGCTGTCGCTGTTGATTTCCGTCACCTTGCAGGAACGCGAAAGATGGTGCTCTTCCAGCTTCTTCTCGATCAGCGCCTTGGCAAAGCGCGGGGCGTAGATCTGCTTCAGATGCACGCTCTGCAGGAAGAAGGGAATGCCGCCGATATGGTCTTCATGGCCGTGGGTGATGATCAGGGCCTTGATCTTGCGGACATTCTTCACCAGATAGGAGAAATCGGGAATCACGTAGTCGACGCCCAGCAGTTCCTCTTCCGGGAACAGGACGCCGCAGTCCACGATGATGATTTCGTCATCGTGTTCAAAACAGTACATGTTCTTGCCGATTTCCCCCAGTCCGCCCAGGGCATAGACCAGGGTATCCGTCCGGCGGTTGACGGAATTCTTTTCATAGTCGGGCTCGGGCACGTGGGAATGACGAACGAGCCGACCGCTCTTTTCAGGCTGCTTTTCAGACATGATGCAGAGAACCTCATTTCTTATGGATTATGATTCGACGTAGACAGAATAACCTATTGATAAAATTATAACACACTGGAGCCGGGTCAGATGACCAAAGCGCCTTCGATGGTTTTTTCCGGATCTTTGGGATCGATGCGGTCGTAGAAGAGGGTGCCGGTGAAGTGGTCCAGCTCATGCTGGAAGACGATGGCCAGATAGCCGCGGGCGCGGATCTGCACCATCTGATCCGTCAGGGCATCATACCCTTTGACAGTGACCCGGGCGGATCGGATGACATGGCCGGGGTGCTCTTCCACCACCGAAAGACAGCCTTCGCCGTCTTCCAGGTAAGCCTTCTGCAGAGAACTGGAAATGATGCGGGGGTTTGCAAGCATGTATTCATAGCAGACCGGCTGCTGATTCTTGTCCAGCGTGTTGACCACGATGGCGGTCAGCTGCTTCGGCACGCCGACCTGGATCGCACTGATGCCGACGGCAGGGCGCAGATTCTTCTCCTTGGCCTTTTCCTCATCGGTGCTCTCCTTGACGTATGTATAGAGATCCCGGAGCAGGGCCCGGTCCTCTTCGCTCAGGGGCAGAGGAACCGGCAAAGACTTCTGCCGCAGAACCGGATCCGGGTCTTTGATGATCGTATCATTATTGATTAACATCAGTCGTACCTCGCGATTATTCTAAACAGGCCCCTCAGCAAAGTCAAAGGGAAGTGCTTCGAAACGGGCCAAACTTGCGCAGGATCAAATTGTAAGGGCTTCCATGCGTGCACGCGCGTTTCCCACAGGCAGGAGTGCTTATGCTACAATCAAGGCTGTAACATGACCACGGCGGAACTGAAAACGCAGCGGGCGCAGAAGGCCGGACACTCCCGGCTGGCTGTCTTCCGCATGCCGGCCCTGAAGGACAACTGGATCCACGGATCCATGCTGTTTCTGATGGTGTTCGGGCTGCTCATGATCGCCTCCGCCTCGATGGGCCTGGCGGTGGACAATCCGATCTATCTGCCTTTTACCGTGATCAAGCAGATCGTCTTCCTGATGCTTGGCTATGCAGGCATGTCGTTCTTTGCCAGGCGCTTCCGCTTCTCGCTGCTCAAGTCGCAGAGTTTTCCGACCCTGGCGCTGGGCATGGACATCCTCCTGCTGGTCTGCCTGCTGTTCGGCGAAGTCAACGGGGCACGGGCCTGGATCCGGGTGCCGATTGCGTCCATGGATATTTCCATTCAGCCGTCGGAATTTGCCAAGATCATGACCTATCTGGTCATTGCGGCTTACTGCGGCGATGTGCGCTATCATTTCCGCACCGACTGGCAGATGGTCAGCCGGCCGCTGCTGTTCGTGGCGTCCTATATCTTCATCGTGCTGGTCCTGCAGTCGGACATGGGCTCGGCGGCCGTCATCGCCATCATTGCCTGTGTCTGTTTCCTGATTCCCTCCAACAGACAGATGCGGAAGCTGCAGCGCTGGATTCTGTTCTTTGTCGTGATCGTCGGCGTCTTTGCCATCTTCCTGCTGTCGCCGTACGGCGAGAGTCTGATTGATGCCCTGCCGCTGAAGGAGTATCAGAAGAACCGTTTCCTGTCGGCCATCAATCCCTTTGCGGACCGCTACAATACCGGCTATCAGCTGATCAACGGCCTGGTCTCCTTCGCCACCGGCGGCTGGACAGGTCTGGGCTTCGGGAATTCGGTGCGGAAATACACCGACTTTCCGGCGGCCAATACGGACTTCATCCTGGCCATCGTGGTGGAGGAGCTGGGGTTCATCGGCTTTCTGATGATCTTCATTCCCTACATGATCATCATCTGCCGGCTCTTTACGGCCGCCCTGCACATGAAGAGTGAGAAGGGGCGCATCATCCTGGTCGGTACGGCCATGTACATCGTCGTGCACTGCCTGTTCAACATCGGCGGCGTTACCGGACTGATTCCGCTGACCGGCGTCCCGCTGCTGATGATCTCGGCCGGCGGTTCTTCCACCTTCTCTCTGATGTGTGCCATCGGCATCGCCCAGGCGGTCATCGCGGCCTGGAAGCGGGGCGAGTTCGAATGAGGATCATCGCCGGCAGCTGCCGTTCCCGGCCCCTGAAGACCCTGCGGGGAGAGGCCACCCGGCCGACCCTGGATCAGGTGCGGGAGGCGGTCTTCTCCTCTCTGGGGGAGACCTTTGACGGGCAGATCTTCCTGGATCTCTATGCTGGCTCGGGCGCCATGGGACTGGAAGCCCTGAGCCGGGGCTGCGGGTACTGCTGGTTCGTGGATGTCTCCCGGGCCGCCTGCGGCATCATCCGGGAGAACATCCGGACGCTGGACATGGCGGAAAAAAGCCAGGTGCTCAACTGCCGGGATACGGCAGCCCTGAACCTGCTGGCCAGGCGGGGCATCCAGGCGGATCTGATCTACCTGGATCCGCCCTATGAGAAACAGCAGAACCGGAAGATTCTGCATCTGCTGGCTGAGAAGAACCTGGTGGCAGAAGACGGCCGGGTGATCATCGAATCGGCCAGGGACGATGCAGATCCCAATGATTCTGCCTGCTGGGTATGCTATAAAGAGGCGGTATACGGGATCACCCGTATCCGCTACTACCGGAAAAACCAGGAGGAAAAACTATGAAAGCGTGCTATCCGGGTACCTTTGATCCGGTGACGGTCGGTCACCTGGACATCATCGAACGGGCGTCCCGCATGTTTGATGAACTCGATGTGCTGATCATGCGCAATCCCCGCAAGAAGTGCATCTTCACGGAAGAGGAGCGGCTCGACATGCTGGAGCGTTCCGTTAAGGAGCTGCCCCGGCATGATAACATCCGGGTGCTGATCGGCACCGGCCTGACCGTGGACTTTGCCCAGAAGATCGGGGCCCGGATCATGGTCCGGGGCATCCGGGCGGTTTCCGACTATGAGTATGAACTGCAGACCGCCACGGCCAACCTGATGCTCAATGAGTCCATTGAGACCCTGTTCTTCATTGCCCGGCCGCAGTACTCCTTCTTAAGCTCCTCGGCCGTCAAGGAGATCGCCTACAACGACGGGGATATCTCTCCGCTGGTGCCGGCCTGCATCCTGGATGAGGTGGTGCAGCGCATGCACGAGACGGCGCTGCAGCACTGACTGCCGCTTAATTAATATAAGGATCAGGGGACGGCCGAAGCCGTCCTTTCTGTTTCCTCAAACATTTAGCAATCTCATATTGACAGTGCTAATTCCAGGCGTTATAGTGTTAGCAGTCAAAAGCAAAGAATGCTAAAGGAGGCGCAAGGTAGGATGCTGACACCGAGAAGAATCGAAATCTTCAAGTGCATCGTCGACGAGTACATCCGGACGGCTGAGCCGGTCGGATCGAAGACCCTGCAGGCCCGCTACAAGCTTCCTTATTCCAGCGCGACGATCCGCAATGACATGCAGGCACTGGAAGAGATGGGCTATCTGGAAAAGACCCATACTTCCTCGGGCCGGATTCCCAGCACGCAGGGCTATAAATTCTACTGTGAGAATCTGCTGGACGACGCCGGCATCGACAAGAAGATGGAAGTCGCCATCCAGCAGGCTTTTGATGTCTCCAATACCAACCTCGAAGATGCGGTACGGGAGAGCTGTGCGATTCTGTCGGAAATGACCAACATGACCTCCGGAGCAATCGGCCCCGATTCCAGCGAACAGTGTCTGGAACATATCAAGGTCTTTCCGATTGATGAGCGCAATGCGGTCTGTGTCTTCATTACCAACACCGGTCATACGGAAACCAAGAATTTCCACTTTGACGAGGATGTGTCGCTGCAGGACATCATCAACTGCACGGATCTGCTGAATACCCGTCTGCGGGGCGTCCGTCTGAATGATCTGGCGGACCGCATGCAGGATCTGGAACCGGATCTGGAGCAGCAGGTGCAGCAGCACGATATCCTGTTCACCGCCTTCGTCAAGGCATTCGTCAAGTTTGCCAATGAGAATGTCTACTTCTCGGGCAAGGACCGGATGATGTACCAGCCGGAATTCGAGGATATCGACAAGCTGAGAAGTCTGATGTCTCTGCTGGAAAATCCGCAGACCCTCAAGCAGCTCAGCACTTCCAAGAAAGCCGTTGCGCTGACAACCAGCAGCGGCACCCAGCTGACCTGGGTCAATGACCTGGCAGTGGTCCGGACCTCCTTCCATGTGAACAAGGATGAGACCGGCCAGCTGATGGTTCTGGGCCCGAGCCGGATGAATTATGACAAGGTTGTCTCGATGCTGGACTATATCGCCAGGCTGATCGAGAAGATCTATATGAAGGACGGTGACGAAGAAAAATGAGTGAAGAAAACAAGAAGACGGAGGCCGTCCTGCCTACGGAGGACAGCCCGGAAACCCAGGCCGGAAAGAAGGACAGTCCGGAAACGGCAAAGCCGGCCGAAGCGGCTGCCGAAACCAAGGAACCGCCTGCAGAGAAGACGGCAGAACAGCCGGCCGAACCGCAGGCAGCGGCAGAACAGCCGGCCGCAGAACAGCCGGCAGAAGAGAAACCGGCGGAAAAAGAAGCTGCTCAGGAAGATCCCCGGGATCAGGAACTGGCATCCCTGCGGGCGGAGAACGAAGTGCTCAAGGCCCAGGTCGCCAAGCTGACCAATGAGTATGTCAGGGCCTACGCCGATGCGGATAACACCCGCAAGCGTCTGGAGAAGGACTTCGAGCAGCGGGATAAGTACAAGCTGCAGAGCTTTGCCAAGGAGATCCTGCCGGTGCTGGACAACTGCGAAAGGGCTCTGGCCCTGAAACCGGCGGACGGGGCGGATGAAGCGTATGTCCGCGGGTTCCAGATGGTCTACAAGCAGCTGCAGACCGCCCTGGAAAAAGAGGGTGTCGAAGAGATCGATGCCCTGGGCAAGGAATTTGACCCCAACTGGCATCAGGCAATGATGACAGAGCACGTCGAAGGCACGGAACCAGGCATGGTCCTGGAAGTGCTGCAGAAAGGATACAGGCTTCATGACCGGCTGCTGCGGGCAGCCATGGTCAAGGTGAGTGAATAACTCACAGGAGGATGAGAGATTATGAGCAAGATTATCGGTATTGATTTAGGCACCACCAACAGCTGTGCAGCAGTCATGGAAGGCGGTCAGCCGAAAGTAATAACCAACCCGGAAGGTAATCGTACCACGCCGTCCGTCGTCGCCTTCAAGAACGGCGAAAGAGTTGTCGGTGATGCGGCCAAGCGGCAGATGATCACCAACAAGAACACCGTGTATTCCATCAAGAGAAAGATGGGCACGGATGAAAAGGTGACTCTGGAAGGCAAGCAGTATACACCGCAGGAAATCTCGGCCATGATCCTGAGCTACATCAAGGATTACTGCGAAGCCTACCTGGGCGAGAAGGTCGAGAAGGCCGTCATCACGGTCCCGGCCTACTTCAATGATGCCCAGCGGCAGGCCACCAAGGATGCCGGCCGGATTGCCGGTCTGGATGTGGTGCGGATCATCAACGAACCGACCGCTTCGGCCCTGGCCTTCGGTCTGGACAAGAACGCAAACACGGAAGAGAAAGTCCTGGTCTATGACCTGGGCGGCGGCACCTTCGATGTTTCCATTCTGGATATCGCGGACGGCACCTTCGAAGTGCTGGCCACGGCCGGTGATACCCATCTGGGCGGCGATGACTTCGATAACGTCATCATTGACTGGCTGGCTGACAACTTCCAGAAGGAACATGGCGTCGATCTGAAGAGCGATACGATGATTCTGCAGCGTCTGAAGGATGCGGCTGAAAAGGCCAAGAAGGACCTGTCGAGCATGGTCGAAGCGGAGATTTCTCTGCCCTTCATCTGCATGGCCAAGGATGGCTCGGGTGCACTGAACCTGGAGACCAAACTGACCCGGGCGGAGTTTGACAAGATGACCAAGTTTCTGGTGGACCGGACCATGGGTCCGGTGCGTCAGGCCCTGTCGGATGCCGGTCTCTCTGCCTCGGATCTGGATGAGATCCTGCTGGTCGGCGGTTCCACGAGAATCCCGGCCGTGCAGGAAGCGGTCCGCAATGAGCTGGGCAAGGAGCCGAACAAGAGCGTCAACCCGGATGAGTGCGTGGCCATGGGTGCCGCCATTCAGGGCGGTGTCATCGGCGGCGACGTCAAGGACGTGCTGCTGCTGGATGTCACGCCGCTGAGCCTGGGCATTGAGACTCTGGGCGGTGTCATGACGGTTCTGATTCCGCGGAACACCACGATCCCGACCTCCAAGTCGCAGATCTTCTCCACCGCTGCCGATAACCAGCCGGCCGTGGATATCCACGTCCTGCAGGGCGAGCGGCCGATGGCAGCCGACAACAAGACCCTGGGCAACTTCCAGCTGGACGGCATCGCGCCGGCCAGAAGAGGCGTACCGCAGATCGAAGTCACCTTTGATATCGATGTCAACGGCATCGTGAATGTGTCGGCCGTCGATAAGGCCACCAACAAGAAGCAGTCCATCACGATCAAGAACTCTTCGGGTCTGTCCGAAGACGAGATCAACCGCATGGTCAAGGAAGCCGAGGAACACAAGGCCGAAGATGACAAGAAGCGGGAGGAGATGGAGAACCGCAACAAGGCGGAGGCCTTCATCAACCAGATCGACGAAACGCTGAACAACAAGGATGCCAACATCCCGGCGGCGGAAAGAGAAAAGGTCCAGAAGCTGCGGGATGATCTGCAGCATGCCCTGGATACCAACGACAACGCGGCGCTGAAGGAAAAGATGGATGCCCTCGAAAAGGCAGCCAATGAGATGGCGCAGCAGATGTATGCCAATGCCGGAGGCAGCACGCAGAACAGCAATGCCGGCGGAGCTTCGCAGTCCGGCAGCGGCAAGAATGATGACGACGTCGTCGATGCCGACTTCAAGGAAACAAAGTAAACATGCAGGCAGATTCCTGGAAGCGATTCTGGGAATTTGTCTTCTAAGCGGCTGCGTCAGCAGCACAGCCGTTTCCACCGCCAGCCCGCCGAGCACGGACACCGCAGCTTCCGTCAGTGCCTATGTGGGCACCAAGATCACCTGTGCCAAGGATGCGGCAGTCTACCGCAGTGACAGACAGGGCATGCAGGAATGCGGTACGGCCGCGGCCGGCAGCTTCTATGACATTGACAGCCAGTCCGGCAGCTATCTGCATATCGCCGATTCGTCCTTCTATCTGGCCGCAACGGCGGTGCAGGACAGCGGCCGCTGGTTCCGCAACGACAGCCGGCTGCTGCGCGATGCCAGCCATGTGCTGGTCACCCGGGACAGCTATCAGATCGAAGATGTGCAGGGCAGTGTGCAGCTGCAGGTGCAGGGAACGGATACCTATGATATCTATGTCCAGCCAAGCGGGGAGGATCCCCGCTATGGCATCCGCCTGCAGAACGGGATCTTCTATATCCCGGCTGATGCGGTCGACCATCTGGAAGAAGCAAACTATCCGGAAGAGGAAAGCGCCGACAGTCTGCCGGTGCTGATGTACCACTTCTTCTACAGCAAAGCCAATGGCGAAAGCGCCAGCGACAGCAACTGGCTGGAGGTGAATGACTTCCAGGCCCAGCTGCAGCTGCTGCAGGAAGAAGGCTGGTCAGCCCTGACGATGCGGGAAGTCCTCTACTTCATGCAGGGCCGGGCAGAAGTGCCGGCTAAGAGTCTTGCCATCACGATCGATGACAATGACCCCAGCGTGCACACGTATGCCTACCCGCTGCTGAAGCAGTATGGCCTGCATGCGTGCATCTTCCTGATCTGCGGCTGGGAGGATCCGACCCTTTCCTGGGAGAACTGGGAAATGCGGGAGGACGGCCTGGAGCTGCAGTCACATGGGTTCCTGATGCACCAGGGCGGCTGTTCCGGCATGGGACATGGCGGCCGGCTGCTGTGTGTGGAGGAACAGGAAGGGATTGAAGATACGATCCGTTCCTTCGAATATGTGGATGGCGGCTTTGTCTACTGCTATCCCTTCGGCGATGTCAATGAACACGCCGAGTCCATCGTTTCCCAGGCAGGCGCCAAGCTTGCCTTCACAACCGCCTGGGGGCGGATCTCTCCGGACCTGGATCCGCTGCGTCTGCCGCGGATCCGGGTCAGCGGGGAGGACAGTCTGGCCCGGTTTGAAGCGAGTCTTCAGGAGTGAGAGAGCATGGCAGAAAAAAGAGATTATTACGAAGTACTGGGTGTGAGCCGGTCTGCATCGCAGGAGGAAATCAAGAAAGCCTACCGCTCTCTTGCCAAGAAATACCATCCCGATGTGAACAAGAGTCCGGACGCCCCGGAAAAATTCAAGGAGATCAATGAGGCCTATGAGGTCCTGAGCGATCCGCAGAAGCGGCAGAACTATGATCAGTTCGGCTTTTCCGGCGTGGACGGTTCCAATCCGTTCGCCGGCAGCGGCTTCTCAACCGGTTCGTTCGACGACTTCGGGGATATCTTCTCGTCCTTCTTCGGAGGCGATGGCTTCGGCAGAAGTTCTTCCCGCTCCTCCCGCAGTGCCAATGCGCCGCGGCAGGGGGAAGACCGGTATCTGCGGCTGTCCATCAGTTTCCTGGATGCCTGTTTCGGCAAGAAACAGACCATCAGCCTGGATGTGGATGAACAGTGCCAGCGCTGCTCGGGTTCGGGGGCCTACAGTCCCAGCGACATCGTGACCTGCCCGACCTGTGGCGGCAGCGGCGTGACCATGCGGACCCAGCGGACGGCCTTCGGAGTCTTCCAGACGCAGAGTGTCTGCCCGGACTGCGGCGGCACGGGGCGCAAGATCCGCAAGGTCTGCCCGGACTGCGGCGGCCGCGGCTATATCCGGCGCAAGCAGACCATTGAGGTCACGATTCCCGCTGGTGTGGAAAGCGGTCAGAAGCTGCGGGTAGCCGGCAAGGGCGAACGCGGCGTCAACGGCGGTCCCAACGGCGATCTGTATCTGGTGATCGAGGTCCAGCCGCATGCGCAGTTTGAGCGCAACGGCCGGGATATCTATCTGCAGATTCCGGTCAGTGCCGTCGATGCGACGCTGGGGACGACCGTCGATGTGCCGACCATCCATGGCGATGTGACCATGAAGATTCCGGCCGGCACCCAGGACGGAACGCAGCTGCGTCTCAAGGGCCAGGGCATTCAGGCCTCGGGCCGCACGGGCGATCAGTACTGCACCGTGCATGTCAAGGTCGATGACCGGCTGAGTGCGAAAGAACGCAAACTGTATGAAGAGCTCCAGGCGCTGCAGGGCAGCACGCCGTCGAAGAAATCGGTGTGGGAGCGCTTCAAGGACTCCTTTAAGTAAACCGTTTTCTCAGGAGTGATGAATCATGAATATGGAAGAAATGACCGAGCAGCTTCAGCAGCTGATTGTGAGTGCGTACACCAGTGCGCAGGAAGCGCATAACAGCGAGCTGTGCATCGAGCATGTGCTTTCAGCGATGCTGAAAGACGACAGTCTCGACGGCATCTGGAGCCGGCTTCAGGTCGATAAGAATGAAATGGAGAGGGCGGTGCAGCCGTATCTGAACCGACTGCCCGCCACGAGCGGATCCTCGCAGCCGCTGCTGTCCCGCTATCTGGATGAAGCAGACGGCCATGCCAGGACCTATATGAAACAGCATAAAGATACCTATATGTCTTCGGGTGCCTTCCTGTCTGGCATGTTCCAGACCGATGCGCCGGTGATTGAACAGCTGAAACGGCAGTTCGGCATCACTGCGCAGAAAATCGAGGCGGCCGAGGAGGAAAGGAGAGGCGGTATGACCATGGACGACAAGGAAAATGAAGGCCAACTGGATGCCCTGCAGAAATACGGGCATGACCTGGTGCAGGATGTCCGCGACGGCAAGATCGATCCGGTCATCGGCCGGGACGATGAGATCCGGCGGGTGATCGAGATCCTTTCCCGCAAGACCAAGAACAATCCGGTTCTGATCGGCGAACCGGGCGTGGGCAAGACGGCCATCGTCGAAGGTCTGGCCTGGCGGATCTACAAGGGCGATGTGCCGCTGGGTCTGAAAGACAAGCGTCTGATTGAACTGGATATGGGCTCGCTGATTGCCGGGGCCAAGTACCGGGGTGAGTTTGAGGAACGTCTCAAGGGCGTTCTGAATCAGGTCAAGAAGGCAAACGGACAGATCATTCTGTTCATTGATGAGATTCATAACCTGGTCGGGGCAGGCAAGACGGAAGGTTCCATGGACGCGGCCAACCTGCTCAAGCCGATGCTGGCCAGAGGCGAACTCAAGTGCATCGGTGCGACCACCTATGATGAGTACCGGAAGTATATCGAGAAGGACCGGGCTCTGGAAAGAAGATTCCAGCGGATCCAGGTTGCGGAGCCGAGTGTGCAGGATACCATCTCCATCCTCCGGGGCCTGAAAGACCGCTTTGAAAGCCATCATGGCGTGCAGATCAAGGATGAGGCCATCGTCGCCGCAGCCACCCTGTCCAACCGGTACATCACCGACCGTTATCTGCCGGACAAGGCCATCGACCTGATCGATGAGGCCTGTGCCTCCCTGCGGGTACAGATGGATTCCATGCCGGCGGATCTGGATGAGCTGAACCGGAAGATCATGACCCTGCAGATCGAGCAGACTTCTTTGAAGGAAGAAACCGATCCCAAGACGCTGGAACGCAAGGCGGAACTGGAAAAGGAAATCTCCGAGCTGACGAAGGAGAAAGATGAGAAATACAGTAAATGGCAGGCCGAGAAGAAGGAACTCGACAGCGTCAAGACGTACAAGGAACAGCTGGAGACGGCCAAGCTGCAGCTGACCGAGGCGCAGAATGAGGCCGACTATGACAAGGCTGCCAAGCTGAAGTACGACACCATCCCGTCCCTGGAGAAGAAGATCAATGAGGCGAGTGAGCATCATGAGGGACAGATGATCCAGCAGGTCGTGGATGAGGAAATGATTGCCGGCGTCGTCTCCCGCTGGACGCATATCGAGGTGTCCAAGCTCATGAGCACCGAACGGGAGAAGGTCCTGCACCTGCCCGAGAGTCTGAAGAAGCGGGTCATGGGCCAGGACGAGGCCATTCAGCTGGTCTCTGACGCAATCATGCGTTCCAAGGCACAGATTCAGGATGAGAACCGGCCGCTGGGTTCGTTCCTCTTCCTGGGGCCGACCGGCGTGGGCAAGACGGAAGTCGCCAAGGCCCTGGCCGAGCAGCTGTTTGATGACGAGAACAAGATTGTCCGGATCGATATGTCCGAATATATGGAGAAGTTCTCGGTCTCCAGACTGATCGGCGCGCCGCCGGGATATGTGGGCTATGAGGAAGGCGGCCAGCTGACCGAAGCCGTCCGCCGGAATCCGTATTCCATCGTGCTGCTGGATGAAGTCGAGAAGGCGCATCCGGATGTGTTCAACATCCTGCTGCAGATTCTCGATGACGGCCGCATCACCGATTCTCATGGCGTGACCGTGGACTTCAAGAACACGATCATCATCATGACTTCCAACCTGGGCTCGCAGTATGCCTTTGAGGACAATGCGCTGGCCCGGAAGGGGCACTACCTGCAGGAAGTGCAGAACTTCTTCAAGCCGGAGTTCGTGAACCGGATCGATGAGATCATCGTGTTCAACGCCCTGAATGAAGACGTCATGAAGCAGATCGCGGACAAGTTCCTCGGTCAGCTCAGCAAGCGTCTGGAAAACAAGAACATCACCCTGGAGGTGACGGACAAGGCCAAGGCCCGGATCGTCGAGTATGGCACGGATGAAGCCTTCGGCGCCCGGCCGATGAAACGGCATATCCAGCAGGAGATCGAAACGCGCGTGGCCCGGATCATCCTGGAGAATCCTGACATCGAAGGACATACGATTGTCGTCGATGCGGATGACAACGGCTACCTCGTCTCCCTGAAGTAAGGAATCCGAACAGAGATCACTGTCGCAGTACGGCAGTGGTCTTTTTTTATATTCCAGCGCAGAAAAGTATATGATTGCGCTTACATGCACTTATTAACCGGATTTATATACTATAAATAATCAGAATGTTATGAAGATTATTCGCTGGTTATAATGGAATTAACACAGATTTGTAGTCATGCTACTGTATTGCGGATAATGGTTCATGCCGTATTTTTTCAATACATAAAGAGAATAGGAGGAGGAAAGATCGCATGAAGTATTCTACAGAAGCAGTACTGAAGGCGGCCAGGGAGGGGGCAGAGCGCTACGAAGCGGAAGAGATCGAAGTGCTCAAGCAGCTGGCGGCCACCGACTGCGGTTCCCGGGATGAGGAAGGCAATGCCAGGGTGGTGGAAATCATCGATGGCTGCCTGAAGAAGATCCCGGGCATCGAGATCGAGCATGATTACTACGAAGGCTTCGGCACCAACATCATCGCCCGTCTCAAGCCGGCCCATCCGAGCGGCAAGATTCTGCTCAATGCCCATCTGGACACCGTGTTCCTGAAGGGCGACACCGCCAAGTATCCCTGGCATGTGGAAGGAGACAAGGCCTATGGCCTGGGCATCGTGGACTGCAAGGGCGGTGTGCTGGTTTCCATCTATGCGGTGCGCATGATGGCGGAAGCCGGGCTGCTGCCGGACAAGGAAATCGTCATGGTCTATAACTGCGACGAGGAGATCGGCTCCGAGTGCGGGAAGAAGAGCTTCGACAAGGTCATGGACGGGGCCGAGGCGGCCTTTGTCTTTGAACCCGCCCGGCTGGAAAACGGCGTCCTGACTTCCCGCAAGGGCTCCTGCTCGATTTCAGTCGACATCACCGGCAAGGCGGCGCATTCGGGAGTCAACTATACCGATGGCCGTTCCGCGGTGGTGGAACTGGCGCACAAGATCCTGGCCTTCTACGAACACAATGACAATGAACGCGGCATTCAGTTCAACATGGCCGCGCTGGAAAGTCCGCAGAAGACCAACATCGTGCCGGATCACGCGGCCTGCAAGGTCTCGGTCCGGGTTGCCAATGACGAGGACATCGAAACCGTGAAGAAGGTTGTCGAAGAAGTGCAGAACGATACCTATATCGAGGGCACGGTTTCCAGGGTCACTCTGGATAAGATCGGGGTGCCGATGGCCAGAACCGAAGGCAATGTCGCCCTGTACCAGAAGGTCAGGGCAGCCGGGGCGCTGTTAGGGGAAGACCTTCCGGAGCAGGCCACCGGCGGCTCGGGCGATGCGGCGTACTTCAGCTATGCCGGCATTCCGACCGTGGATGCCCTGGGTCCGTATCAGTACAAGATTCACAGCCATGACGAATCGATGCGCCTGTCTTCCGTCAAGGAA
>CAIFEQ010000006.1:0-70530 GCA_903789495.1 uncultured Erysipelotrichaceae bacterium | reverse complement strand
GAACTGTTCGGCGTCGTCCTGGGCACGTATGAATAAGCTCTGTCACTGAGCACAGAGCAGGGGAGGGAAAACCATATGTCTACTGCTGCAGCAGCGGCACCCAAGGTAAAGAAGAAGCATAAGGTACCGCATATTCTGCTCATCATTGCCATGATCACGCTCGTCGCCTGCCTGCTGACCTACATCGCACCGGCCGGCGAGTTTGACATGGACGAAAACGGCATGGCCATTGCCGGCACCTACCACGCGGTGGAAAGAACGACCGTCAACCCGTGGCAGGCGCTGCTCATGGTCAAGAGCGGCATCGAAAATGCCGCCAGCATCATCTCGCTGATGCTCATCGGCGGCGGTTCCATCCAGTGCATTGTCACGTCCGGTGCCTTTGACGACATCCTGAACTACGGCGTCTACAAGCTGCAGGATCGTTCGGTCTCCGTCCTGGTTCCGTCCATCGTCATCCTGATGGGGTTCTTAGGCTGTGTGGCCGGCACCGACTCCATGATCACCTTCGTGACCGCCGGTCTGATCATCTGCAGAAAACTGCGTCTGGACCGGATCTGTGCCATGGGCATGTTCTATCTGGGCTATCTGGTCGGCATGGGCGCCACCTTCCTGGGCGGCGGCATCGTGATGATGCAGAGCTATGCCGGGGTAGAACCGATGACCGGCATTCCGCCCAGAATCGTCATCTTCGTGATCTTCGTCGGTCTGAATGCCTGGTGGTGCACCCGCTATGCCAAGCGGGTGCAGAAGGATCCCAGCAAGAGCTACTGCGGCGGCGTGCTGGAACCGGAAGAGGGCATGGAAGAGATCAAGGCCGTGCCGTTCCCGCTCAAGGGCATCATCGTGGTGGCGGTCATGTTCGGGGTCTATCTGTTCTACTCCTTCGCCAATGCGGCCTGGGGCTGGGACCAGAGCTATCTGGTCGCCCTGCAGATCCTGTTAGGCTTTGCAGCCTACATCATCTACGGCAAGTCCATCAACGATGCCTCGAAGGAATTCTTCAAGGGCGCTCAGACCATGGGCGGCATTTCACTGGTCATGGGCTGCGCCAGAGTCATCGGCTTTGTCCTGAATGACGGACACATCATGCACACCCTGGCCTATGGGGCTTCCCAGATCATCGGCAACTCCAACCAGGCCATGGCCGGTGTCGGTCTGTTCATCATCACCCTGCTGTTCAACATGCTGATGCCTAGCCGGACGTCCAAGATGGCCGTCATGTTCCCGGTGCTGATCCCGATCGGCGACGTTCTGGGTCTGTCCCGTCAGGTGGTTGTCATGGCGTTCCAATATGGAGACTCGCTGACCAATACGCTGACGCCGATGTCCGGACCGCTGGTCGGGGCGCTGGGCCTGGCGGATGTGGAATACGATCAGTGGCTGAAATACGCAGCGCCGCTGATGGGCATCTACGCCGTCATTGCGGCAGTGGCCATCGGGTACCTGGCCGCAATCGGCTACGTCGGCTGAGGCCTGACACTTCTCAGCCGCTGCTTTCCCGCCGGGAACGGCAGTAACTCTGTCAGAATCAAAACAGGATCTGCTTCGGTCTTTCGAAGCAAGATCCTGTTTTTCGGTTCCTGAATGTTCTGCGATGCTCAGTTCTGCTGATGGATCTGCAGTTCCAGCTGCAGAGGATAGACGGCCAGGCTGCTCTGGTCCAGGTCCTCATGCCGGAGACAGACCGCCGAGATCTGGAAGTTATCGTAGGTGCGGTAGTAATAGGTGCCCGTATCCTGATTCATGCAGGAAGAATAGATGGTGATATCATTGCCGCCATCGGGCATCCGCACGCTTCCGCGCTGCATCTCCACCGATCCAAGGATGTGGAAGAACTGACTGACCGCCGCGTTCTCCTCCTTCTCACAGACCGAGTTGGCCCGGGTAAAGGCAGCCTTCACGAAGCGGGACGGCGAGGACAGATCGCCTGGCAGACCGATGCCGCCCATGCCGGCGCAGTAGCGCGGCAGCTGCACGTTGTCCGCAAAGGAGGAGGCCCGCTCTTCGGGCGTCACATTGCGGAATTCCGCCAGATGCAGCAGCTGATAGTCAAAGGGCGGATTGTTGGTCATCACCCCGACCGGATTCTCATAGACATGCAGGCCGTCCTTCAGGGGTTCCACGACCAGAGAACCGGTTTTGTCCGCGATCATCCAGTGCAGCGGGTTGATGGGCAGCTGCGGAGAATAGGGAATATCGGCCAGAACGATGCGGTCCAGAAGGGTTCTGACTTCGGCCAGATCATGGCACTGGCCCAGGATCCAGGGAATGAACTCAAACGGAGCAACGATATCGCTGCCCGGAGCGGCCGTTTCCTGTTTCGGGAAGAAGCAGTTGTCGGGGAAATTCAGGCCGGCCATGGCCAGGCCGTATTCATTGACCCCGTCATAGTACAGAGGATAATCCTGCAGCACGAAGGCCATGCCGATCATCGCGGCATGGGTTTCGAATTTCTTTCCATTGCGGAAGGAAAGGGGATAGCGTCTGGGCATGACGGCGACGGATTCGTGATAGGAATGGTCCAGGTCAAGATTTCTTCCGAAATAGTGATCTGCGGCGGTAAAGGTAATGCATGTACACATCGTGATCCCTCCTTGTTCACGCCGACAGCGGATTTCATATCGGTTCCGGCGTTAACGGTACCTGCAGGGTTCCATTATAGCATCCATGCTCCTGCCTGAACCGGTGTCAGATTTTCCGTGACACCATACCGGTCTTACGGTAAGATGCTGGAGGTCCTCAGCGTTCCCGCTGAGGGCAGGAAAAAACATGCTGGCAAAAATCCTGAAAATTCTGGCTGCTCTTCTCAGCCTGCTGGCTGGCGCTGTTGTGCTTCTGAAGATCCGGGAACGGCAGAAGCAGAAACATTACGTCAGCCTGGCCCGGCCGGGCGGTGCCATTGAAGCCCGCTATTCCGCCATGGGCAGCTGTTCAGTTTCGTCGGCCGTCTTTCCGGCAGAAGGGAAAAACAGCGGCCGTCATGAGGTGTTTTATCCGGCCGGCCTGCAGGCTTCCGGGAAGGCCTGGCCCCTGGTGATCCTGGTCAACGGAACCGGGGTGAAGGCTTCTGCCTATCGGGAAGTCTTCCGCCATCTGGCTTCCTGGGGTTTCATCGTGGCCGGCAATGAAGATGAGAATACCCGTTCGGGTGCTTCTGCAGAAGAAACCCTCTGTTTCCTGCTGCGGCAGAATGAAGATCCCCACAGCATCTTCTTTCAGCATATCGATACGGAACGGATCGGCATTGCCGGTCACTCGCAGGGCGGCGTCGGTGCGGTGCATGCCGTCACGGAGCAGCCTCATGGCAGACTCTTCCGGGCCCTCTTTACGGCCAGCATGACTTCTCCGTTCTGGGGCAGGCCTGAAACGCTGGGCACAGACTGGCACTACGAGCCGGAAAAGATCCGGATCCCGATCCTGATGACGGCCGGTACCGGTCCCTTCGAGGCCGGCCGAAGCGACGATCCGCAGGCGGCGGAAGGGCAGGGCATCTGTCCTCTCTGGGGCATGCGGCAGGTCTATGCGCAGATTCCGGCCGGCGTTCCGAAAGCCATGGCCAGACTGACCGGCAGGGATCATGGCGACATGCTGCGGGCAGCAGATGGCTATATGACGGCCTGGTTTGCCTGCTGGCTGCAGGATGATGATTACGCAGCCGGTGCCTTCCGCGGCACAGCTCCAGAGCTGGCCGGCAATCCGCACTGGCAGGATGTGACCATGGAAACAGAAATGGAGGACATCGGCTGATGCCTGAGCAGAACAGAGAGATGACATTTGAACGGCTGCAGCAGATCCGCCGCCGGGAGGCGCTGGCTTTCTTTGCGGGCTGGCTCATCGTGATGCTGCTTGGGGCGGATTTTCCGCCTCCGGCCGGGTTCATCTGGATCGTGGTGTGCATTGCGGCAGTGGATGTGTTTCAGTGGTTCTATTCCGGCTGGCTTCTGCCGGCTCTGGGAAACAAACCCACTTTTCTGAAGAATCTGCTGGTTTATGCCGGCCTGGGCTTTCTGCTGGCACTGCTGTTCTGGCTGCCCGCACCGGCTTCCTGGCCGGGAAGCGCACCGTGGTTTGGCGTCCTCACCGCGGCCGGAACCCTCTACGGCATCCTGTTCTGGTGCCTGAATGCCATACTGAAGAGACGGCTGTAGGGTGTACAGACCGTCTTCACGGTCCGTTCACATAGGCATCATATAATGCGGAAAATCACGTGATTTGGCTTTCAAAATCATAGTGAAAGACAGGGGGTTGACATGGAAGACGAAGAAAAACAGCCGCAAGAACAGGAAATGCCTGTAGCCTACAATGACGAAGAAACTGCAGAAGACACGGCAGAAGAGCAGGAAGCTGCCCCTGTCTGTACGAAGAAACGTCTTTCGAAGAAAGTGGTGATTCCTGCTGTGCTGGTTCTGGCGGCAGCGGGAATCTTTCTGTACCTCCGGAAACAGCAGACGGCCAGCACGGACAGCACGGCTGCTGCGGTTGTGCGTACCTACACCATCACCAAGACCTCGCTGAAGGACACGGTGGTGGCGGACGGGACGGTGGAAAGCCAGTCCACGACCAACGTGACCACGGATCTGCAGTATGCGGTGGCTTCCATCAATCTGGAAGTCGGCGATACGGTAGAAGCCGGCGATGTGATCTGCGTGCTGGATACCACGGAACTGGAGGAAGAGATTTCCCGCCAGGAGGAAGCGAACGCGGAAACGCTGGCGGAAATGGCAACGAACGTGCAGAACCTGCTGGACAACAAGGAATATGTCTGGAGTCAGAAACCCTCGGATGATGTATCTGAGGACAGCGATGAATACATCCAGTGGGCACGGAACTTTGCCACTGCCAACGGTACCTACTTCGATGCTCTGGAAGAATACAATGATGCCCTGGCCAACGGGGTTGATGATAACCATGCCCTGGAGGATCTGCTGAGCAGTCTGGCGGACTGCACCATCACGGCGCCGGTATCCGGCACGATCACCGAGCTGAACGCCACCGTCGGCTCTTCCATTGATGGCGTCGTCGCCCAGATCTCGGATATCAACAACCTGCAGGTGTCGGTCTATGTGGATGAATATGACATCGTCGATCTGGAGAAGGGCATGAGCGCCACGGTCACCAGCGATGTCGTGGACGGACAGGAATTCGCCGCCACGGTCATTTCCACTTCGCCGGTCTCCACCGGCAGCGGCTATGAAGTCGTGGTTGCCCTGGACGAGGCGACCGATCAGCTGCTGATCGGTATGGATGCCGAAGTCACCATCACGGTTTCCGAAGAAGACGACGTCTATCTGGCGCCGCTGGACGCGGTCGGCACGGATGATGCCGGCAACAGCGTGGTCTATGTGCAGCAGTCCGACGGCAGCTTCAGTGCCGTGACCGTCACGACCGGTACCAGTTCCGACTACTATGTGGTCATTTCCGGCGACGGCATCGAGGAAGGCACGGTCATCCGGGCCAGTGCCAATGCGGACGAGGCGGTCATCAATTCCACCTCAACCGCCGAAGCCTCTTCCGACAGCGGCCTGACCATCGATGTCGGAGGCGGCGGCCAGCAGCCGCAGGGCGGCGGTGCCAATGCCGGTGCCGGTGCGGCACCGCAGGGAGGCACCAATCCATGAGTCAGCCCGTGATCTCCATGCGTCATATCGTCAAGCGCTACTTCATCGGGCAGCCCAATGAACTGGAGATCCTGCACGGCATGAATCTGGATATCTATCCGGGAGAATTCGTCTCCATCGTGGGGGAATCCGGGTCCGGCAAATCCACCCTCATGAACATCATCGGAGCTCTGGACAAGCCTACCAGCGGGCAGTACCGCCTGAACGGCCGGGATATGATCCACATCAGAGACAAGGAAGCTTCCCATATCCGCAACAGGGAAATCGGCTTTGTCTTTCAGACCTACAACCTGATCGGCCGGATGAATGCCCTGAAGAATGTGGAACTGCCCATGCTGTATGCCGGTCTGCCGGCCCGGCAGCGGGAAGAAAAAGCCGCCCGGCTGCTGAAGCTGGTCGGCATGGAAGACCGCATGAAGCATATGCCAAACGAACTGTCCGGCGGGCAGAAGCAGCGGGTGGCGATTGCCAGAGCGATTGCCAATGATCCATCCATCGTCCTGGCCGATGAACCGACCGGGGCCTTGGATTCGGCCACCAGCCGGGAGGTCATGGACCTGTTTCATCAGCTCCACGATGAGCAGGGAGCCACGATCGTCCTGATTACCCATAACCAGCGTCTGGCCCAGGAAAGCCAGCGCATCATCCAGATCGCCGACGGACGCATCATCGGGGTGAAGGCGGGAAAGGGGCATGCATGAATCTGCTGGATAATCTGAGCATGGCCATCGCCTCACTGCGTTCGGCCAAGATGCGTTCCTTCCTGACCATGCTGGGCATCATCATCGGCATTGCCAGCGTGATTGCCATCATGACCATCGGCAACTCGCTGAATACGTCGGTATCGGATGCCATGGCCTCGTTCGGGGCGACCAACATCACCCTGTCGGTGACCCAGAAATCCGACAGCTCCAGCAGCACCTCCGCTGCCGGCGGCTTTGACAATGGCGCCCGGATGTTCATGCGGGAAGAGATGAAGGAAAGCGATCTGATCACGGATGAGATGATTGCGGCCTACCGGGAAGCCTATGCCGACGAGATCGAGGCCATTGAACTCAGTGAATCCGTCGGCACTTCAACCGTTTCCGATTCCGGCAATGAAGTCACTGTCAGCATCATCGGGGTGAACCCTGATTATCTGAGTGCCAATGAGGTGACCATGATCACCGGCCGCTACATCAGCGACGCGGATCTGGAGAATAAGCGTTCCGTCTGCCTGGTCTCGGATGTGTTTGCCGAGAACCTCTTCGGTACGGACGAAGATCTGATCGGGAAAACCATCCGCCTCAGCATCAACGGCTACACCAGGGAACTCTATATCGTCGGGGAATATCAGTACGAAAATGCGACGACGTCCGAGGATACCAGCGACGTCACGACGACCCTCTACATGCCGATCAGCACCGCCAAGAAGGACATGTCCGCCAGCAAGGGCTATTCCTCGCTGACCATCGTCGCCTCCGCCGATGTGGATACCACATCCTTCATGGAGGAAACCCAGACCTTCTTCGCCAGCTATTACACCACCAACGATACCTATACCGTCGAAGCCAGCAGTCTGGAGAGCATGATTGAGACCATGAACGAGGTCACCAGCAACGTGACCCTGGCCATCGCCGCCATTGCGGCCATCTCGCTGATTGTCGGCGGTGTCGGCGTCATGAACATCATGCTCGTCAGCATCACCGAGCGGACCCGGGAGATCGGCACCCGCAAGGCTCTGGGGGCTACCAGCGGCGATATCCGCCTGCAGTTCATCACCGAGGCGGTCATCATCTGCCTGATCGGCGGGATCATCGGCATCATCCTGGGGACCATTCTGGGTACTCTGGGGGCCAGCATGCTGGGCATCACGGCATCGCCGAGTCTGTCCGCCATCCTGTTCTCGACCCTGTTTTCGATCTCGATCGGCATCTTCTTCGGCTACTACCCGGCCAACAAGGCGGCCAAGCTGAACCCGATCGATGCCCTGCGGTACGAGTAGAGGACAACGGAAATCATCACATTCTGAATTCATGAAACATCCGTCTGGGCATCTCAGCCAGACGGTTTTTCTGATGCGCTGCCGGCAGGTCATCCATGTGTGCATGGGCAGAGGAAAGCTGTGAAATCATGAACTTATTCGGTACATCATATGAAAGGAACATGCAGACATGCATGGCAGGAAAAGCGTGGGAAAATTTCCGGTGTCTGCGTATGTGAAATCCAGATTTCACGAATATGAATTCAGAAAGTAATTTTATTTTGCGCAGTGCCGCGTTTAAATAAAAGTAACAAGGATCGTCAAAGACTGATCCATCTGTCTCAGCATTACCATGAAGCGATGATCATAAACAGATTTAACAGCTTGCGCAGGCTGTTAGAGAACTGCATCATAGGCGGCCGCCTGTTGTCCGATAAGCAAGGGAGGTTTAGCGGTTATGAGTTCTGAGTCAGGTGTCAAGGAAAAGAAACTGACACTGTCACAGCTTGTCTGGCTCGCAACCGGACAGGTTGTCGGAGCCGGCGTGGTCACCATCGTCGGCGCAGCCATCGCGGTCACAGGCTATTCTGCCTTGTTTGCCTATTCGGCGGCCGTGCTCATGGGTCTGTTCCGGATTCTTCCGCAGCTGTTCTTCTTCAGCACGGAAGTGGTGCCGGGCGGGGTCTATGGCATGGTGACCCGGACCTGCGGCAAGCAGTATGGCGGCATGGTTACCATTTCGTCTCTGATCAACTGGATTGCCCGAGGGACGGCAGTCATTTCCATTGCCAACTATCTTTACGCCATGTTCCCGGGCGGGAACCGGATTGCCATGGGTCTCGCCGTCTGGGCCTTTCTGACCATTGCCAACCTGTTCGGCGTGGATGTCATGGCCAAGATTCAGTCGTTTGCCACGCCGTGCCTGCTGATCTGCCTGATGAGCTTCTCGGTGCTGTGCTGCTTCCATGTGCAGCCCGGCTACCTGGATTTCTCCAGTCCTGAAATGTTCACCAACGGTCTGAGCGGCTGGCTGTCAGCGGTGGTGCTGCTGAATTACTCAACGGTCGGACATGCCCTGGTGGCGAACTTCGCCCCGCGGGCAGAAGATCCGAAGAAGAACATTCCGAAGGCCATCCTCATCACCACGCTGATCATCCTGGTGCTCTACACCATGGTCGGCTTCGCCTGCGGCGCGGTGCTGCCGCTGGAAGTCACGGCCGGCGGAACGATGACGGATACCGCCCGGTATCTGCTGCCGACATTCCTGTACTATGTATTCATGTTCGGCGGCCCGATCTTCGCGCTGCTGACCACGATGAATTCCGGCATCATGAATTCCGCCATGCCGGTGCTGGCCGGTGTCAAGGAAGGCTGGCTGCCGAAGTTCCTGGTCAAGCAGAACAAGTACGGGGCCTACTGGGTCGCCATTGTCATCATCTTCGTCATCGGCTCGCTGCCGCTGTGCCTGGTTGGAAGGTTTCCACCATCACCAACACCACCCTGATTCTGGGCGGCTTCAACAGCGTGCTGATTATCATTACCGGTTTCCGCTTCCCGAAGAAGTTTGCGGAAGACTGGAAGAACTCCTGGCTGCATATCGGTGACGGACTGTACTACACGCTGATGACGATCAGTGCCTTCATCCAGGGCTTCGTCATCTGGAAGTCGGTGCAGGATCTGACGCCGTCGCTGGCCATCATCAACCTCTGCGTCCTGGCCTTTGCCGTCATCTACGGCATCATCCGGATGCGGACAACCAAGATCACCGAAACCGATTACGTATGACAGCTGGTTCAGCTGAAAGGAGAAGAACCATGAAAATCACACATGCCAGAATCTTTCTCACCGAGTATGATCGTTCCCACACACCGTCTTTCCCGAAGAAGTCCAAGGTCGTCGGCATCCGTCTCTATACGGATGAAGGCATCTATGGCGACGGGGAAGTCGCCGGTATCCATGCGACCTGGGGAGCCTATGGCCTGATCCGGGATCTCTGGCCGCTGGTCAAGGGCAAGGATCCGCTGGAAAATGAAGTGATCTGGGATCAGATGATGCTGCGGACGTTCTGGGGACAGAACGGCGGCGCCTTCTGGTACAGTGCGGTCAGTGCCTATGACATCGCCCTCTGGGATATCAAGTCCAAGGCCCTGAAGCAGCCGCTGTACAAGCTGCTGGGCGGCAAGAAGCGGGACAAGGTCCGCTGCTATGCTTCGCAGCTGCAGTTCGGCTGGGGTCCTGCCGATTCGCCGGCCATCACCGTCCAGGATTATGTGGACCGGGCCATGCTGGCCGTCAAGGATGGCTATGATGCCATCAAGATCGACTTCCTGAACTGGGATGAAGAGGGCAATATCCTGCATGAGAATGAGCGTCTGGGCCTGCTGCCGCCGAAGACGGTGGACATGTTCTCGAGAAGAGTCCATGCCGTCCGCGAAGCCATCGGACCGGATGTCGACCTGATCATCGAGAACCATGCCGGCACGAACTCCGAGTCGGCCATCCAGCTCTCGCATGCGGTCGAGGACTGCAACATCTACTACTTCGAAGAGCCGAATACCCCGGTGTTCTTCAACAACAAGCATGTCAAGGACGACATCCATATGCCGGTTTCGCACGGCGAGCGTGTGTTCGGCAGATGGGAGTACATCAACTACTTCCTGGATCACTCCGTTCAGGTCATTCAGCCGGATATCGGCAATGCCGGCGGCATTACCGAGACGAAGAAGATCTGCGACATGGCCTATACCTTCGATGTCGGCGTCCAGATCCATACCTGCGCCAGCCATCTGCTGACCCCGCCGTCTGTCCAGCTGGAAGCGGTCATTCCGAACTTCGTCATTCATGAGCAGCACATGCGTTCGCTGAACCCGGACAACCAGGTTCTGACGAACAAGGTCGTGCTCCCGAAGAACGGCTATCTGGATGTCACCGATGATATCGGCCTGGGCATCGAGTGGGCTGACCGGGCGCTCAACAGTGAAGAGCATCTCGATCTGAAGTAAGTTTCAGCAAGGTTACAGATGAATGCCTGCGGTCACGCAGCTGCGGGCATTCATTTTCGCATTTCGGAGGATCAGCCATGAAAACCATTCATTCCCCACTGAGCCAGCGGCAGATTGAAGAACGCATCCGTCTGCATACGCTGGAGGACTGCTATCAGAATGTATACTGGAACAGCAAGGCACAGAGTCAGTACTATGCCGATATCAAAGGCCAGAAGTTCTGGATGTACTACCGGCCGGCCCGCAGCTTCAATATTTTCCGGACCTATCTGAAGGGCACCATGACGCCGGAGAAGAAGGGGACCTGCATTGCCTATCGGTTCGGCAAGGAAAGCTTCAATACCGCCCGGACGATTGTCATCATGGCCATCCTGCTCTATACCGGCCTCAGGGTCTATCCGGTTTCCCGGACCGTCGGCCTGCTGTTTATCGGTCTGACCGCACTGGCCGCGGTCTTAAGCTTTGTCTGCCTGCCGGCTGCCCGGCGGCGGCTGGAGGAGGAACTGCACCTGATTCTGGAAACCAGCAAGCCGAAGGTGCCGGTTCCCAACTATACACCGGAAGAAGCCCGAAACTGAGTGAGGTGGTTTCATGGAACTGCTGCAGCTGCGCTATTTCTGCAAGCTGGCAGAAATGGGCAATCTGACCAGAACCGCAAAGATGCTGCGGATATCCCCGTCTTCGCTGAGCGCGACCATCCGGAAACTGGAAACGGAACTCGGTGTTCAGCTGTTTGACCGCGTGGGCCGGGGCATTCAGCTCAACCAGAACGGCCGGATCTTCTATGAATACGTCTCTCAGTCGATGAACCTGATTGACATCGGCAAGAAGGAGCTGGCCAGTCTGGCCAAGCAGAAGTCCACCCTGACCCTGGTCTGTGAGAACCGGCATGTCTATCAGAATCTGATCCTGCAGTTCAGTGCTGCTCATCCGGAAACGAAGCTGAACATTTTCATGTTCATCGACTGGCAGACCATGTCTTCCCAGTCTTTTGACTTTTATCTCGGCAATTTCTACAACCTGCCGGACAAGAGCATGACCTATCGGCAGCTGCTGCAGCCGGAATGGTATTACATCGTCCTGAACCGCCGCCATCCGCTGGCCAAGAAAAAGCGGCTCACGCTTGAGGATGTGTGGAATGAAACCTTCTTTGCCTTTTCGCCGGAAATCAACCGGTCCAAAGGCTTTGAAACCAACAACCTGTTTACGGCTGCCGGCATGAAGCCGAAGCGGATCTATGGAGATTATCTGTCCCGGTACCAGTATCTGAAGGAAAACCGGTGCATCGGGACAACGACCAACCTGGGCCGGAAGATGAATTTTCCGGATGACCCGGATCTGGTCTATATTCCGTTTGACGTTGAGATCATGTACCCGCGTACCCAGGTGATTGCCTGGCGCAAGGGGATGATTCTCAGTCCGCTGGAGCAGGACTTCTATGACATGCTTATTGAATACTGCCGGAAACTGCAGACTGAGATCAATTACGAGAAGTAAACAGCATCAGAAAAGCAGCCATGCACGCAGGCTGTTTTCATTTTTTCTTTTTTTTCGGTGTGTTCTTCCCTGCACTGCTTTCCTGAAACAGGGCCGTGAACTCGCCGGGGAGGGGGGCCTTGAGCTTCACCAGCTGATGGGTGACGGGATGGATGAAGTCCAGCTCACTGGCATGCAGCCCCAGTCGGTGAAAAGGGGAAGCACCGTTTCCGTATTTTTCATCTCCGACAACGGGATTGCCCAGCTGGGCCAGCATGACCCGGATCTGGTTCTTCCGCCCCGTCTGGATGGTGACTCGCAGCAGGGAATAGCCTCTGTTCTCCCGCAGGACTTCATAGTGCGTAATGGCCTTCTTGCCGGCCGGATCATGGGTGGCATAGACCATGCTGTTCTGGTTTTCCTTCAGGTAGGAGACCAGGGTCTTTTCCGGCTGGGCCAGGTGGCCTTCGACAACCGCCGTGTATTCCCGCAGCTTCACGTCCTGATTCCAGTGCCCTTTCAGCTTGGAATGAATTTTGATGTTCTTGGCAAAGACCAGCACCCCGGAGGTATCCCGGTCGATGCGGTGCAGGACATAGGGACGCAGCTTCGGATCTTCAGCCTGCAGATATTCCACGGCATAGGTATAGGCACTTTCCCGCTTCGTATCGGATTCCACGGCCAGCAGACCCGCCGGCTTGTTGATGGCAAGAAAGTCCTCATCCTCGTAGATCACCCAGCGGGACAGCTTCGTGGAAGGACGGCGCTTCTTCGGCGCCCTGCGGATCGGCGCGGCCGGTACCGGGCGGCTGGCGATATGAACTTCATCATCCTTGGCCAGGGGATAGTTGAACTGCGTGACCACCGCACCGTTGACCAGAACCTTATGATCATGGAGCAGCGACTTGACGCTGTTGCGGGACAGGGACAGTTTTTTCGAACTCAGCAGCAGTTCCAGCAGGGTCGTGCTGCGGCTGACTTTAAAAGAAGCGGTATAGGTCAGCCGTTTTTCTGTCTGCCTGTCTTTTTCCGTCCTGCGGGCGGCCATACGTCTGTATTCTACCATGGCAGAGCTGGTATAATGCTAACGATGAAAAGAGGACTGCAGCCATGGATGAACATCTGAATGCAACCAATCTGGCCCATGCCGAGACAGCGGTCAGGAATCTGCGCAGCAATGGCTTTGAAGCCGAGCTGCTGGAGAACAGGGAAGCCGTACTGGCTTATCTGAAGAAGAAGATTCCGGAGGGCGCCTCGGTCGGGGTGGGCGGCTCCATGACCTTGTTTGAAACCGGGATCATTGCCTGGCTGGAGCAGGCCCCGGGACTGACCTACTATGACCGCTATCATACCGATGATGTGGACGCTGTCTTTCATCAGTGCCTGAATGCGGACGTCTACCTGATGAGTGCCAATGCCGTGACCATGGACGGGCATCTCTACAATGTGGACGGCAACGGCAACCGGGTGGCGGCGCTGACCTTCGGTCCGAAGAAGGTCTATGTCATTGCCGGCGTGAACAAGCTGGTCCCGGATCTGCAGGCGGCCATTCAGCGCAATGAGCTGTTTGCCGCCCCGGCCAACAACGACCGGCTGAATACCGGCAATCCCTGCACGAATCTGGGGAAGTGCATCCACTGCAGCCGTGATACCACCATCTGCAATGACTTCGTGTTTACCAGACGCTGCCGGCCGCAGGGACGCATCCATGTCCTGCTGGTCAATGAGGAACTGGGGTACTGATCATGGGCGAAACCGTGTATGAAATCATCATCCTGCTCTTCTTTCTGGCCATCGGCACCTACATGCTGGTGTGCTGGCTGCGGACCAGAAAGGCGCTGAAATACAAGGACCGGATGTGGAGCGCCTACCGCATGATCTTCCTGATCTGCTGCCTGACCTCCCTGTTCTTTCTGCTGCTCGGCGGAAATGATATCTGGGGCTTCATCCGTCTGGCTTCGACCGTCTACTGCACGGTCATGTTCCTGCTCAACCGGGACGGCATCGGGGACGAGGGCATCGTAACCATGGGCTCCCTGACCCCCTGGAAGGAACTGCAGGTCTGGGACTACGGGTATGACGGGAAGAAGAAGTTCTATCTCTTCCTGGAAGTAAAGAAGGAAAAGGAAAGCAGTCCCCATCTCTGGACCATTACCTTTGACCGGGAACAGGGGGAGGAGATTCTTTCCTTCATGCGGCAGAAACAGGGCAAGAAGTACCGCCGCATGAAGAAGTAAGGGCGCATCATCGGCGCCTTTTTCGTGTCTTTGTTGACAGGCAGGCAGAAAGGCGTATGATGAAACCATAAATAGTCAAAATGACTATACAGGAGAAACATGAAAGACAGCATCCGAAACGCTCAGGGCCAGACGGAGGAAGAATTCCTGGCGGCCTATGATCCGAACCGCTATGAGCATCCCAGCTGTACCTGCGATGCCTGTCTGATGACGGTGCGGGACGGGCGGCTGCAGATCCTGCTCATCCAGCGGGGCAATTTTCCCTGGCTGGGAGACTGGGCCATGCCCGGCGGCTTTGTGAACATGGATGAGGATCTGGATGAGGCGGTGCAGCGGGAACTCTATGAGGAGACCGGCCTGAAAAGACCGGCCTACTTCACCCAGCTCTATACCTTTGGCAAGGTGGACCGCGATCCCCGCACCCGTGTCATCACCACGTCGTATCTGATTCTCTGCCCGCCGCAGCAGACGGCAAAGATGAAGGCAGGCGATGATGCGGCCGATGCGGACTGGTTCGACATCCGCAAGGAAACCGTGAAGCGGACCGAGAAGGAACGCATTGCTCAGCTCGTCATGCGCTGTGAGAAGCGGGATCTGACCATTGCCTATGAGATCCGGGACCGGGCAAAAGACAATTACATCGTGACCACCTCGCGCCTGCTGAAGCGCAGCAATGCCCGGCTGGCCGGGGATCACTACAAGACCATCAACAAGGCGATGGATGTGCTCCAGCACCGGGCGGTGCGTACCGGCATCCTCTTCAACCTGCTGCCCCGGGAAGTCACTCTGCGGCAGATCCAGGATGCCTATGAAGCCCTGCTGGGCCATCCGGTCGATACCGGCAACTTCCGCCGGGACATCAAGAAGATGCTGGTGCCCACCGGTCATACCCGGCTGGTGCGGGGCCGGCAGAGTGCGCTGTATTCGTTTAATCCGCTGGTTGCCTATCTGGAGGAGAATCTATGAAAGAATTCCTGATTGTCATTGACATGCAGAATGACTTCCTGACCGGTCCGCTGGGCAGTGAACAGGCCAGGGCCTGCATTCCCCGCGTGGTGCAGGAAATCACCTCGGGCGCCTATACCCAGGTCGTAGCGACCATGGATACCCATGGTTCCGACTATCTGAAGACCCAGGAGGGAAAGCTCCTGCCGGTGGTGCACTGCATCCGCGGTACGCCGGGCTGGCAGATTGCCGCTCCGGTGCAGCAGGCCCTGACCCAGGCCAAGGCCATCCTGTACCAGAAACCCTGCTTTGGCTGTGTCGATCTGGCCCGGGATCTGGCCAGCGTCCAGCCTTCTTCGATTACCCTGTGCGGGGTATGCACCGACATCTGCGTCATCTCCAATGCCCTGCTGTGCAAGGCCTGGTGTCCGGAAGTGCCGGTCACGGTACTGAAAGAGGCCACCGCCGCAACGACACCGGAAAAACAGGAACAGACCCTGGCTGTGCTGCAGTCCTGTCAGGTGCTGATCCGCTGAAAGGATAATGCTATGAGCAAATACACTGTGGAACCCTATGTACCGGATGAGGATTATGACAATCCTGCCATGGTCACCGACTTCTACGAATTCACCATGGCCAACTCCCTGTTTCTGCACGGCTATCAGGACACCGTGATGGTCTTTGACATGTTTTTCCGGGAGAATCCCGATCACATGGGCTATTCCATCTCGGGCGGACAGCGTAAGCTGGTGAAGTTCCTGAAGGAATATCACTTCACCGAACGGGATCTGACCTGGCTGAGGTACAAGGGCATGAGTCCGGAGTTCTGCGAATACCTGCGCAGTTACCGCTGGAAAGGGGATCTGTATGCCCTGAAAGAGGGCACGGTCTGCTATCCCCAGGTGCCGATGGTCCGGGTGGAATGCGATATGGTCGGAGCGATTCTCATTGAGACCTATCTCCTGCAGACCATGAACTTCCATTCCCTGATCACCACCAAGGCAACCCGGATCTCGGGACTGGCCACCCATACACCGCGTTCGGTCATGGAGTTCGGCACCCGCCGGGCCCAGGGAGAATCGGCCGGCAATGACGGCGCCTATTCGGCCGTCCTGGGCGGCTGCGTGGGAACGGCCAACTGCCTGGCCGAGATGAAGTGGGGACCGGAGATCAAGGCGGTCGGCACGATTGCCCATTCCTACGTGGAATTCTTCCCGAGCGAGCTGGAAGCCTTCCGGGCCTATGCGGAAACCTATCCGGACAACGTCTCGCTGCTGCTGGATACGTATAACATCTTCGAGAGCGGTCTGCCCAATCTGATCCGCCTCGATGATGAACTGATCGCCAAATACCCCAACGATCCCAACCGGCGGGTCAAGAGCGCCCGGATTGATTCCGGCGACCTGGCGCGCGGCTATAAGAAGCTGCGCAAGGCCCTGGACAAGGCCGGCAAGTCCTATGTGAAGCTGATCGCCTCCAATTCCCTGGATGAGCATAAGATGGCCAACATGGAACTCTATGAGGATGCCCACTTTGACTCCTACGGGGTAGGGGAGAAGCTGATCACCAGCGCCACCGATCCGGTCTTCGGCGGGGTGTACAAGCTGGTTGCCGTGAAACGGAAAGACGGCACCTATGAACCGAAGATGAAGTGCTCCGACAGCCCGTCCAAGGCGGTCATCCCGGGCAAGCTCATGGCCTGGCGGATGTTTGACGCCGACGACAAGGCCCAGTGCGACATCCTCTCGGCCTGGGATGAGAAGATCGAAGCCGGGCAGGACATCACCGTCCTGAGCCTGGATCCGGATGAATTCGATCCCTGGAAGAAACTGCACCTCACCCGGATCGAACCGCTGCTGGTGCCGCATATCCTGCAGGGCGAGCAGGTCATCGAGTTTCCCAGCATCACCCAGACCAAGGCCTATATCAAAGACCAGCTGGAAAATCATACCTGGGAGAGCGAACTGCGCAGCGAATTCCCGCATGTGCATTATGTCGACCTGACCATGACGGTCGCCCGCAACCGGGAAGAGCTCTACCGGAAACTGCACGGAGGCCGCATTTGACGGCTGCACTGGTCTTCTGCGGGGCCTTCAATCCGCCGACCGAAGCGCACATTGCCTGTGCCGACTATGCCCGCCAGGAACTGGGAATGGACAAGGTCATCTATGTGCCGTCCAAGTCCCGCTATATTGCCGGGGAACAGAAGAAGGACTTTGCCTTCTCGGAAGAAAGCCGCCTGCAGATGCTGCAGAAGATTGCGGCCGGCCGGGACTGGATGGAAGTCTCGGACTATGAACTGCGGCTGAAACGGCAGCCTCGTACCTGGCATACCCTGCAGCATCTTTCTTCCCGGACCGGCTGGCAGCTGAAACTGCTGCTTGGCAGCGACAAGCTGCCGGAACTGGAAACGGGCTGGCTTCACATCGAGGACATCGGCAGGACCTTTGGTTTTGTCTGCCTGAGCCGCAGCGGAGAAGATCCGGAGCAGATCTTTGCGGCAGATGCGTATCTGCAGACGCTGCGTCCTTATTTCACCTTTGTGCAGACGCCGCCGATCTATCAGTCCATCTCCTCCAGCCAGGTCCGCCGGCTCCTGCGTCATCCGGCGGAGAATGAAGACAGAATCAGGGAACTCGTTCCCTGTGAATTAGAGGGATTGAAGGCCTGGTGGCCGGAAGTCCCGCCTGAAGACAGCAGAAAGGATGGTCATGCATGAAAAACTGCCTGCTTAAAGCGGCCGCCTGCGTCCCGGAAGTCCGGCCGGCCGATCCGGCCTTCAACGGCGCCCGGATCCGCTCTCTGATAAAAGAACATGCGGACTGCGGCATTCTGGTCTTTCCGGAACTGAGCCTGGCCGGCTATACCAGTGCGGATCTCTTCCAGAACCGCACCCTGCTGGCGGCCTGTGAGGACGAAGTCCGCAAGACGGCCAGGGCCGTAGGCCGGGAACAGCTGGTCTTTGTGGGCGTGCCGGTGGTGTATGAGAACCGGCTGTACAACTGTGCCGCCGTGCTCAATGACCAGGCGCTGAAGGCCATCGTGCCCAAGAGCTATCTGCCCAACTATGGCGAGTTCTACGAACAGCGCTGGTTCACGCCCGGCCGGGAGGTGACCGGCGCAGAGCTTTACTATGCCGGTCAGCTGGTGCCGTTCGGTACGGACCTGCTGTTTCAGGATGCCGGTCATGATGTGACCGTAGGCTGTGAGATCTGCGAGGATCTCTGGGTCCCGCAGCGCCCCAGCATCCAGCAGTGCCTGGCCGGTGCGCAGATCATCGTGAATCTGTCCGCCTCCGATGAAACCATCGGAAAGGCGGAGTACCGCCGCAGCCTGGTGCGCCAGGTTTCGGCCGACTGCTGGTGCGGCTATGTCCTGACCTCGTGCGGGGCCGGGGAGAGCAGCACCGATCTGGTCTTCTCCGGCCATACCATCCTGGCCGAAAACGGCCGGGTGCTCCAGGAAAACCTCTTTGATGGTCTTTCCCATGTGGAAACCGCGGTCTTTGATCTCCAGCAGATCCGTCATAACCGTCTGCACCAGACGACCTACCAGGGACCGGCCGAGCGGGCTTTTGAACGCCTGGAGGTCCGGATCGGTCTGCTGGGCGGCCGGGAAACGCTGTCGGCAGACGAACTGGCCGGCCTGCTGCGGAAAGAAGGAGTGCAGCCGGCCCGCAATCCGTTTGTACCGGAGGAAGATGAAAGCCGGGAAGAGCGCTGCCGGCAGATCCTGCAGATTCAGGCCAGCGGTCTGGCCACCCGTCTGCGGGCGACCGGGATCCGCCGTCTGGTGATCGGGGTGTCCGGGGGTCTGGACAGTACGCTGGCCCTGCTGGTATGCCATGAGGCCTGCCGGCTTGTGCCGGGGACGAAGATCCTGGCCTATACCATGCCCAGCCGGGGCAATACGAGCGACCGCACCTATGAGAATGCGGTGGCCCTGATGCAGGCCCTGAAGGTCGAATGGCAGGAGGTGCCGATCCAGGAACAGCTGCAGGCGCACCTGCAGGCCATCGGGCATGCGGCAACATATCAGGGGGCGGGGGATACCGCCTATGAGAATGCCCAGGCCCGGATCCGCACCCTGATCCTGATGGATGCCGCAAACATGCATCAGGGACTGGTGGTCGGCACCGGCGACCTGTCCGAACTGGCCTTAGGCTGGTGCACGTACAATGGCGATCACATGTCCATGTACGGCGTCAATGCCTCGGTGCCCAAGACCCTGGTGCGCTATATCGTCGACACCTATGCCCGCACCGCCGGCAGCCGGAAGCTGAAGCAGGTGCTGCAGGACATCGTGGCCACCCCGATCACCCCGGAACTGACTCCGAATCAGAAAGGGGCCATTGCCCAGATGACGGAAGCCGTCATCGGCCGCTATGACCTGAATGACTTCTTCCTGTACTGGCATCTGCGCTATGGCTGTGAACCGGAACGCATCCTGGCGCTGGCCATGACGGCTTATCCGGAAATCGCCAAAGAGGATCTCAAGGCGGCAGAATACCGCTTCTTCCAGCGGTTCTTCTCGCAGCAGTTCAAGAGAAGCTGTCTGCCGGACGGACCGAAGGTCGGTTCCGTCAGCCTGTCGCCGCGCGGCGACTGGCGCATGCCCAGCGATGCCAGCGTGCAGCTCTGGCTGGCGGCTCTGAAGAAAGCCTGAAGGGTTCAGGAGGAAAATGCACCTTCCCGGCATTTCTGCTTTTTCTGTGCAGATGCCAGGCCGGGCGGATATACTGTTGAGGGGAAAGAAGACATGTACAGAAAAGCCTTTGATTCGGAACTGTATCTGAAACTGCAGAAAGAGCGGATCCAGCAGCGCATTGCCATGTTTGACGGCAAGCTGTATCTGGAGTTCGGCGGCAAGCTGTTTGAGGATTTCCACGCCTCCCGGGTCCTGCCGGGCTACGATGCCAACAACAAGGTCCGGCTGCTCAGCGGCCTGAAGGATCAGGTGGAACTCATCATCTGCATCAATGCGGCCGACATTGAACATTCCAAGTCCCGCGGGGATCTGGGCATCGACTATGACCAGGAAGTCTTCTGCATGATTGACGCGTTCAAGGAAGCGGAACTCTATGTCGGCAGCGTCGTGCTGACCCAGTATGCCCATCAGCAGGAGGCGGACCGGTTCCGCACCCAGCTGAAGCGGCTCGGCATCCGCAGCTATCTGCACTATCCGATCGAAGGCTATCCGACCAACGTGGATCATATCGTCTCCGAAGACGGCCTGGGCCGGAATGACTATATCGAGACCAGCCGCAGCCTGGTCGTGGTGACCACACCCGGTCCGGGTTCGGGCAAGATGGCCACCTGCATTTCGCAGCTCTACCATGACCAGAAGAAGGGCATTCCCTCCGGCTATGCCAAGTTTGAGACCTTCCCGGTCTGGAACCTGCCGCTGAGCCATCCCGTCAACCTGGCCTACGAAGCGGCCACGGCTGACCTGAATGACATCAACATGATTGACCCGTATCACCTGGAAGCCTATGGCATCTCGGCCGTCAACTACAACCGGGATATCGAGATCTTCCCGGTGCTGAACCGTATCATAGAGCGTATCTGCAAGGTCTCTCCGTACCGCTCTCCGACCGACATGGGCGTGAACATGGTCGGCTCCTGCATCATCGATGACAAGGCAGCCCGTCAGGCCGGCCGGGACGAGATCATCCGGCGCTGGTATCGGGTTCATGTGGACCAGCTCAACGGCCGGGCTTCGGCCGCAGCTGTGGAACGCATGGATCTGCTCATGCAGAAGGCCGGGCTGTCGGCCAAGGACAGGGCCTGTGTAGCAGTCGCCAAGGACAAGGCGAAGACAACCGGTGCACCGGCCATGGCCATTGAACTGCCGGACGGACGCATGGTGACCGGCAAGACGTCCAGTCTCTTCGGTCCCAGTGCCGCCGCCCTGATCAACGCCCTGAAACTGCTGGGGTCCATTCCCAAGGAGCAGAATCTGATCGAGGCCGAATATGTCACCCCGATTCAGAATCTCAAGGTGAACAACCTGGGCAACCACAATCCCCGTCTGCATTCGGATGAGGTCCTCATGGCCCTGGCCCTGATGGGCAAGACCAATGCCTATGCGGCAGAGGCCATGAAGCATCTGCCGGAACTGAAGGGTTCCGAAGCCCACAGCACCGTCATCCTGCCCCTGGAAGATGCCAACCTGTATCAGAAGCTGGGCATCAACGTCACCTGTGAACCGGTGTACTACCAGAAGAAGCTCTATCATAAGAAGTGAGTCCCTGACCGCAGATCCTGCGGTCATGTTTTCGTTCCGGCTCTGCTAAAATAGGCCCATGAGCATTCTCTATGACCGGCAGATCCGGGAACCGCTGTTTGACTGGCTGGAAGCTCAGGCTGGAGTGGTCCGTTTCCTGGAAGAAAAGACCATGGGCCGTTCCCGGGCCGATATCCTGATGGTAACCAATGATGCCCTGACCGGCATTGAGATCAAGAGCGATGCGGATACCTATGCCAGACTGCAGCGGCAGGTGCGGGACTACAGCCGCTGGTGTGACTACAATATCCTGGTGGTCGGGGCCAGACATGCCCTGCATGCGGCTGAACATGTCCCGGACTGGTGGGGCATCGTGGTCGTGGAACAGGTGCAGGGCCGCTTTGACTTTTACCTGCAGCGGGCGCCGCAGCCCAATCCGAAGCCGCATCTGGCGCAGAAGATCGCCATCCTCTGGCGGCCCGAACTGGCTCGGATCCAGCAGAGGTACCGCCTGCCGAAGTACCGGGAGAAATCCAAGCGGTTTGTGGAACAGAAGCTGCTGGAAAAACTGGAACCAGACGAGCTGAACAGGGCCATCAGCGATGCCCTGTTTGAGCGGGACTACACGACAATCGAAAATGAGATCGAGACTTACCGCCGTCGGTACAGATAAGCGGCAGAACCGGTGCAGCAGGGGGTATAATCGTTTCATGAAGATTCTGATCTGGGACTACAACGGCACCCTGCTGGATGATGCAGCACTGTGCCTGGAGATTGAAAATCAGATGCTGGCGGAACGGCACATGGGCCGGCAGTATACCTTGGAAGAATACCGGGATCTTTTCTGCTTCCCGGTAGAGTCCTACTACCATAAGATCGGCTACACGTTTGCCGGAGAAACCTATGCCCAGGTCGCCGATGAGTTCAACGCGCTCTATGATGCCCGTTTTTCGTCCTGCACACTGGTGCCGGGGGCTCTGGACAAGCTGGAAGAGGCGGTCTCGTCCGGTTATGTCAATGTCATCATCTCGGCCTGCCGGCAGGACAAGCTGCTGGCGCAGACCAGACAGCTGGGCATTGACGGGTATTTCCGGCAGATGCTGGGGGTTTCCGACAATCTGGCTGCCGGCAAGATTGAAACCGCCCGGCAGTGGCTGCGGGATTCCGGCGCCCGTCCGGATGACTGCCGGCTGATCGGGGATACCCTGCATGATCTGGAAACGGCCCGGGCTCTGCAGATCCGTCAGACCGATCTGGTGGCCTGCGGGCATCAGTCCTACCGGGTCCTGAAACAGGCCTGGGAGCAGGTCTGGCACAGCATGGCCGAGGTGGTCTTATGATCTGTCCGGTATCCGGGAAATGCGGGGGCTGCGTTTCGATTGAGCAGCCTTATGAAGAAACCCTGCAGGCCAAACAGCAGGTCCTGGCCAATCTGTTTCCCCGCTGTTCGGTGGAACCGATTCTCGGCATGCCGGATCCGTATCATTACCGGCACAAGGTCTATGCGACCTTCGGCCGGGATGAAAAAGGCCGGCTGGCCGCCGGTCTGTATGAGCGGAACAGCCATCGTCTGGTCTTTTCCCGGTCCTGCCGCATTCAGCATCCCGCAGCCAATGCGATCATGCATGATTTCGTGCGGATCGCCGCCGGCATGAAGCTGGCCCCCTATGACGAGGACCGGAAGACCGGCATCCTGCGGCACCTCTATCTGCGTGTTTCCCATTCCACCGGCCAGGTTCTGCTGGTCATTGTGATCGGGTCAAAGAGCCTGCCAGGAGCCCGAAGGCTGGTCAGCCAGCTGACCCGGATGCACCCGGAGATTGCCTCGGTGGTGCTGAACTGGAATCCGGCCCGGACTTCCATGATTCTGGGGGAACGGCAGGAGGTGCTCTTCGGACAGGGCTATATCCGCGATACGATCGGCGGGATCAGTTTCCGGATCTCGCCGCAGTCCTTCTATCAGGTCAATCCGGAGATGACGGAAGTGCTGTATCAGAAAGCCATCTCCCTGGCCGGGCTGGGGCCGCAGAGTACGGTGCTGGATCTGTGCTGCGGGATCGGGACAATATCCCTGCTGGCCGCCCGGCAGGCCCGAGAAGTCGTCGGGGTGGAGATCGCGGCAGAAGCCGTGCAGGATGCGGTGCATAATGCCCGGCGCAACCAGATCCGCAATGCCCGGTTCTACTGCGACGATGCGGAGCAGTTCCTGGATCGTCTTCTGGACCGGCCGGATGTGGTTTTTCTGGATCCCCCGCGGGCCGGGATGTCCCAGCAGTTCATGGTGCATCTGGCCTCCCTCAGGCCGCAGCGCATCGTCTATGTCTCCTGCAATCCTGCCACGCAGGTGCGGGATCTGAAGAATCTGACCTGCCGGGGCTATCGCATTCAGTGTCTGCAGCCGGTGGATCAGTTCCCCTTTACCGATTCGATTGAAAACATCGCTCTGCTGAGCCGTTAGACAGGCAGAGACAGCGGTTCTGCTCATGAAGAAAAAAGACCGGAAAATTCCTGGTTAAGCTGTTTCTGTGACAGCGATTTCTTCAGGAACAGAGACTTGTGGTTCTATATTGAACATGTATATGCATAAAGCTTTTGAGAGGCTTTCGGCATACTGTTTTTCCGTGATGGGACTGTGATTCTGCTGTCTGCAGGGAAGGCGGAGCTGCTGTCTTCTGATTGTGAACAAAAAAGAGTACGTAAAAGCAGCAGCGTGACGGTCTGAGCATCAACAGAAGATCCTCTGCCGGTGATTGGCGCTGTTTCTGTGATTCCCAGCAGGAATGAATTTCAGAAAATGCAGGAAACAATAAAAAGACAGGGACCTGAAATAAACAGTGGCATGATCCCACAGACTGGAATGTAAAGAGATGAATGATGATGAATACACCTGCGCTGACAACGGAACGATTAATTTTAAGAAAATTTACGGAAAAGGATATGGAAGCACTTTTCCTCATCCTGAAAGATGAGGAAGTTAACAGATTTCTTCCCTGGTATCCAATGAAGAACCTTGAAGAGACAAGGCAGTTTTACGAGGAAAGATATGCCGCAAAGTATGCACAGCCGCAGGCTTATGCTTATGCAATCTGTCTGAAAAAGAACAATTATCCCATTGGATACATCAAAGCTGACATGGACGAATCCCATGATCTGGGTTATGGACTGCGTAAGGAATTCTGGCATTCAGGTATTGTTTCCGAAGCGGCGAATGCTGTTGTGGAACAGGTCAGAAAAGACGGTCTGCCTTATCTCACAGCAACTCATGACGTCAAGAATCCCCGCAGCGGTGAAGTGATGAAAAGAATTGGCATGAAATATCAGTATTCTTATGAAGAACGAGTACAGCCAAAGAATACGCTGGTCATTTTCAGAATGTATCAGCTGAATTTTACGGTAAGCAATGATTTTGTTTACAAGAAATATTGGGATAGGCACAGCAGGCATTTCATCGAAGAAATATAGAGATGAACTGAAATCAGTTCCAGCTTAGGGACTGCTGCAAGTCAGAGGATGTCGGAAAGCCTTTACTGTCTTCCTTTTTCTCCGCAGGTTTATCTTTGCGGATTTTTTCGCTGACAGGTTTCCGTTTGCTGCCGGAACGATAATAAGGAATGACAGCATGCCGGGCTGACCGAAGTCAGACAGAGACAGGTTCGCTCCTGTCTCTGCTTTTGCGGTTCAGAGTGCATCGACCTGCCAGAGAATGGTCGTGACGGCTCTGGTATGGGCCCTGAGAATCGGCTTGGGTTGCACTGCAGGCTCATTGATGGCATTGGGGAAGTACTCGGGTTCGAAGCAGACCGCACTGTGCGGACCGTCCTGCTGACCATGCCTGCCGGTCATCTGCAGGTTATTGGCCGTGTACAGGTGCATGCCGGGCAGATCGCTGGCCATGGTCAGAGACAGTTTCTCACCTTTGCAGCAGACAAATTCCCGCAGCCCGCTGCCGGGGATCGGAAAGTGATGGTCATAGCCGCCTACGGCCTGGATCTGCGGGTCCTCGGCATCGATGCGCTCGCCCAGGGCATGGAAATTCCGGAAGTCGAAGGGCGTGCCCGCCACGGTCTGCAGGGCAGGCAGGGAAATGCAGAGAGCATCATTGGGCGCGTAGGTTTCGGCCGGAATGCGGACCTGATGCGAAAGGATGGAAGTGGAATCATCCAGGTTCCAGTAGTTATGACAGGTGATGCCGAACAGGGTATCCTGATCCGCGGTTCCGGAAACCTGCAGAAGGACGAGATTGTCTTTCAGCGTATAGGTCACCGTGACCTGCAGACTGCCGGGGTAGCCTTCCTCGCCATCCGGGGAAAGATAGGAAAACGTGACCTGATCTTTTCCTTCCGTGCCGGCATAGAAACGCTGATCCAGCCCTCTGCCGCTGTGCAGACAGGTCACGCCATGCTCATTGGCGGGCAGCTGATAGGTTCTGCCGTTCAGGACGAAACGGGCATTGCGGATGCGGTTGCCCACCCGGCCGATGACCGCGCCCTGATGGCTGCGGTCGGCCACGTACTGTTCGCCGGTATCAAAGCCGCGCAGCAGATCGATCCCGGATCTCTTATCGATCAGGGCCACACAGCGGGCTCCGTAGTCGGTGACCTGCAGGAGCAGAGCATCATTTTCCAGCGTATAGAGATAAAAAGGCTGAGGCTGCTGTCCGAAAAGTTCTTTCATCTATAGGCACCTGCTTTCGTCTTCATCTTATCAGCTTGTCTGCCAGGACGGCAGGGGAGTCGGTGAAGGAAACGAAAAAGAAGAGCAGATGATGGTATTTCTGTCGGACTTTCTGCTCTTTATGACCGGTGCCTGCTGGGGCAGTTTTCTGGCCTGCTGGTGCGGCCGCCTGCGGCGCGGGGAAAAGATCAGCCGGGGACGCTCACACTGTGAGGGCTGCGGGCGGACACTGCGCGGACCGGAGCTGGTGCCGGTCTTCAGCTACCTGTTTCTGAAAGGGCGCTGCCGCTCCTGCGGGCAGCGGATCCCGCGGCAGGATTTTCTCTGTGAGGTGGGCTTTGGCCTGCTGGCCCTGGTGCTGTACCGCCGCTATGGCCTGCAGCTGCAGGCCGTCTGGCTGTTTGCCGTCTGTCTGCCTGCCGGCGGGATCTGTCTTACGGATCTGGCGAGTTATGAGATCGCCGATGCCCATCTGTTCCTGCTGGGCCTGCTTTTTGTGCCGGGCAGCCTGGCGGGCTGGTGTGTGTACTGGGCAGAGGGTCTTTTCAGCTTTCTCGTTCTGGATGGCAGTATCCTGCTGCTCAGCCGGATCATGCAGAAGCTGCTGCAGAAGGAAGCATTGGGAGAGGGCGATCGGATCCTGATCGCGCTGATGGGCCTGTATTTCGGGATCTGTCAGGCATCAGCCGGCCTGCTGGCGGCCTGCCTGGCGGGCTTTGTCCTGCTGGCCCTGCGCCGGCAGGAGCGGATTCCGTTTGGCCCCTGTCTGGTCCTGGGTTTTGTGCTGTTACTGCTTTCCTGAAAAAAACGCCATCCCGGACAGGATGGCGATCGGATTCAGAGATTATGCTGCGTGTAGTAGCGGGTGATGACGAACCTGGCAAAATCGAGATCACTGACCAGGATCGCATAGGCATCCTGATCGACCCCGATATGGATATCACTCTCGATCAGGCAGGGCCAGAAGATGACTTCCAGATTCTTCTCAGCGCATTTCTTCCGGAAGGAGGCATCGCCGGCAAAGTTCAGATGCGGCTGGACGAACGGAATCTGATGGGCCGCCGCATAGGCCACGGTGTCGTCCGATTCCTGATCGAAGATCAGGGCGGTCTTCATGGCCGGGGCCTTTTCCTGAATCTCGGCAATGGTCGAACGGTTGCAGGAAGCCAGGATGGTCCGCTCTTCCATATGATGCGCCTTCAGCAGTTCCAGGACCTTGTCGACCATGTGCGGGTAGTGCACCACACCGGTGCGCAGTTCGATTTCCAGAGTGAGTGCCGTCGGCTCCAGCAGTTCCAGCACCTCATCCAGGGTCGGGATCTGTGCGACCGGCACATCGAGATCCGCATTGCCGACGTTGAGATCCTTCAGTTCATCCAGGGCGTAGTCTCTGACGAAACCGGTGCCCAGTTCGGCCACCCGGTCGATTTTTTCGTCGTGGATGACGACCGGGACCTCATCCATGGACATCTGCACTTCCAGTTCGATGCCGTCCGCCTTTTCTTCGATGGCTTTCCGGAAGGCCTCCATGGTATTTTCGGGACAGTGTACGGAATCGCCGCGCATGGCCCAGAGTAGTGGTTTCCGCATGACAGAATTCCTCCTTATGCTTTCTTTCATTGTAGACAGCGCCGGAATCCGGCGGTACCTGCAGATCCGGGCGTCTGTCTGAACCGAAAAAGGGGCGGGCGCCCCTTTCTTCAGTCGAAGGAATGATAGAAGGCAATGATATCGCGGTACCACTTTTCCCGGATGGGCTCGCTGGCATCGAAGAGTTCGTGCTTGGCCCCGGGATAGCGGATCAGTGAGGCGTGCTGAGCCTGGCCGACAAAGCTGACCTGACCGTCGTTGTCGACCATGGCATCCTCGCCGGCCTGGCAGACCAGAACCGGGGTACGGACCCGGTCGGCATGCGCAAGAACTTCCTCCGTGCCGTCCAGAGCGGCGCGGATCCAGGCCCAGGTGCCGCCCCAGGTCTGATAGTTCCTGTTTTCCAGACGCAGGGCAAACTGGTAGCGGTAGCGGTCGGCATCCATGTCGGAGCTGTGCTCCAGATCATACTTCCCGGTGAAGGGCCCCTGCCCCGGGGCATAGTCATCCACACTGCGTTTCAGCCTGGTCTGCAGCCGGAAGAGGCGGACCCGGGCATCGGGATAGCCGGAGAAGTTGAGCTTCAGCATCGGTGAGGACAGTACGGCACACCGGAAATCCTCCGGATACTGTTCCAGATAGAGACCGCTGACACAGCCGCCCATGGAATGGCTGAACAGATACAGCCGGCCGCTTTGAGACTGATTGCGCACCTGCTGGACGGCCGAGCGCAGATCGGAGACATATTCCTGCATGCTGGTGACGCTGATGCGGGAATCCGCATAGGAGGTTGCCCGCTGGGAATCGCCGTGTCCCCGCAGTTCCAGAAAGCAGATGGAATAGCCTTCCTGATACAGCCGGCAGGCGGTCTCATGGTACTTGCCGAAGAATTCTCCGAACCCGTGCACCATGATCAGGCTGGCTTTTTCCTGCGGATGGATGGCGGTGTAGAGACGCAGCCGCAGGCCATCCTCGGTATTGAAGAGATCCTGGGGAACGACACAGTTCTGCAGGAAGGGTGTGATCTGGGTGTCGACATAGTGCTGATAGGCAGGGGACAGCACCAGATCATCCAGCACCTGCCGGCAGTAATCCGGCAGATTGGTGATGATGGCATGCACGCCGCTCTTCTGACAGAGCCGGATCTGCTCGGCCGTGTTGACGGTCCAGACGTTGACCTCCAGACCCGCTTCCTGACACTGTTCCAGGAAGCCGGGATAGCGCAGATGGGCAAAAACCGGGTGCAGGGCCTGGACCTGATGGGCCTTGGCGTAGGCGGGCAGATCGATGCTGCCGTCACAGGTCAGAAAGGCGGTATGGGCCTGGGGATCCAGCTGCCGGATCCGGGCAATGGAATAATGGTTGAAGGAAGAGTAGATGACGCGGTCTTCCATGCCGTTCTTCTTAGTCAGATCAACGATCTGCTCCTCGATGCCCTCATAGTCAAACAGGCCGGTCTTCAGTTCGATGTTGATGGTCAGATCCGTCGGCCGGATCAGACTGAAGACTTCCTGCATGGTCGGTATGTCTGCATGTTCATACTCCGGATGAGTCCGGTTGAAGTTGAACTTCCGCAGCTGTTCCAGCGTGTAATCCTTCACATAGCCCGTCCCGTTGCTGGTGCGGTCAATGGTTTCATCATGAATGACGACCAGCTGATGATCCTTTGTCAGCTGGACATCCAGTTCGATGCCGTCCGCCCCCAGATCGACTGCCTTCTGGAACGCCGGCAGGGTATTTTCCGGCAGATAGCCGCTGGCACCCCGATGGGCCCAGATCAATGGCTTTTCCATCCTCATCTCTCCCTTCGTCCTACGCGTTTATTGTAATCAACCCGCCGGCAAAAAACTACCGGACAGGACGGCGGCCTGCTAGAATAGGTTTACAGAAATTTAATGCATGCTTTGCCCGCTTCATACATCAGGCGCGCAGAATGTGGTAGAGACAGGGGGAACCATATGTTCAAGAACTTCAGCCAACAGGAAAGAGCCTGGATTTACTATGACATCGGCAATTCCGCTTTCACGATGATGGTCTCGACACTGATTCCGATCTGGTTTGACACCCTGGCTGAGCAGGCGGGCTTTTCGCAGGCCGAATACCTGGCCGCCTGGAGCTATGCCACCAGCGCCGCCACGATCCTGACCGCCATCCTGGGGCCGATCCTGGGCACCATTGCGGACAACCGGGGCTATAAGCGGCCGATGTTCCTCACGGTTCTGCTGATCGGGGTCGTCGGCTGTCTGATCCTGGGCGTGGCGCCGGACTGGCGTCTGTACCTGCTGACCTATGTCGCCGCCAAGGTCTGCTATCAGCTGTCGCTGGTGTTCTACGACTCGATGCTGACGGACATCACGACTCCGGAACGGATGGATCTGGTTTCCGCCCAGGGCTATGCCTGGGGCTACCTGGGTTCCTGCGTGCCGTTCCTGGCTGCCCTGGTGCTGTATGTGGCCGGCTACTATCTGGAGGCGCTGCCGCTGAAAACGGCCATTGCGATGGGGTTCCTGATCGTAGCCGTCTGGTGGCTGGCGGTGTCTCTGCCGCTGTTAAGAACCTACGAGCAGAAATACTATATTGAAGAAAGCCGGAACCGGATTGCCGCTTCCTTTGCCCGGCTGGGCGAGACGCTGGCGGACATGGCAAAGCATGAGCGGAAGGTTCTGTATTTCCTGCTGGGCTTCTTCTTCTACATTGACGGTGTCTACACAATCATTGACGAAGCCGTGGCGATCGGCACCGCGCTGGGACTGGATACCGTCGGTCTGCTCATCATTCTGCTGCTGACCCAGGTGGTGGCGTTTTTCTTCGCCATCCTCTTCGGCAGACTGTCCTCCCGCTATGATTCCGTCACGCTGCTGTCCGTGTGTATCGGCGGCTACTTCTTCGTCGCTGTCTTTGCCCTGTTCCTGGACAGTCTGGTGAAGTTCGGCATCATGGCCTTTGTGGTCGGCGTCTTCCAGGGAGCCATTCAGGCGCTGTCCCGTTCCTGCTACGGCAGGATCATCCCGGCCGAGAAGAGCGGTGAGTATTTCGGCCTGTATGACATCTGCGGCAAGGGGGCAGCCTTCATGGGCACCATGCTGGTCGGGGCAACCGTCAGCGTGACGGGTTCGATCAATGTCGCCGTTGCCATCCTGGGCGTTCTCTTCATCATCGGCTTCCTGCTGCTGCGCAAGGCAGCCCGGACACCGGCCGGAGACGGAGCCGAATGAGTCTTCAGCATACATTTCCTGAATAGCAATATGCAGAATTGATTCTGTACCTGAGCCGGCAGACTCCTAAACTGAAGGTGTACGGAAAAGGAGAACAGAATCATGGAAACATTTGTTCTGAACAACAATACGACCATCCCGGCACTGGGTCTGGGAACCTTCACGCTGACGCCGGATGAGGCCCAGAAATCGGTCGAGGCGGCCATTTCAGACGGCTATACGCTGATCGATACGGCCAATGCCTATCTGAATGAAAAGGCGGTCGGCCGCGGCATCAAAGCTTCCGGAGCCAGACGGGAAGATCTCTATATCTCCACCAAACTCTGGCCGTCCATCTACGGCAAGGCGGCCCAGGCGATTGATGAGACCCTGGAACGTCTGCAGGTGTCCTACGTGGATCTGCTGTTCCTGCATCAGCCGGTCGGCGACGTTGAGACGGCATACAAAGCCATGGAGGATGCCGTGAAGGCCGGCAAGGTCCGTTCCATCGGACTCTCGAATTTCCCGATTGAGGAATGCCGGAAGATTGTGGAACAGCACGAGATCAAGCCGGCCATGGTGCAGATCGAAGCGCATCCGTATTACCAGCAGAAAGCCTATGCCGAATTTCTGAAGAGCTTCGGCGGCCGCATCATGTCCTGGTATCCGCTGGGTCATGGCGACAAGTCGCTGATCAATGAGGAGATCTTCAGCCGGCTGGGCGCAAAATATCACAAGAGCAATGCCCAGATCATCCTGAGATGGCATGTGCAGACCGGCTATGTGGTCATTCCGGGTTCCCGGAATCCGGAACACATCCGGGATAACTTCAACATCTTCGATTTCCGGCTGAGCGACGAAGAAATGGCGGAAATCAGCAGCCTGGAGAAGGGCATTCCCTACTACCGCTCCACACCGGAACAGCTGGCCGGCTATGTCAGCTATGCCCCGGATTTCAACGCTCAGAAGTAAGATCACGGACACCGCGCGAGGTGTCCTTTTCATATGGGCAGGATTTGTTTTTCCAGGGGATCCGGCTAGGATAGAACCAGGAGAACAAACTGCCATGAACAAAGAAGAATACCGGACCCTGCAGCAGGAGATGCTGAAGGAGACGATCCGGAATCTGCAGGTCTATTGCCGCGATGCGGATCTGTCTGCCGAGTCGCTTTCCTTCCTGCACAGCGGTCAGCTGCTGCGGGAACCGGACTACAGCGAGGCCAGCACACACGGCGGCGGCCTGAACGGCAGCTGCCGTTACCGGATCCTGTCCAATCACTTTGTCGGAATCGACAGCGAGGAAAAGGAAAAAGAGGCCGGTCTGGCCGTCGGGGGAAAGAACAGCCGCTACCTGGTCCTGGATATGACTTCAGAGCAGGGGAAGACCCAGATCTGCCTGCTGCATCTGCCGGATGATGCCGGCTGGCGCTTCTTTGCCGATGCCGTGATTCCGGAAAAGGAGCAAATGATTCAGGAGGCCAGAGCCGCCTTTCAGCAGGCCATCCGGGAAGAACCCGATGCCTGCCTGAGCCGTCCGGACTGGAAACAGCGCTGGCAGCGGCCACTGGGCCTGGATGAGCAGGGCAGACCCTATGAGCCGGAAAGTCCGATTGCCGAAGAGCTGCAGAATTTCCATGATGCCGGTTTCCGGCAGCTGGATCATCACATGCTGTACCTGCACAGTCCTGAGCTGGTCCGCAGACAGTATCCCCGGGACTGCCGGCCGGAGGATACCGGTCTGATTGCCTATGGCTATCTGGATGAGCAGAGCGGTCTGTCTTTCCAGACGGCCGCGCTGGCTGCCATGCAGGACACCCGTCTGCGTCTCCACAAACCCACAGTACAGAAAGAGCGGCTGGTGATGCGGGCCGCCGCTCTGCAGGAAATTCAGTTTGTCGGTCTGCAGATGCTGGACTATGACTATCTGGTCCAGTACCGCAGCTTTGCGGAAAAGATTGCCACGGCCTATGACACCCGAAACAAGGACAAGAGGACCCTGCGGGCTCTGGCCGCGCTGGATGCCAGCCGGCATCCGTATTTTCCCGATGACTATGCGGTGCTGCTCTATGCCGAAGGGAAAAAAGATGGAACAGGTCTGGGTCCGCGGCGAAAAGCTCGGCCAGAAAGTCATCTACGGCACCCTGCTGAATGAACCGCAGGATGATTTCGGTGTCCATGCCGGGCAGCAGATCGCTTTTGCACCGGTTCGCCAGCAGGATGGCTCAATTGTCTGTCTGGCGGTGCTGAAACAGGTTTCCTGAGCTCAGCGGATTTCCCAGACAAAGACGGCAGAATCTTCCAGAACGATGTCTTCCGGCTGAAAGTCCGGGGCCGCGGCCTTCATCAGTCTGGCCTGCGGCAGAACCGCATAGTCGGTCGGACTGATGAAATCCTGTTCCGGCACATCATAGCTGATGGAGACCAGATCCCCCAGCTGTACGGCGGAAGCACTGCAGAGGATCTGGGCTTTCTGTCTGGCATCGGCGGCAATCTGCTGCAGAAGCTGAGCTGTGCGCTGCTGCGGATCCCGGACGGTAAATCGGACCCGGATCTCGGGATGGGCCTGGGCATCGGCAAGCAGTGCCAGCAGCTGGCTGAGCCGGCCGGTATCCAGGGCAAAGCGCAGCTGCATCTCCTGGCGCACCTCATAGCCCTTGAAGACCTGGGTGCTGTTTTCATTACGGTAGATACTGCTGACGTGAAAGCTTTCGGTCTTGAGATCTTCGCTGCGGAAGCCGGCCGGCACAAGGATCTGCTGCAGTTCACTCTGCTGGCGGACGGCCTGTTCCATGGCCTTGTCGTACTGCAGGTCCAGGGCTTTCACGGTCAGGGACAGTTCAATCTGATCGGGCGGGCAGGACAGTCTGGCCCGCCCTTTGACACGGATGGTATGCGGCATGAGCTGATCTTCTCCTTTTCTGCTGCATTCATTATAGCCGGCAGACGGAACGCACCGTCTATAATAGAACCATATGAGAGATGAGGATCCGACCATCAATACGCCGCTGCCGCTGAAGGGCAGCAGTGTCATCCGGTTTCCCCGGCGCTATACGGTGGTCGACATTGAGACGACCGGGCTGAACCGGGAGGAAGCGGAAATCATCGAGATCGGCGCCGTACGCTATGAGGATGAGCAGCCGGCGGCGACGTTTTCCTCGCTGATTCAGCCGCCGCTGAATGCCCGGAACCAGTATGTGGATCCCTTTATTACACAGCTGACGGGCATCAGCAATTCGATGCTGGAAACAGCGCCGCAGACGGCGGCGGTGATCCGGGATTTTTCCTTCTTTCTGGAGGACGACCTGATCGTCGGCTACAATGTCGGCTTTGATGTCGGCTTCCTGAATCAGAACTTCATCCGGTATCTCGCCATGCCGCTGGACAATGACTATATGGATGTGCTGCGTCTGGCCCGCCGTCTGCATCCCGAGCTGGCCCATCACCGGCTGGTGGATATGGCCGCCTATTATCAGATTGCCGATGACCAGGCCCACCGGGCCCTGAATGATGTCCTGGTCACCGGGGCCTGCTACCAGAAACTGAAACAGGAAGCCCTGGCAAAGTACGGCAGTGAGGAAAAGACCATCCGGGCCTTCCGTCCGCATGGAACGGGCCGAGCCGACTGGATCCACGCCGCCGATATCCAGGGCACGCCGGAGAAGCAGGATCCGGACAGTCCGCTCTACGAGAAACATGTCGTGGTCACCGGCCGGCTCAGCCGTCTCAGCCGCCGGCAGGTGCTGCAGAAACTGGCAGATCTGGGCGCGGTGAATGAGGACAGGGTCGGCGATGAGACAGAAATTCTGGTTCTGGGCCGGCCGGACGGGCGCTTCGTGAAGCCCGGCGGGAAGAGTACGAAACAGAAGGAAGCCGAAGCCCGGATCGGGCAGGGGCAGGAAATCCAGGTGGTCAGCGAAGAACAGTTCTATGCCATGCTGGAAGGGAAGGAGAACCGATAACACATGCAGGAATATTTTCAGAAGGAAATCCGGCAGACCACCCTGTTCGGGGCTGCCCTGGGGCTGGCCATTGCCATCCTGCTGGGCGGCTCGTGGTTCTGGCGCGTGCTGCTGCTGATCCTGGGCTGGGGGATCGGCCGCATGGTCGGCACCGGCCGGGCGCGGAAGAAGACCGCGGCGGTGCAGAAGCTGCTCTATGAGCAGAATCAGCCCGATGCCTTTCTGCAGGCCATGTCCCCGCTGGTTGCCGGTGTGCCGTCTGTCAGTCTGGCGGCCGCCGACGGCCATCACCAGCTGGCTGCGGCTTATGAGATGAAAGGGGACTACGCCAGAGCTCTGACCCAGCTCGATGAGATCCATCCCGAGCAGCTGAAGAAGAACCGTGAACTGGCCGCGATCATCCAGGCCAACCACCGCATGCAGATCTACCTGCTGCAGAAGAATGCGGCCAGGGCCAGGGAACAGCTGACGATCCTGCAGAACCTGCAGGAGGAAACCGCCGGCAAGACGCCGCAGGCTTCCGAGATTCTGCAGGAATACATCCGCATCGGCCAGATCTGGCTGGCGGTTCTGGAAGATCCCGGGCAGCTGAAGCAGGCGGATCTGGACTTCCTGCAGCAGCAGAAGGAGCTCAGTCACTATGCGTACTACCGCCAGAAGATGCAGAATCTGGCGGCACAGGTCGAGCAGAAATTAACGGCAAAAGAACCGGTACCGGCACCGGAAGACTGATCTGATCAAGAGCCGGAAGGAGGTCCTGATATGTCCTGTACAACCATGCTGGTCGGCAAGGAGACCAGCTTCGATGGGTCCACCATCATTGCCCGCAACGAAGATGTGCCTTCGGCCGAGATCCTGACGCCGAAGAAGATCATCGTCGTCGAACCGGAAGAGCAGCCGCGGCATTACCGGTCGGTGATTTCGCATGTGCAGATCGATCTGCCGGAGCAGCCGCTGCGCTATACCTGTCACCCCAACGGCGACCCGAAAGACGGCATCTGGGGAGCGGCTGGGGTGAACAGCGCCAATGTCGCCATGACCGCCACGGAAACCATCACCAGCAATCCGCGGGTGTATGGCGCCGATCCGCTGGTCGTCCTGCAGAAGGCGGAAAAGGGAAAGCCGGAAGTGCCCGGCGGCATCGGGGAGGAGGACATCGTCACCCTGACCCTGCCGTATATCCGCTCCGCCCGGGAAGGCGTGCAGCGTCTGGGCAGCCTGCTGGAAACCTACGGCACCTATGAAAACAACGGCATCGCCTTTGCGGATGCCGATGAGATCTGGTGGCTGGAGACCATCGGCGGTCATCACTGGATTGCCCGCCGGCTGCCGGATGACAGCTATGCCGTCATCGCCAACCAGTTCTCGCTGGATGACTTTGACCTGGAGGATGCCCTCGGGGCACAGCAGGATCATATGTGTTCCCGCGACCTGCGGGAGTTCATCGCGGCCAGTCATCTTGACCTCTCGCGTAACGGCACCTTCAATGCCCGGCTGGCTTTCGGCTCCCATACCGACAGCGACCATGTGTACAACACGCCGCGGGTCTGGTTCGGCCAGCGCTATCTCAACCCCAATACCTGGAACTGGGACGGACCGGAGGCCGATTTCGGTCCGGAGGCGGATGATCTGCCCTGGTGCTGGAGTGCCGAGCGAAAAATCACCATTGAGGATATCTACTACATCCTGTCCTCTCACTACCAGGGCACCGACTTTGACCCCTACAGCGCCACGGCAGCCCGGAAGGGGATCTACCGCTGCATCGGCGTGAACCGGAACAACTTCCTGTCCATTGCCCAGCTGCGCCCCGGCCTGCCCAGAACGATCCGCGCGGTCGAGTGGAATGCCATGGGCTCCAATGTCTATAACGCGCTTTTCCCGCTCTACAGCAATGTCTCTTCCCTGCCGGCCTATGTCTCTTCCTGGACGCCGAAGATCTCCACCGAGACGCTGTACGGACAGGAGCGGATCTTGGCCGCCCTGGCCGATCCCATTCATAACGAAACGGAAGAACTCTTCAGCCGCATGCGGGACAGCCTGGCTGCCCAGACCATGAAACTGCTCCATGCCCATGACACCAGTGCCCGTCCGACCCGGGCCGGCAACGAGGCGGTGAACCGGCAGATCGTGGACCTGGTGCACAAGGCCAATGACGAACTGCTGGAGAAGGTGCTGATCCGCTCCAGCCTGCACATGAAGAACGGTTTTCTGCGTCAGGATGACTGATGCCGGAAGAGCCGAGCCTGTCTTTTTAGACAGATCGGCTTTTTTGTTGCACTCTGAGCGGCTCTGCGCAGGGGTTCTGCGGCAGAAAACAGGAAATTGCCCGGCCAGCTCAGTATACTGAGAGCAGGAAATTCAGAAAGATATGCTGCAGCTGAAGAACATCCGTAAAGAATACCATACCGGCAGCCTGGTCCAGAAAGCCCTGGACGGCGTCTCGCTGAACCTGCGGGACAATGAGTTTGTCGCCATCCTGGGTCCTTCCGGTTCCGGCAAGACCACGCTGCTGAACATCATCGGCGGGCTGGACCGCTATGATTCCGGCGATCTGATCATCAACGGGGTTTCCACCCGGACCTATAAGGACCGGGATTGGGACAGTTACCGCAATCATACGATCGGCTTCATTTTTCAGTCCTATAACCTCATTCCCCATCAGAACCTGCTGGAGAATGTCGAACTGGCCCTGACCATTGCCGGCATCACCGGCGAGGAACGGAAGAAGCGGGCCCAGGAAGCCCTGGAACAGGTGGGGCTGGGCGACCAGAGCCACAAGCTGCCCAGTCAGCTGTCCGGCGGCCAGATGCAGCGGGTGGCGATCGCCCGGGCCCTGGTGAACAATCCGGATATCGTGCTGGCCGATGAACCGACCGGTGCCCTGGATTCCGTCACCAGCGTGCAGGTCATGGAACTGCTCAAGCAGGTGGCCCGGGATCGTCTGGTGGTCATGGTCACCCATAACCCGGACCTGGCCCATCAGTATGCCACCCGGATCGTGAACCTGAAAGACGGCCGGATCACCTCCGACAGCGATCCGCTGGTGATCGAAGAGACAGCGGGAGAAGCCCCGGTCCGGAAGCTGGGCCGGGCCTCGATGCCGTTCCGCACCGCCCTGCAGCTTTCCTTCCGCAACCTGAAGTCGAAACTGTCCCGGACCCTGCTGGTGGCCTTTGCCGGCTCGATCGGCATCATCGGCATCGGGCTGGTGCAGGCGATCTCGGACGGCGTGAAGAAATACATCAAGGATACCGAGGAACAGACCCTGTCGGAATATCCGCTGGAGATCGAACGGGACAGCTTCTCCATGCAGGCGATGATGATGAGTTCCGACTCCACCACCATGTACGGCATGCTCAGTACCGATGAGACGCCGGATGACGGAAAAGTGCATGAGATCCAGATGCTGGGGAGAATGCTGTCGAATGTCGATACCAATGACCTGGCTTCTCTGAAGGAATGGATTGAAAGCGGCGAGTCGGGGATGGAGCAGTACGCCCATGGCGTGGAATACATCTATGACATCACCCCGCAGATCTATCTGGAGACCGATGCCGGCTGGCGGCTGGTCAACCCCAACACGGCCTTCAGTTCCCTGGGCTTCAGCGGCTCCAGCAGTTCGGTGGTCAGCTCGGCCACCAGCGTGGATGTCTTCTTCCAGCTGCCTTCCGATGAGAACCTGTACCTGGATCAGTATGAGATCCTGGCCGGCCACCTGCCGGAGAATGATCATGAATGCATGCTGGTGCTGTCCACCCAGGGCGGCATCACCGACATGCTGCTGTATGCCATGGGACTCAAGGATCCCCAGGAACTGGATGACTACATCGAGGCCTTTGCCAGCAACGAATCCTTTGAGGTTGCCGAATCCGACACGTCCTATACCTATGACGAACTGATGGCGGTGACCTTCCGGATGATCTATGGCTGTGATGCCTACGTCTATGATGAAAGTCTGGGGATCTGGAGCGATCAGAGCGGCGATACGGCCTATCTGCAGGAATTGCTGGACAACGGCGAAACGCTGCAGATCTCCGGCATCATGAAGTGTGCCAATGAAGAGGGCATCAACATGCTCCAGCCGGGTATCTACTATACTTCCGGGCTGGTGGATGAGATCCGGGCCCATGCCGCCGATTCGGCGGTTGTGCAGGCCCAGCTGGCCGATCCGGAAACCAACGTCCTGACCGGCAATGCGTTCGGTTCGGACGCCGAACCGGTGGATTTCACGTCGCTGTTCACGATTGATGAGGCCACGCTGCGCAGTGCCTTCTCCATCGATACCGATCAGCTGCAGCTGGATACCAGTGCGCTGGAGAATATCGACTATGCCTCCTACATCGATACCGATGCCATCATGGCGGCAGTTCCCTCGCTCAGCGCCGAAGAGATCGCCGGCATGCTGGCAGATCTGAATATCGAGATCAGTGCGGACAACCTGCAGGCCATGCTGACGGAACTCTGGCAGAGCTGGCTGACCTGGGGATCCAGTCAGGAAGATGCCGGTCTGCACTATGCCGATCTGCCGGCGTCCTTTGAGGCCTATCTCAACAGCGAACAGGGGCAGGCCTACCTGAATGCCTGGCTGCAGCAGTTCCTGCAGGAGGCAGTCCAGCAGGCCGATCTGTCCCAGGAGAGTCTGAACACCTTTGTCAGTTCGCTGCAGGAGGGCTATACCTCCTACTGCACCCAGTGGCTGCTGGATCATCCCGATGAGGCCGATCAGCTGCCCTCCTGGGATGCCTATCTGCAGACCGAAGAAGGGCAGAGCGTGCTGGCCGATGCCCTGCAGGTGCTGGCCCAGGACGCCATCTCACAGATCACGATCTCGTCTGAAGACATGCAGACCTTTGCCAGCGGGCTGCTGGCGGACTACACCGCCTATGCCCAGGCCAATGATCTGCCGGATCCCAGCCGCCTCCAGGAATCCTTCCAGACCTATCTGGCCACCGAAGAGGCGCAGACCATTCTGACGGATGGCGTCAGTGCCTCGCTCAATCTGGACGATATCCAGAGTCAGATCCAGAGCTATCTCAATGCCTATACGGCCCAGGCCGGCAGTGCCATTGCCCAGAGTCTGCAGGAAGCGGCCGATGCCATCGGCAGCCAGATCACCGCCGCCATCCGGCAGTCCATGGTCAGTGTCCTGCAGCAGCTGCCTTCGGCCTTTTCGGTCAATACCGACACGCTGGCTTCTTCCTTCCATCTGAGCATGGAAGAAGGGCAGCTGGAGGAACTGATCGTCTCGATGCTCACCAGCGGGAATACCACCCTGCGCAACAATCTGAAGGAATTCGGATACATCGCAGACAACGATCTCGATGAGATCGACATCTATCCCTATGACTTTGAATCCAAGCAGGCCATCAACGATCTGCTGGCCGACTATAACCAGGCCATGGCAGACGCCGGCCAGGAAGAGTCGGTGATCACCTACACCGATCTGGTCGGTACGCTGATGACCTCGGTAACGGATATCGTCAATACCATCAGCTATATCCTGGTGGCCTTCGTGGCGATCTCCCTGGTCGTTTCCTCCATCATGATCGGCGTCATCACCTACATCAGCGTGCTGGAACGGCGCAAGGAGATCGGCATCCTGCGGGCCATGGGGGCCTCCAAGCATGATGTGGCCTCGGTCTTCAATGCCGAAACTTTCATCACCGGTCTGCTGGCCGGCTTCATGGGCATCGGCATCTGCTATATTGCCATTCAGTTCATCAACCCGGCGCTGCATAACGTATCCGGGAATTCCCTGGTCAATGCCTACCTGCCGATCGAGACGGCACTCGAACTGGTCGGCCTGTCGGTGGTGCTCACCCTGATCGGGGGCCTGATTCCTTCCCAGAAGGCGGCCCATTCGGATCCGGTTGCGGCGCTGCGGGCAGAATAGGAAAAGAGAGAAACCATATGAAAACAGCGATTATCACCGGCGCTTCCAGCGGTCTGGGCAGAGAGTTTGTCCGCCAGCTGAGCAGGGATGACGAAACCGAGGAGTTCTGGGTCATCGCCCGCAGCCAGCAGAAACTGGAAGAGCTGAAGAACCTGACCGACAAGCCGGTCCGGGTTCTGGCCATGGACCTGACGGATCCGGCCAGCTTTGACCGGCTGGAGGAACTGCTGCAGCAGGAACAGCCGGACGTCCGCTGGCTGATCGGCTCAGCCGGCATGGGATCGATCGGCAAGGTGACGGATATGGACCGGCATCAGGCTGACCGCATGATCGAACTGAATGTGCGGGCCCTGGCGGATGTCACGGCCCTGGTTCTGCCGTACTGCCATGCCGGCAGCGGGATCATCGAGATCGGTTCCGTGGCCGGCTTCCAGCCCATGCCGGGCTTCGGCATCTACGGGGCAACGAAGGCCTTTGTCGAAAACTACACCAAGGCCCTGGCCTATGATCTGATCGGCACCGGAATCCGGGCGACCTGTGCCTGCCCGTACTGGGTGACCGACACCAACTTCATTCCCACTGCCCGGCAGACTCAGACCAGAACCCGCTACCGGCATCCCTTCCTGACGTCGAAGGCAGAGAGTGTGGTGCGGGTGACGCTCTGGTTCAACCGCTGTCATCTCTGGGTGGCAACCCCGGGCATCATCTGCACCCTGCAGCGCTTCTTTGCCAAGTTCATTCCGCATTTCATCGTCACGCCGTTCATGGATCTGATCAGCCGGATCTAGAAAGAAGACAGTCATGCAGGAACATCTCAGATTCTTTACCCACGACGGCATCTTCCATGCCGATGAGGTCTTCGCCACCGCCATGCTCAGCCAGATGTGCCGGACCTATGAAGTGGTCCGGGGCGGGGATGAGCAGGTACCCAGTGATCCGGACTGGATCGTCTATGACATCGGCGGCGGGGAACTGGACCACCATACCCCGGAGAACAAGGAACGCAACGGCTTTCATCCCGAGACGCAGATTCCCTACGCGTCCTGCGGCCTGGTGTGGCGGAAGTACTATGAACAGATCCTCACGGATCTGGACTGTCCGCAGCGCTATCAGGACCTGGTGTATCAGCGGCTGGAAACCTCGCTGGTGCTGGGGATCGATGCCGAGGATAACGGGGTCGACCCGCTGCGCAGTGCCCTGCAGACACTGCCCGCCGTCAGCGCCCAGCAGCAGGAAGAGGTCCTGCGGCAGTCCTATATCGGCTTTACGGTCTCCAAGGTGATCCGGGACTTCAATCCGCCCTGGAACTCCAGCCGGGACAATCAGGAGGCCTTTGAGGATGCGGTCTCCTTTGCCCAGGACATCCTGCTCAACCGCATCGACAGCATCATTTCCGGCCTGGATGCCCGGGACTATATCCAGCAGCGCATCAGCTACTCCAGCGGGCACATCATGATCCTGGATCAGTTTGCGCCCTGGGAGAGCACGGTCTATGCCAGTCATGATCCCAAGGCGGCCGACATCTGGTATGTGATCTACCCGGCGCTGCGGGGCGGCTGGAATGTGCAGGCAGCCCTGCTGGACAGTCATGACCGCACTCATTACAGACATCCGTTGCCTTCTGCCTGGTATGGCCTGCGGGGGCAGGAACTGACCGCGGTCTGCGGCGTGGAAGGGGCGCTGTTCTGCCATGTTTCGGGGTTCCTGTGCGGGGCGAAGACAGAAGCCGATGCCCTGCAGATGGCTTCCCTGGCCTGCCGCGGCAATTGAGCCGGCGGCCTAAATCTGCTATAAAGAAAAAGAAGCGGTCTTGCGCTTCAGGAGGAAAACAATGAGCAATCAGGATTTTGCCAATGACATCGTCGATAAGATCAAGAGTCTCATCAAGAAGGGGAATGTTTCCCGCATCTATGTCTGGCATGACGGAGATAAGATTCTGGATATTCCGGTGACGGCCGGGGCCCTGGGAACCGTTCTTCTGGCTGCCGCCGCCCCCTGGGCGCTGATCCTCGGCGCGATCGCTGCGGTCGGCACGGACTGCTGCGTCGAAGTCGTCAAGGACAACGGCGAAATCATCACCGTCTACGGCAAGCACTGAGCAGCCGGAACACGCTCCGGAAGGGGATGCCGCCTGGCATCCTTTTGTTTTGGACTTTGTTTTCCGGCCGTCCCGGGGTATCATGAGTTTAGAAGAATCTGTGTGCATATCATTGCGGAAGGAGTGTTTTTTGCCATGAAAATACAGCAGCTTGTAAACGCTACCATCCGTCTGCAGTATGCTGGTGTGACCTTCCTGATTGATCCCATGCTGGGACCGAAAGGAAGTTCGGAAGCCTATCCGAGCCTGGAACATCCGAATCAGCGCAATCCGATCGTGGATCAGCCGGTGCCGGTGGAACAGCTTCTGGATTATGATGCCCTGATCGTCACCCATCTTTCCAGCGATCACTTCGACGCCAAGGCCATCGAGATTGCCCCGCGTGAAAAACCGCTGCTGGCCCTGTCGGCCCAGGATGCCTGGGCCCTGGCCCGGCTGGAATTCCTGGATATCCGGGTGATCGGGGAGGATACGGTTTTTGAGGGGGTGCACCTGGCCCGGACGGAAGGACGCAAGGGCAGCACGGCGTACATGATCCGGCAGATGGGCAAGAGCGGCGGCGCGGTCTTCCGGGCCCCGCAGCAGAAGACGATCTACCTGACCGGCGATACGCTCTGGTTTGACGGCGTCCGCAGAGCCCTGGATACCTATCATCCCGACATCATCATCGCCAACTGCGGCGGCAACCGGATGGGGAAGGAACAGGTCGTCATGGGACGCGAGGATGTGCTGCGTCTGCACCAGCACGCCCCGGATGCCCTGATCATCGCCAGCCACATGGAGGCGGTCAACCACTGGACCCTGTCCCGGCAGGATCTGCGCACCTATGCCCTCAGCAAGGGCTTCTCGGACCAGCTCCTGATTCCGGAAAACGGTGAAGTCATGGAATTCTGAAAAGCGCCGGCACTCAGCCGGCGTTTCCGTTCTGATCCTCCGGGAATCCGGTGAAGACCGGCTTTCCGGGGTAGGTTTTGGCTTCTTCCTGCCCGCGCAGCACCCGCAGGGCCGCTGCCGTCATGGCTTCGTGCTCGTATTCCCCCGGATAGACCCGGATCGGGGCGATCCAGCCGCAGCGCTGCCGGATGTCGGCGATCAGATCGTCAAAGCGCATCAGGCCGCCGGTCAGCAGGATCGCATCGATTCTGCCGGCCAGCACCGCGCTGAGCGACGCGATCGTCTTGGCGCACTGATAGGACAGGGCTGACCAGACGCGTACCGCCTCGGGATCGCCGGCCAGCACTTTTTCATGCACGGCATCGGCATTGGAGGTGCCGAAGTAGGAGGACAGACCGCCGGTCACGGAGGTGAACTGACGGACTTCTTCATAGCTGTACTGCCGCAGCAGCCGGTTGCAGTCGGTCACGGCCAGGCCGCCCATGCGGGTCGGAGTGAAGGGACCCTCGCCGCCTCCGCCGTCGATGCCGTCGATCATGCGGCCGTTTTCATGAGCCGCCATCGAGATCCCGCCGTCGATATGGGCGGTGATCAGCCGCAGCTGCTCATAGGGCCGGCCGCATTCGGCGGCGTACTTCCGGGCCACAGCCTTCATGTTCAGGGCATGCAGGGCCACGTGGCGGTAGACGCCCTTCAGGCCGGTCACCCGGGCCAGGTCCTGATATTCATCCGTGACGGTGGGATCCACCATCAGGCACAGACCGCCATACTGCCGGTGCAGCCGCATGGCCATCTGGACCCCCAGCATGCTGGAATGGTAGAGACCGCCCCGGGCATTCCGGGTATCTTCAACCAGCCGCTCATCCACGGTGTAGGTGCCGCCGGGGATCGGAAAGCAGGGACCGCCGCGGCCGACAATGGCATCGATGCCATGCAGATCGATCCGGTTATCCTGCAGAAACTTCTGCACGACCGTCATGCGGTAGTCGAGCTGATCATTGATGGTCTTAAAGGTTTTCAGAAAGGAAGAGTCATGAAAGACATCCTCTTCCAGCAGCCGGGTTTCATTCTCAAACAGCGCCACCTTGGTCGAGGTGGAGCCAGGGTTGACACTGAAGATCCGATATTTTTTTCCGCTCATGTGTTCCTCCCTGAGCCCTGTCAGTATAATACATTTCCGCCGATCTGCTCTTTTTCCAAAAGGGGTTTCGTGTAAACTGAATAGCGAAGGGGGCAATGACAATGGCCAATGCAGATTTTGAATTCGCTGAACTGCTGTTCCGGATCATGGCCCGGCAAACCGGGCAGATCAGCCGGATCAGTTTTCAGGCGCAGAAGCCGGCTTTTCAGAACCGGCCGGTGCAGCAGCCCTTCCCCCGCAGCACCCCGGAAGAGCAGGGGGTCAGCAGCCGGCATGTCCGGGAATACCTGGATGCGCTGCGCAGCGATCCCTCCGCCAATCCGCACCATGTGATGATTCTGCGCCATGGCACGGTGATCTGCGAGTGCAGCTTTGCCCCGTATGTGCAGGGCATGTGGCATATCACCCACAGCATGTGCAAGTCTTTTACCGGCATGGCTGTCGGCCTTGCCATCCAGGAAGGCTATCTGCACCTGGATGACAAGCTGCTGGATATCTTCCCGCAGTATGGCGGTCTGCTGAACAATTTCAACAAGCGCAAGGACATCACGATCGAGAACCTGCTCAACATGACTTCGGGCGTGGACTTCTCGGAGGCCGGCGCGATCTCGGAAGAGGACTGGCGCCGGAAGTTTCTCAGTGCGCCGGTCAAGACCGATCCCGGCACCAAATGGCAGTACAACTCGATGAACTCCTACATGCTGTCGGCCGCCATCCAGGAGAAGACCGGCCAGACCATGGCCGAATACCTGAAGAGCCGGCTGTTTGAACCGATGGGCATCGATGAGATCTTCTGGGAAGCCTCGCCGCAGGGCATCACCAAGGGCGGCTGGGGCTGTTTCATCAAGCCGGAGGATGCCTGCAAGCTGGGCTATCTGTATCTGCACCAGGGCAACTGGCATGGCAGACAGCTGATCGACCCGGACTGGGTCAGAGCCTCGACCACAAAACAGGCCGATAATGAAAAATACGGCTACGGCCATCAGATCTGGCTGGAGGAAGAGCAGGGCTCCTTTGCCTTCAACGGCCTCTTCGGTCAGGATGTGGTGGTCTATCCGGATAAGGACATGATCCTGATGATCAACTGCGGCAACAACGAGATCACTCAGGAAGGCACCATGACCGAGATCATGCGCCGTTTCTGGGGCATCGGCTACCGGCCCGCGGACGGTCCGCTGCCGGCCGATCCGGAGCAGCAGCAGAAACTGGCCCGCAGCATCGAGACGTATGAGCACATGGTCATCGCCCCCAGGCACATGTCTTCGTTTGGCATGCTGAGCAATCCGGTCAACGACGAGGCGAAGAAGTGGATCCACGAACTGAAGGGCCGCAGCTATGATCTCGATCATACCCGCATCGGGATGTTCCCGCTGATCTGCCAGGTCATGCATTATAACTTCACCGATGGCATCTCCCGCATCCGGTTCGAAGAACTGGACGGGCAGCTGATGGTGCTCTTCTACGAAGGGGAGGAGATCCACCATGTCCGGGTGGGTCTGGACAAGCCGGCCCGCAGCCAGATCATGCTGCACGGGGAACCCTATGAAATCGGTACCTATGGCTACTTCACCCAGAACGAAAACAATGACCTGACCCTCGTACTGGAAATATCCTACTTAGAGGAAGCCTGTACCCGGAAGATGGTCATCAGCTTCAACAGCACCCAGCTCTACATGCGGGCCTATGAGACCCCGGGCGAGCAGGTGATCACCGACGCCCTGACCTACATGGCCGACAATCCGGTCCTGTACCGCATCCCGGTGCTTAAGGATATCCTGCGCGACGGGGGCCGGGATTTCATGGATGTCTGCGTCCGTTCCACCGTGAAGCCGGAAGAAACCGGCCACCTGAGCACAAAAGAAAACTGAATCAGGACAGTTGTGCGCTAAAATAATAGATAGAAACTTTCCGAAACACGGTTTTCTGCTTTTGAATCAGAGGTACTGGCATGAATGATGAAGCTTTGGTCAAGGAAATGCGCCACTGCCTGCGGGCCATCGAACGTCATAAGGCGAATCTGTGCACGAATGCCGGTCTGACGACCAGTCAGTTTGATGTGCTGGCGGTTCTCTACCGGCAGGGTGCCATGAATACCGGACAGGTCCGGGATGCCATCGATTCCACCGACGGGACGATCCCGGTCATCGTCCGGAATCTGATCCGGATGAATATGGTCCAGCGCCGCAGTGATGAGAAGGATGCCCGCAAGGTCATCCTCAGTCTGACGCCGTCCGGCAGTGAGCTGATTGAAGCGATGCTGCCATCGTATCAGAAGATGCTGGCGGAATGCCTCGAAGTCTGGACACCCGCCGAGAAGGAGACCCTGCAGAACCTGCTGGGGAAGGTGCGTCAGTGAAACAGCCGGTCCACCGCTGTGCCTGGGCGGACCCGGCTGATCCGGCCTACATCCGCTATCATGATGAGGTCTGGGGCGTGCCGGTGCACGACGACCGGATGCTTTTCGAGATGCTGATTCTCGAAGGGTTTCAGGCCGGTCTTTCCTGGGCTACCATTCTCCATAAGAAAGAGCATTTCGAAGCAGCCTTTGACGGCTTTGATGCCGGGAAGATCAGTCAGTATGATCAGGCCAGAATCGAGCAGCTGGCAGCTGACCCGGGCATCATCCGCAACCGGCTCAAGATCCAGGCTGCCGTGACCAACGCCGGCGTCTTTCTGCAGATGCAGAAGGAATTCGGCTCTTTCAGTGACTGGCTCTGGTCCTTTACGGAAGGAAAAGTCATCTACGAATACGGCCCCACGTCTTCACCCCTGAGTGATCAGATTTCCTCAGAGCTGAAGAAGCGGGGCATGAAGTTTGTCGGCACCACCATCATCTACGCCTACCTGCAGGCCGTGGGGGTCATCTATGGCCATGCCCCGGACTGCGATCTGTTTGATCCTCGGGAGAACGTCACGGAGGAAAATTCATGAAACGTTCAGATTACGGAAAGATCCTGGCGGCTGCCGCCGGGACCCTGGCTGCCGCAGCCGCTGCGGCGGGCACCTATGTGTTCCGTCAGGTTGCCGGCCGTCATTCTTCTTTTGCCGCCCCGCAGGAAAGCAGCCGTTCGGCCTTTGAGGAACAGCACCAGCATCAGCTGATCGAAGTCAGTGCCTTTGATGCGGTCATGCTGGATGGCTACTGGTACCAGAACGGAGACAGCCATCAGTGGCTGCTGGGCCTGCACGATTACCGGCGCAGCCACCGGCAGCTGATTGAAAACGGCACTGCCCAGCGCTTCTATGGCTGGGGCTGTCAGGTTCTGCTGGTGGACATGCGGGCCAATGGCACCTCGGGCGGCGACTACAGCGGCCTGGGCTGGCTGGACCGGCGGGATGTGCTGAGCTGGGTACACTGGATCAAACGTCAGGATCCGGAGGCCTCCGTCATTCTCTTCGGCGAGACCATGGGCGGTGCAGCGGCGCTGGCGGCGGTGGCCGAAGGGCTGCCGGAATATGTCCGGGGCATCGTCGTGAATTCTCCCTATGCCAATGTATATGAACAGGTAGACCGCAAACTGTATGAGGAGTGGGGGATTCATTTCCCGCCTCTGATCAAGGCAGCCAGCGGCGTCTCCAAGGTCGCGGCCGGCTATGCCTATGGTGAAGGCGACATGGTCAGGGCCCTGCAGAAGGTGAATCTGCCGGTGCTGATCTTCCAGGGAGAAGCCGATGAGCAGGTCTCCATGCAGGATGCCTTCCGGCTGCTGCAGGCCAATCAGACCGGCTGTATGGAAGTGCGGCTGATCCCGGGAGCCGGGCATGAAAACGGCCGGCAGGTGCTGGGGGAAGAGTACTGGGAGCTGGTTGCCGAATTCGCCCGGCGCTGCGGCTGGACCATACCCGGCCGGCGGCAGGTTTAAGATTGTCCGGGGCAGTTTGACAGTCCCTGTAAATCGCTCTAAGATACGATTGTTTTGTCGCAGTGGCAAACACCTATGAATCAGAGTTTCTTCACAAAGCAGGTTCTGCTCAGCAAGGCGAAGGCAGCCAGACATCTGATCGCGTTTGAATTCATCTACATGATCTGGTTCGCCCGCCTGGAAAGAATCAATATCAGCGACTGCCTGGAGATTCATTCCCGCATCGATGACCTGATTCCCTTCAGTCAGTATTTTGTTCTGCCCTATCTTGCCTGGTTCATCCTGGTGCCCACCATCGTCATACTGGCGCTGCTGCGGGATGAAACAGAATACCGAAGACTGGAAGCTGAACTGATTGCCGGGATGCTGTTTTTCCTGATCTTCAATACATTCCTGCCGACCTGCCTGTATCTGCGGCCGGATGCGGTCAGCGGGACGGATCTGTGCAGCCGGCTGGTCGCCTGGCTGTATGAGACGGATACCCCGACGATCGTGCTGCCTTCCATGCACGTCTACAACACCCTGTGCGTGCTGGGCAGTGTGCTGCGCAGCGGGGATAAGGTCGTGCATGGCAGGAGCAGAAGACTCTTCTGTATGGTGCTTTCGGTTCTGATCATAGCCTCCACGATGCTGCTGAAACAGCATTCGGTCATTGATGTGGTTTCCAGCGGTATCCTCTACGGTCTGGTGGTCGTTCTGGCGCCGGCATTTGCCACCCAGAAGCAGAAGCAGACCGAAACCGTTCTTTCCGATCACTGAAGTCTTTGCAGACCCTCGACTAGAAAGGATGTTCCGACATGTCTGATGAAAAGATTCTGAGCATTACGGTGCCCTGTTATAACTCTTCCGCGTATATGCGGAAGTGCCTCGATTCCCTGCTGGCCGGCGGGGATGACATTGAAATTCTGATTGTGGATGACGGCTCGACGGATGAGGGAAAGACCGCGGCAATTGCGGATGACTACCAGCGCCGCTATCCCAATGTGTGCCGGGTGATTCACCAGGAGAACAAGGGGCATGGCGGAGCCGTGAACACCGGTCTCTACGCAGCCACCGGCGTCTACTTCAAGGTGGTGGATTGGGATGACTGGGTGAATCAGGACGCCTACAACCACATCATGTACACCCTGCGCACCCTGCATGCCAGGGGACAGGATATCGATGCGCTGATTGCCAACTATGTCTATGAGAATGTCACGCGGAATACACAGTACCGCATGCATTATGAAAAGTTCCTGCCGGAGAATCAGGTTTTCGGCTGGCAGGACATCAAGCCCCTGGGACCGGCAACCTATGTCCTGATGCATTCGCTCATCTACCGCACGAAGATGCTCACGGATGAGGTGCACCTGCAGCTGCCGGAGCATACCTTCTACGTGGATAACATCTACGCCATGGAGCCTTTTGCCAAGGTGCAGAAGATGTTCTACCTGAATGTGGATTTCTACCGCTACTTCATCGGCCGGCCGGATCAGTCCGTGAATGTGGAAGTGATGGTCAAGCGGGCCGATCAGCAGTATGCCGTCAACAAGACCATGATTGACTTCATGGCGGCCCAAAAGGATCTGCAGCCGGAACAGGAAAAGTTCATGGCGCACTACCTGACCATCATCATGACGATTACGACGGTGCTCTATATCCAGGCCGGACAGCCGGAGAAGATGCAGTCGCTCTGGCAGGAAATGCAGGATCTGAACCCGGATCTGTACAACGAGATCCGCTACAGCCTGATCGGCCGTTCCATTCATCTGCCGGGCCGGCTTGGCCAGCAGCTGATCCTGCGGGCCTACAAGATCACGCAGCGTGCTGTCGGCTTCCAGTAAGAAACAAACGTCCGCGGGACGTTTTTTTGACTGTCCGGATGGTCAGATCCTGATCTTGGTGGGCAGGTCTTTCAGATAGCTGATCAGGGCTCTGATTTCCTTCTGTTCAAAGACATCCGGTTCGCCGTACAGATACACATCATGGTTCGGCGCAGACATCCGGTCCGTAAATTTCAGCGGCACAAAGCGGTACAGTTTCCGCTGGGCCAGGGAATGGCGGTAGTAGCCGGTGGTGATGAACAGCGCCCGGTTCTTTTCAATGAAATACAGATTGGTGAACAGTTCATTGGTCTGGGTCGGTCTTACGACACAGGAACTGTGAATGGCATGGAAGTACTTGTTGCATTCCTGAATGAATAAGGTATTGCCCCCGGTCGCATAGACCTCGCGGTTTTCCAGATCTTCCGGTTTCAGGAAGCGGCGAGAGGCCAGCGGGTCATCGGCCATGAACAGGACGCCCAGCGGGACGTGTGAGATATAGACCGAGGCCGTGGAAGCCGGAACGCGGATGTGGGAGAGCACGATATCAAACTGATTCTCCACATAATCATTTTCCAGCTCATCCGGTGTCCGGATGGTGCGGGTGATCTGCAGCGCGGGATGCTCCGCCAGAAAGGGCTGCAGAGCTGCCTCATCATAGATGAAGGAGGTCATGTAATCGACGCCGAGACGGATGTTCAGCCGGTTCTCCTGGTCCAGCTGATGCAGTTCCCGGAGGGCAGCGTCATAGTCATGCAGCAGGCGGCTTACGCGCCGGTAGAAAAGATCGCCGGCGGCCGTGAATTCAATCCCGCGTCCGGTGGAACGGATCAGCTTGACGCCGACTTCCTTTTCCAGCTTGGCGAGAGATTTTGAAAGCGCCTGCCGGGTCATGTAAAGCCGGTCGGCGGCACGGGAGATGCTGCGTTCCTGGTACAGCGTCACATAGTAGCGCAGGGCTGTCAGATTCATAGTTTCAATATATACAGAAAATTGACAGAAGGTAACCGGAAGTTTACATCAGCAACTTTGTTTTTATATTCACAGAAGCCCGGAATTGTTAAACTGCAGGAAAGGGAGGGTTATATGAAGAGGGTTTTCAGTGTTTTACTGTCTCTGGCTTTATCACTGTCACTCGCTGCCTGCTCGTCTTCCGCTTCCAGGTACACAGCAGGCACCTATTCGGCCACGGAACAGGGTTTCGGGGGAGACGTGACCGTCACCATCACCGTTGATTCCGACCAGATCACCGATGTGAGCATTCAGGGAGACCAGGAAACCCCGGCGGTCGGCGGGGCTGCCCTGGACACCCTGGCCCAGGAAATCCTGGACAGCCAGTCGGCGGAGATTGATGCGGTCAGCGGTGCCACCATCACCAGCACGGCCGTGATCAATGCGGCCCAGGCTGCCCTGGATCAGGCTTCTGCCGGTTCGACAGCTGCCGCTGCCACGGCAAATGCCTATACGCCCGGCACCTACACGGCCAGTGCGCAGGGGCATAACGCCACGGTGATCCTGAACGTGACGTTCTCGGATTCTGCCATTGAAAGCATTGAAGTCGAACAGTCCTACGAGAGTCCGGGCGTTTCCGACAAGGCATTCTCGGTCATCCCGGAGGAGATCATCACCTATCAGACACTGAATGTGGACACCATCACCGGTGCCACCGTCTCCAGCAATGCCGTTCTCTCGGCGGTCAGGGATGCGGTGGAACAGGCCGGCGGTTCGGCAGCCAATCTGCAGACCCCGGTGCCTGAGGAAACCCCTTCCGAAACCGATCTGACGGCGGATGTGGTCGTCATCGGCGGCGGCGGTGCGGGTCTGGCCGCAGCGGTTTCCGCAACCGACGAGGGCAAGAGCGTCATCATCATTGAAAAAGAAGGCTATGTCGGCGGCAACACGATGGTTTCCGGCGGCATCTACAACTGCCCGGATCCCGATCTGCAGAGTCAGGTCGAAATGACCGACGGCGTCAAGCAGATCATCGAGGAAGCGCTGGCGGAAGAGCCGGTCAATGAAGAACACGCGGCTCTGATCGCCGCCGTGCAGGCCGAGTGGGATGAATACCTGGCCTCCGGCCGGACGGATCTGTTTGATTCCGTCAACTGGTATACGCTGCAGACCTATAATGCCGGCGACCATGTCGGGGATCTTGCCCTGATTTCCACGATGACCGCCAACGCCAAGGATACCCTGGACTGGCTGGTCGAGCATGGCTATGAGTATGAGGACCGGATCGTGCAGGGGGCCGGTTCGCTGTATCAGCGGACGCACAAGTCTGTGGAGACGGCCGGCATCGGCTTCATCACTGCCCTGACCGATACGCTGGCGGACCGCGACTGCACCATCCTGACCGATACCGCCGCCAAACACATCGTCCTGAATGATGCCGGTGAGGCGGTAGCCGTGGAGGCCGAAACGACCGACGGCACAGCCTACACCATTCATGCCAATAACGGCATCGTACTTTCCACGGGCGGCTTTGCGGGCAACCTGGAGATGGTGCAGGAATACAACACTTCCGGCAAGTGGCCGGATCTGAGCACCCGCAAGAGCACCAACCTGCCGGGCATGACCGGTGACGGCATCGTCATGGCCACGGAGATCAATGCCGGTCTGCGGGACATGGAACAGATCCAGCTGCTGCAGACGACCTATCCGGTCACCGGCAACTGCACCTATGGCTATGTGGCTCCGCAGGAAGCGGCCGGCTATCTGTTCGTGAATTCCAGCGGCGAACGTTTCATCGGGGAAGATGGCCGACGGGATGACATTTCCCTGGCCGCTCTGGCACAGCCGGATGGACTGTTCTACATGCTGGAATCCGGTTCGGTCATCACCGATCCGGACAATACCAAGGATCTGAGCGGCGTGCCGCTGAGCGAGCTGATCAAGGCCGGTGCGGTCATCCGCGGGGATACCCTGGAAGATCTGTGCAGCCAGCTGAACTGGGATTATGACACCGTCAAGGCAGAGATTGATTCCTATAATGCCAATGTCACGGCCAATGCGGAATCGGATGAATACGGCCGCAAGCTGTTCACCATTCTGCAGGAAGATGATCCCTGGTATGCCATTCCGCGTACCCCGTCTGTCCACCACACCATGGGCGGCGTGACGATCAACACGGATACCCAGGTGCTGGACACCGACGGCAATGTGATTCCGAACCTGTATGCGGCCGGCGAAGTGGTCGGCGGCGTGCATGGGGCCAACCGGGTCGGCGGCAATGCGATCGTGGACTGCATGGTCTTCGGCAGAATTGCCGGCCGGAACGCGGCTCTGAACTCCTGAGCAGTCTGCCTGCATAAGAAAAGATGGTTTTCCGGAAACGGGAACCATCTTTTTGCATTTCAGGCATTCTGCCGGGCTTTCTGACTGGCCTGATCAATGCTGTAGGCCACTTCATCCGCAAAGTCCTTGTTCACCGCCAGGGCGAGGGGATCGGAGCTGTTGATGAAGACCACGGAGGAATTCACGTCCTCCAGCAGGCTGGCTCCCTGGATCTCGCTCAGCTTCTTTTCCGAGAAGCCGCTGTACTGGCGCCGGTCATGGGTCCACAGCAGACGCTGGTCGCTGAGCAGGCAGACCACATCCTCATCCGGATCATCGCCGCGCTTTTCTCTGGCCGCAAAGACGAGCAGGATCTTCTCGTCTTCTTTCAGAACCTTGAGCATGATCTCGAAACGTTCCTGCGCATCGGGAACCTGAACCGTATTCAGCGTGTGGTTGTCCACACACTGCCGGGTCAGCTCCTGGACACAGGTGCCATGAATGGGCTGGAGATAGCGGGCCGCATTCTGCTGGTTTTCCTGCAGGATCCGCTGCAGTTCTGCCAGGACCGCCGGCAGCTGTTCCTGACTGGCCTTGTCAAAGACCAGTCTTTTCTTTTCCCCATCCAGGATCAGTTCCAGTTCCTGACCGCGCAGGGATTTCTTTTCCTTCACGGCTGTCAGATGAGACAGGGAATATTCTTCGTCATCATGGATCAGAACCAGACCGTCAATGGTCCAGTCCGGTGCCAGTCCCGGCGCTTTGACTGAAATATGCATGCGGCTTCCTCCCATTGTTATCGTTTCTATCTATTGTAGCGAAGGAATTGTAACCGGAGTGCGTGAATTTCCTGTGAACGAATGTAAAATCTGCGATTGCCGTAATTCCTACTAAGTGAAATAATGAACTTGACGAGATCAGCACCTGCCTGTTCATCATTCCTGCAGCATCCGTGATTCTGCCTGGCGGAAGAAAGAAGCAACAGGGGGCAGTCTGACCTCAGGAGGGAAAGATAGGAAATGAAGAGGTTTGCTGTACATGCATTAACCACAGCGATGCTGCTTTCACTGACGGCCTGCTCCGGCGGCAGTTCCACTGCTGCGACAACGGCAGCGGCTGGCAGGACGCTGAAAGACGGCACGTACACGGCAGCAGCGGCCGGCCTGAATGCGGATGTCGAAGTCTCCGTCACCATCGAAGGCGGGAAGATCACGGCGGCCGAAGTCACCAGCAATGAGGAAACACCGGGTATCGGTGCCCCGCTGCTGGACAAGGACGGCAATGTCTGCACGGCCGGCGGTCTCTCGCCGGTTCAGCTGATTCCGCAGGAAGTGGTCGAGCATCAGACCCTGGCGGTCGATGATGTCACCGGCGCCACGATCACCAGCTATGCAGTCAAGACTGCCATCGGCGACTGCATCGAGCAGGCGGGCGGCAGTCTGGAGGAGTGGCAGGCGACCGAATACAAGCCGGAAGCCTACACGGATGCTTCGACAGACATCGTCGTCGTGGGCGGCGGCGGTGCCGGTCTGGCAGCGGCCATCTCGGCTGCTCAGCAGGGCAAGAACGTCATCGTCATTGAAAAAGCCGGTGAGATCGGCGGCGACCTGCTGGTCTGCGGTGCCATCTACAATGCCCCGGATGAAGAACTGCAGTCCAAGGTCACCATGACCGATGCGATCAAACAGCAGGTGGAGACCGCTCTGGCCGCCACAAGCGATGATCCCGTCAAGCAGGCGGCGCTGGAAGAAATGCAGGCCGCGGTGCAGACCCAGTGGGATGAATACCAGGCTTCCGGCCGTACGGACCTGTATGATTCCAAGGAATGGTATGCGCTGCAGACCTGGCTGGGCGGCGACATGGTCGCCAACCCGGAACTGGTCAAGGTGCTGACCTACAATACCTATGACGGTCTGCTGTGGATCGAAGACATGGGCATGGAATTCGACGATCAGATCGGTCAGGCGGCCGGTGCGCTGTGGCAGAGAAGCCATACTTCCGTCATGGATATGGGTACCGGTTTCCTGTCGGTCTACAGCAATCAGCTGGCCAGCTATGCGGATCAGGTGGAAGTCCGGGTCGAAGCGACCGCTACCGAGCTGATCACCGAGGACGGCCGGGTGACCGGCGTCAAGTGCACCGACAACCATAACGGCACCGAATTCACGGTGACCGGTACGGACGGCGTCATCCTGGCCACTGGCGGCTTCGGTGCCAACAGCGAAATGGTGCAGGAGTACAACACCTCCGGCAAGTGGCCGGATCTGTCGGATATCGGCACCACCAACCGCTACAGCGCTTCGCAGGGCGACGGCATCTCCATGGCCGTGGCGGCCGGTGCTTCCCTGGTGGATATGGATCAGATTCAGCTGCTCTTCCTGGGCAACCTGAAGGACGGCAGCCTGACCAAGTATCCGCCGCGGGATGTCAACGGCATGGATCAGGTCATCTTCATCAACAAGAACGGCGAGCGCTTCGTTCGTGAGGACGGCCGGCGGGATGAGATCTGCCTGGCAATCCTGCAGCAGCCGGATGCGATGTACTACATTCTGGAGTCCGCTGACGGTTCCGGCTATGTCGATATTACGGATCCGGACTGGCGGAGTGCCGACGGCTTCACGTTCCAGTATCTGGTCGACAACGGCTACGTCGTCTATGACGATACGCTGGCCGGCCTGGCCGAGAAGCTGGGCATGGATGCGGATACCCTGCAGGCCACTGTCGATACCTTCAATGCCTCGGTCGATTCCGGCGAGGATGAATTCGGCCGTACGCTGTTCAGCACCAAGCTGGAGAACGGACCGTGGGTTGCCACAGCCCGGCAGGCCTGCATACACCACACCATGGGCGGTGTCACAATCGATACCGAAGCCCATGTGCTGGATGCGGATGGCAGCATCATTGAAGGTCTGTACGCGGCCGGCGAAGTCACCGGCGGCATCCATGGCGGCAACCGTCTGGGCGGCAACGCCGTGGTCGACACCGTGGTCTTCGGCAAGCTGGCAGGTGATACCTGCGTCGCGGACGCGGCAGAATAACCGATCGCTTCATACAGGCAGAGAAGAGCGGACCGCCGGGTCCGCTTTTTCGATCCGATACTGCGGGGTACAGCTGTTTCGGCAGAGCAGGGAACTGCCAGCCCGATAAATTCGTGCAAATACGAGTGAATTGCTGATTGCGGGATCCATAAGTAAGTGAAATAATAAACATAACAGGATCGGGGGATTTTCGTTTTTCGATCATTCATGCAGCAGATTCCGTTATTCTGCCTGACGGAAGCAAAGAACAGAAAAGGGGAAACTCTGATCCCAGGAGGGAAAGAAAGGAATGAAGAGGTTTGCAGTAAAGGCATTGACTACAGCGATGCTGCTTTCACTGACGGCCTGCTCCAGCAGCAGTTCGACTGCGGCTACGACAGCAGCGTCCGGCGGAACTCTGGAAGACGGCACCTATACCGCAACGGCAGCCGGCCTGAACGATGACGTGGAAGTCTCCGTCACCGTCGAAGGCGGCAAGATCACGGCGGCCGAAGTCACCAGCAATTCGGAGACACCGGGCATCGGTGCCCCGCTGCTGGACAAGGACGGCAACGTCTGCACGGCCGGCGGTCTCTCGCCGATTCAGCTGATTCCGCAGGAAGTTGTGGAACAGCAGACACTCGCCGTGGATAACGTCACCGGCGCCACCATTACCAGCTATGCAGTCAAGACTGCCATCGGCGACTGCATCGAGCAGGCGGGCGGCAATCTGGATGAGTGGAAAGCCAACGAATACAAACCGGAAGCCTATACGGATGCTTCGGCGGACATCGTCGTCGTGGGCGGCGGCGGTGCCGGTCTGGCAGCGGCCATTACCGCTGCGCAGCAGGGCAAGAATGTCATCATCGTGGAAAAGGCCGGCGAGATCGGCGGCGATACGCTGGTCTGCGGTGCCATTTACAACTGCCCTGATGAAGAACTGCAGTCTCAGGTGACCATGACCGAGCCGGTCAAGGCCACGATTGAAGCAGCGCTTGCGACGACTTCGGATGATCCGGAAAAGCAGGCAGTTCTGGAAGAAATGCAGGCGGCCGTTCAGACCCAGTGGGATGAATATCTGGCCTCCGGCAGAACGGATCTGTTTGACTCCAAGGAATGGTATGCGCTGCAGACCTGGCTGGGCGGCGACATGGTCGCCAACCCGGAACTGGTCAAGGTGCTGACCTACAACGCCTATGACGGTCTGCTGTGGATTGAAGATCTGGGCATGGAGTTTGATGATCAGATCGCGCAGGGTGCCGGTTCTCTCTGGCAGAGAACCCATACCAGCACGATGGACATGGGCACGGGCTTCCTTTCCACCTATGCCAATCAGCTTGCCAGCTACAGCGACAACATCACGCTGTATGTCGAAGCAACTGCTGAAGAACTGGTCATGACCGACGGCCGGGTCACCGGTGTCAAGTGCCTGGACAACCACAACGAGACAGAATTCACCGTCACCGGTACGGATGGCGTCATTCTGACCACGGGCGGCTTCTCGGCCAACGGCTCCATGATTCAGGAGTACAACACCTCCGGCAAGTGGCCGGATCTGTCGGACACCGCGACAACGAACCGCTTCAGCGCTTCGCAGGGCGACGGCATCTCCATGGCCGTGGCGGTCGGTGCCTCGCTGACGGATATGGATCAGATTCAGCTGCTGTATCTGGGCAACCTGCAGGATGGCACGCTGACGAAGTATCCGCCGCGTGACGTCAACGGCGTTGACCAGCTGATCTTCATCAACAAGAACGGTGAGCGTTTCGTGCGTGAGGATGGCCGGCGTGATGAGATCTGCCTGGCAATCCTGCAGCAGCCGGATGCCATGTTCTACATGCTGGAGTCCGGCGACGGTTCCGGCTATGTCGACATCACCGACCCTGACTGGCGGAGTGCCGACGGCTTCACGTTCCAGTATCTGGTCGACAACGGCTACGTCGTCTATGACGATACGCTGGCCGGCCTGGCCGAGAAGCTGGGCATGGATGCGGATACCCTGCAGGCCACTGTCGATACCTTCAATGCCTCGGTCGATTCCGGCGAGGATGAATTCGGCCGTACGCTGTTCAGCACCAAGCTGGAGAACGGACCGTGGGTTGCCACAGCCCGGCAGGCCTGCATCCACCACACCATGGGCGGTGTCACGATTGACACGGAAGCGCATGTTCTGGATGCGGACGGCAACATCATCGAAGGTCTGTACGCAGCCGGCGAAGTCACCGGCGGCATCCATGGCGGCAACCGTCTGGGCGGCAACGCTGTGGTTGACACCGTGGTCTTCGGCAAGCTGGCAGGCGATACCTGCGTAGCAGAAGCTGAGTAACACATTCGACATTCAGGCAGAGATAAGGCGGATCGGAAAGATCCGCTTTTATCATGCCTGCATGAGCAAAAAAAATCTCTTCCGCCTGGAGAGAATGCCGGATCTGTTTTTCTGCTGTGGAGCGCTTTGCGCTTTTCCGGCCTGCCTGGCGTGCTATGATACAGATATGTATCGCACCATGCTGGTAACGGCCTTTGTGGCCATCGTGATCTGCGGCATCCTGCTGGGCTGGATCAGCAGCCGGGGCATGGATCCGAAAACAGACTCTCTGCAGCAGTTCACGGTGCATCCTTCCCTGCGCTATGCGTGGATGGGGGCACTGGATCTGGTGCTCTTTGCCATTCTGGCCGTGCAGGTCTTTACGACGGCGTTCCGCACGCCGCTGCTGCCCATCCTGATGGCGGCGGCCCTGGCGGCCGGCATCTATCTGATCCTGGAACCGGTAAAGGGCATGCATGATCTGCAGGTCAGCGGCCGGAATCTCTGCGTACGCCGCTATGGCCGGGTCCGCCGGCAGTTCAGCTTTCATGATATCCAGCGGGTGGATCTGGAAAAGAAGGGCTACCGCATCTATCTGCGTCAGGCGGATCAGGAGCCGGTGTTTGTCAGTGCGGCCTGGCAGGGTATCTACAATCTGGCCCGACGGCTCAGTCAGGAAGGCATCCGGGTGCGGCTGCTGGATCAGGCATGAACCGCTCTTTTTCTGACATTCATCTGGCCCTGGAAGAAGCGGTAGACGCCTACCGCAGCTGTCCGGATGAGGCACATGGCGAAGCCGTGCTGCGGGAAACGGTGCGGCTGATTCAGACCGATGCCCAGGTGCTGTACGGCGTGATCAAGCAGGACGGGGAAAAGCGTCCGGCCGGCTGCTATGGTCGGGATCAGCGTTTCTATCTGCATATCTTCTCGTCCCGGCTGCGCCTGCGTGACAGTGCGGTCCGGGACAGCGAACTGCTTGCCATCCGGAAGCTGTATGACTTTACCGTAAGGAATGTACCGCTGGGCGGCTTCAGTCTTGATCAGTCCGATCAGGAAGGAACCATTCTGATTCCCAAGGAAGACCTGACAGCCCGGCTGCGGAAACAGGAGGAATACGCCATGCAAGAGATTACATTCCGGCATGCCGATCTGCCCAGAGAACAGGCGGCGATCGATCAGATTCAGTTTGACGTCTTTCATCTGGAGCAGGGGATCCCGGCCGACATGCTGGGCATCGCACCCGAACGCGATCCGCACTGGTTTGTGGCGGTGGATGGTGACGAGGTGATCGGCACGACCTGCAGCTGGACCGATGAAGAAGGGAAGACCGAATTCGGCCGCTATGCGCTGAAACCGGCCTACCGGGGCAGGCACATCGGCACGAAGTTCATCCACTATGCCTTCCAGCAGGTGTTTGACAGCGGCGTGAAGACCATCTACATGGAATGCCGGGATGTTAGCGTGCATATCATTTCCGCCATGGGCGGCCGGGTCACCGGGGAGCCGTTTGCCTTTTACAAAGGCAACTGCACACCGATGATTCTGGAAGCCTCTGCCTTTCATTGAGAACCGGAAAGATATCCGGACAGAAGCCCGAAAGGGCTGTTTTTGTTTACAACAGGGAAACAGCAGGGCTGTATGAGTGCATCTCTGCAGGACAGAATTAATGAAAACAAAATGAAATATGTTACAGGATATTTCACAACTTCATGTAAAAACAGCTGTAATTTCTCTTGAAAATAAAATTCAGAGCTTCGTATAATGGTCGCATAACCAATAAGGGGGGTTATGAACATGGAAGCATTAACTTCTTGGATTGAGTCAAACACTCTGGTTGCCCTTGAGTGCATGCTGCTGGCATTGTGCATCGGCGACCTGGTGTCCCGTGCAACCAAGGGCAGATTCCCGTCCGCCCTGGCGACCATGATTCTGCTGATCGTCGGATTCCTGACGTTCCTGCCGAAGGATCTGGGCGAAGTCGCCGGTCTGGGCGGCAAGATGTACACCATCTCTGTCGTGCTGCTGATCACCCATCTGGGGACGCTGATCAACCGAAAACAGATGATTGCCCAATGGCGTACCGTCATCATCTGCCTCATCGGTCTGGCCTTCATCATTGCCTTCTGCCTGGGCATCGGTGCTCCGATCTTCGGCTGGCAGAATGCTGTTGCTGCAGCGCCTGTCTTCTGCGGCGGCGCCATTGCTTCAGCGCTGATGCAGGAAGCGGCCAATAACGTAGGCAACACCACAGCTGCCCTGGTCGCACTGGTTGCCATGAACCTGCAGGGCCTGGTCGGCATGCCGGTTAACACCGCCTGCCTGAACAAGGAAATCGGCCGTCTGCACGAAGACTACAAGAACGGCACTCTGAAGGCGGAAGAAGCCGTAGAGGAAGGACCTGCCGTCAAGAAAAAGAAGAATGAAGACACGAACAACATGATTCTGTTCAAGCTGCTGCTCTGTGCCATCATTGCTTACTATATTTCGGTCTGGACCAACGGTGCGGTTTCGCAGTATGTCGCCGACCTGCTGATCGGCTTCGCCGCCGCACAGCTGGGCTTCCTGCCGGAGAATGCGCTGGGCAAGGCACATTCGGATGGCTTCCTGATGTTCATTCTGATGGGCTCTCTGTATGCGGGTTATTCTTCCTTCTCGCCGGAGACCATCGCCCCGGTGTTCATCGCCGTGTTCGGCCTGCTGATCATCTCCACAGCCGGTCTGCTGGTTGCGGCCTTCATTGCCCAGAAGATCTTCCACAAGCATGAAAGCTTCACGTCCTGCCTGATGGTCGTCACCAACGCTTACATGGGCTTCCCGATCAACGTCATTCTGGTCAACGATGCCCTGCGTCAGGTGGAGGATCCGCAGGAGCGGGATGTCATCTCCGGCCAGATCATGCCGAAGCAGCTCGTATCCGGCTTCGTCTGCGTCACCATCGTCTCCGTCATCGTCGCCGGCGTCATGGTCGGCCTGATGTAAGCACTGCCTGCTGAAATGAATCTGAAAGCGGTGTTCCGGCAGTGCTGGCACCGCTTTTTTCTCACCAGGATGTTTCCGCCGGTTTGTGCGTGCATGCCGGCAAGTTGTTCTATAATCAAGCCATAAGAAAGGAGAGGAAGATTCCGGCCGTGTGCCGGTCTGCTTCCGGAAGAAAGAAATGTCACCGATCCGTGAAAAAGCCCACGAGTATCTGCCTTATGTTGAGGCATTCCGTGAGGAATGCCATCGTCACCCGGAACCTTCAATGCATGAAGTCGAGACAACCAACCGTCTGGCCAAGGCGCTGGATGAGCTGGGCATCAGCTACCGCCGCCTGGATCCGACCGGACTCTGCGGCGAGATCAAGGGCGGCAAGCCGGGCAAGACCGTTGCCCTGCGGGCCGACATCGATGCGCTGTCCATTCAGGAAAAGACGGATTTTCCGTATAAGTCCGAAGTGGACGGCATGATGCATGCCTGCGGTCATGATACCCATCAGGCCTGTCTGCTGGGCGCCCTGCGCATCCTGAATGACATGAAGGATGAGCTGCCCGGCAATGTGCGGTTCATCTTCCAGCCGGCTGAAGAGACGGCACAGGGTGCCAAGCTGTGCGTGGAGCAGGGCTGCCTGGACGGCGTCGATGCGGCCTATGGCCAGCATATCTGGGGCCTGCTGCCGGTCGGCGGCATTCAGTATGCCTACGGACCCAGCTTTGCCAGCTGTGACGGCTTCCAGATCAAGATCCATGGCAAGACCTCGCACGGTTCCGCACCTGAGCAGGGCGTCGATGCCTCGGTGTGCGCGGCGGCCGTGGTCATGAACCTGCAGAGCATCGTGTCCCGTGAAGTTGCCACCACCAATCCGCTGGTCGTCACGGTCGGCACCATCCATTCCGGGGCCCGCTGGAACATCGTGTCCGGCGAAGCCGAACTGGCCGGGACCTGCCGGGAATTTGATCCGGAACTCCAGAAACATATCCCGGAGATGATGGAGCGCATCGTCAAGGGCACCTGCGATGCCTACCGCTGCACCTATGAGTTCCACTACGACATGATGACCGCACCGGTCTACAACAACGACAAGCTGGTCGACCTGGCGCTGGCCGCGGCCAAGAAGGTCGTGGATGATCCAAGCATGGTCAAGACGCATGAACCGATCATGGGCGCCGAGGATTTCTCGGCTTTCCAGGATGTCTGCCCGTGCGTTTTCGGTCTGCTGGGCGGCGGCGGACACTATCCGCAGCACAGTGAACATTTTGATGTCGACGACAAGGCACTGGAATACGGCACTGCAACCTATGCCCAGTTTGCCTATGATTTCCTGAATCAGAAGTAATCATGAGGTTTCATGCCGGTTCCCTGTCTGAACCGGCTTTTTCGAACAGAGAAAGAAGGAGAACGCATGTCAGAAATCAAAGAACTCGCCAGGAAGTATGAAGACTACATGATCCAGATCCGGGAGGACATCCACCGGCATCCGGAACCTTCCATGCAGGAATTCCGCACCTCCAAGCTGGTGGCTGCGGAGCTGGAGAAGCTGGGCATCCCGTACCGGATGCTGGAGCCGAGCGGCGTCATCGCCGAGATCAAGGGCGGCAAGCCGGGCAAGACCATCGGTCTGCGGGCCGATATGGACGCCCTGTCCGTCACCGAGGATTCCGGGGTCGCGTTTTCTTCGGAGAATGAGGGCTTCATGCATGCCTGCGGGCATGATACCCACACCGCGATGCTGCTGGGAGCGGCCCATGTGCTGATGGACATCAGGGATCAGCTCCATGGCAATGTGCGGCTGATCTTCCAGCCGGCTGAAGAGATCGCCACCGGCGCCAAGGCTGTCATTGCCCAGGACGGCCTGAAGGGCGTGGATGCGATGTTCGGCATTCATATTGCCGCCATGCAGCCGATCGGCAGCGTGCTGATGTGCGCGGGTCCCATGGGTGCTTCCTGCGACCAGTTCAAGCTCAGGATCCATGGCAAAACTACCCATGGTTCCGCACCGGAGCAGGGTGTGGATGCCACGGTCTGCGCGGCGGCAGTCATCATGAACCTGCAGACCATCGTCTCCCGTGAGGTGGCCACCACCAATCCGCTGGTTGTCACGGTCGGCACGGTCAAGAGCGGCGCCCGCTGGAACATCGTCTCCGGCGAGGCGGAGCTGGAAGGCACCTGCCGCTGCTTCGACGTGGATCTGCATCACCACATTCCGGAAATGATGGAACGCATCATCAAGGCAACCTGCGAGGCCTACCGCTGCACGTATGAGTTCCAGTATGACATGCTGTGCGAGGTTGAAGCCAATGATCCGGGCATGGAAGCCCTGGCCTGGAAGTCGGCCGAGAAGGTTGTCGATGATCCGGCAAGCCAGGTCGTCGAGATCAAGCCGAGCATGGGCGGCGAAGACTTTGCCGAATACACCGTGCTGGTACCCAGTACCTTTGCGGATCTTGGGGCCGGGGGCACCTACCCGCATCACAGCGAGCATTTCTGGGTCGATGAGTCGGCCTTCAAGACCGGTGCTGCCCTGTACTGCCAGGTGGCCAAGGATTACCTGGACCAGAACGCCTGAGGGTTTGAACTGATGCAGGGAGTGTGTTAAAGTAATCTCATATTCCGATGAACGGACAGCAGTAGGCAGTTCGGGTCAGTGCAGAGAGCCGCGTCTGGTGGAAGCGGTCTGACCGGTCTGGTGAACTCAGTCTGCGAGGAACGCTGGCCGGGCGTTATCCGGCAGATCAATGAAGGGCACGGGCTGACCGTGAACTAAGGTGGTACCGCGTTGCGAAAACGTCCTTAGAAGAGCATTCTGGGACGTTTTTTTCGCCGAGCCCAGGGGGAGGAAAAAGGATGAGTTACAATCATCAGGAAATTGAGAAGAAGTGGCAGAAGTACTGGAAAGAACATAAGACCTTTGCATGTGATGTGTATGATTTTTCCCGGCCGAAGTACTATGCGCTGGACATGTTCCCGTATCCGTCCGGCCAGGGGCTGCATGTGGGGCATCCGGAAGGCTATACGGCGACGGACATCATTTCCCGCATGAAACGCATGCAGGGCTACAACGTCATGCACCCGATGGGATTTGATGCCTTCGGTCTGCCGGCCGAGCAGTATGCCCTGAAGACCGGACATAATCCGGCCGAATTCACCTATACCAACATCAATCATTTCCGGGAACAGATTCAGGCCCTGGGGTTCAGCTATGACTGGGACCGGGAAGTGAGGACCTGCGATCCGGAGTATTACAAGTGGACGCAGTGGATCTTCCTGCAGATGTACAAGCGCGGGCTGGCTTATGAAGCCGAGATGCCGGTCAACTGGTGCCCGGGTCTGAAAGCCGTGCTGGCCAACGAAGAGGTCGTGGACGGCAAGAGCGAACGGGGCGGCTATCCGGTCTACCGCAAGAACATGCGGCAGTGGGTGCTGCGCATCACCGACTATGCGGAGCGTCTGCTGGACGGTCTGGATGATCTGGACTGGCCGGAATCCACCAAGGAGATGCAGCGTAACTGGATCGGCAAGTCGGTCGGCGCTGACATCGTCATGAAGATCGACGGAACCAACCGGGAGTTCACGGTGTTCACCACCCGTCCCGATACGCTGTTCGGCCTGAGCTTCGTGGTCTTCTCGCCAGAGCATCCCTGGGTTTCCGAGATCACCACACCGGAGCATGCGGCCGAGGTCAAAGCCTATCAGGAAGAGGCTTCCCGCAAGAGCGAACTGATCCGGACGGATCTGAACAAGGAAAAGACCGGTGTCTTCACCGGCAGCTATGCCGTCAATCCCGTCAACGGCAGAAAGGTGCCGATCTGGGTGGCCGACTATGTACTGGCCAGCTATGGAACCGGCATTGTCATGGGTGTTCCGGCGGGCGACCAGCGTGACTGGGACTTTGCGACGAAGTTCGGCATCCATATCGTGCCGCTGATGAAGGACGTGGATATCTCGCAGGCAGCCTACAGCGGCGACGGGGTCTATGAGAACTGCGGCTTCCTGGACGGCATGCATGTCGAAGAAGCCAAGCAGGCGATGCTGGAATGGCTGGAAAAGAATCACTGCGGCGAGAAGAAAATCCAGTACAAGCTGCGGGACTGGATCTTCAGCCGGCAGCGCTACTGGGGCGAACCGATTCCCATTGTGCATATGGAAGACGGTACGATCCGGGCTCTGGACGAGTCGGATCTGCCGCTGGAACTGCCGGCCACGCAGAACTATGAGCCGAGTGATGACGGCGAATCGCCGCTGAGTCATCTGACCGACTGGCTGAACGTGGAAATCGACGGGCAGAAGGGCACCCGGGAAACCAACACCATGCCGCAGTGGGCCGGTTCCTGCTGGTACTACATGCGCTATCTGGATCCGCATAACGATCAGGCCCTGGCCGACAAGAAACTGCTCGACCACTGGCTGCCGGTCGATCTGTACATCGGCGGTGCGGAACATGCGGTTCTGCATCTGCTGTACGCCCGGTTCTGGCACATGGTGCTGCATGACTGCGGTGTCGTGGCCTCGCCGGAGCCGTTCCAGAAGCTGCGCCATCAGGGCATGATCCTGGGCGAAAACGGCGTCAAGATGTCCAAGTCGCTGGGGAATGTCATCAACCCGGATGACCTGATCAAGAGCCACGGTGCGGATGCCCTGCGTCTGTATGAGATGTTCATGGGTCCGCTGGAGGATTCGCTGCCCTGGTCGACCAAGGGCATGGACGGAGCCAGAAAATGGCTGGAACGGGTCTGGCGGGTCAGAGAAAACGGCATGATCACCGCTGATCCGACGCCGGAGCTGGACTACAGCTACAACTTCCTGGTCCGCAAGTGCACCATCGATATTGAGAATCTGGACTTCAATACCGCGATTTCCCAGATGATGATCTTCATCAACGATGTCTACAAGCTGGGCCGGGTCAGTCAGGAGATGTTCGTGAACTTCTGCAAGATCCTGAGCTGCTTCTGCCCGCACATCGGCGAAGAGCTCTATACCAGTCTGACCGGTGAAGATACCGTGGCCTATGCCGCCTGGCCGACCTATGATGAGGCCAAGCTGCAGATCCATCAGGTCACCATCGCCGTCCAGGTCAACGGCAGGGTCCGGGGCCGCTTTGACACCCCTGCGGGCACCGGGGAAAAGGAGCTGGAAGAGAAGGCCAAAGCCCTCGACAGTGTCCGGCCGTATCTGGAAGGCAAGACCATCCGCAAGGTCATCACCGTCAAGGATAAGATCGTCAACATCGTGGTCCAGTAAGCAGAATGACAAAAGCCAGCCCGCAATGGCTGGTTTTTGTCTGGGGAAAACAGCAGGTATGCTGTCAGATCAGCGAGGCTGTTCTGCTTTGGTGGAAATGGCCATCAGATAGTAATGATTGTCATTGAAATCAAAGGTACCGCATTCCTGCATGCCGGCCTTGCGGGTATGGACCGCAAAGGAACGGCCGTTGACCTGGTTGATAAATGTGACCATGTAAGGATATCTGTCCTGCCATGCCTGCAGGGAATGGAAGAAGATCTTCTGGAAGACGCCTGTACCGCGTACGGATTTCTCCACGCAGACCGGCCCGTACTGATAGGAATTCTGTACCGTCAGCTGTCTGCCGTCGAAGGAATACTGCGGCAGAATGTCGATCATATGAACGAAGAACGGCCACTGTTTCCAGAAGGACCAGTCGTTGGCCAGCGCAAAGGCCAGAATGCGATCTCCGTCAGCAGCGACGGTCACGCCATGCGGCGTCTCAACCAGGGCGGTGAGCTGTTCCTCGGTCAGATTGGTGGTCACAAAGCCATCCGGCTTGTCCTCCGGGCGGATGGTCGAGATATGGTTGGCTTTCAGCAGCGCGCGGATGCCGGCGGCATCGCTCTGGACAGCATCACGGATTTCCATCATTTTATTTCAGTTCTCCTTCCAGATAAACCTGATCCTCATCGATCACGCCATGCAGCAGGATTTTGCCGGTGCCGGCAATCCGGAAGCCGTTCTTCAGATAGAGTTTCTTGGCCGGTTCATTGTGCAGCCAGGTGTCCATGCGGATGACCGTCATGCCATGTTCCCTGCCATATTCCTTGGCAAAGTTCAGCATCTTCGTGCCATAGCCCCGGCCGGCCTTTTCCGGCGGGATGCACAGGGTATGGATCACCAGAACCTGTTCGTCTGAGGCCGGATAGAGCCAGGAAATTTCGGTATATTCCTCGGCCTGCTCGCTGTTCAGAATCATGCTGGCGCAGATTTCGCCGTTTTCTTCCAGGACATACATGTTCCCGGTCGGCACGGCCTGCTGCGGCACTTCGATCGTCGGATAGAGGTTCAGCTTCCAGCCGCTGTTGGAACCGTGCTCCTGCTCATAGGTCAGAAGCCGGGTGTATGTATCGGCAATGTTCTGGATGTCTTTTTCTTCTGCTTTGCGGATCATGTAGATCTCCTTCCTTTTTTCAGCGGCTGACGTCAGCCGTTCTGTGCATCGGTTTTCTCCATCATCTTCTCCATGATGGCCTGGATGTGAATCTGCCGGGTATCCAGGACAGGCACCGGAAGTGTCATATCCTGAAACACCAGCGGCAGTTCGGTGCAGCCCAGCACGAGGGCATCGATGTGCTCTTCCTGAACCAGGCGGTCAACGATTGCCTGCATGCGGGCGCGGACCTCGTCGGTGACTTTGCCGTATTCAATTTCGTTTTCGATCTTGTCGGCAATGTAGGCAATTTCCGCTTCCTGCGGCACGATCATGTCCATGCCCGCCTTTTCAAAGGGTTTCTGGAACCAGGTTCCGCGCATTGTGGCACCGGTGCCCAGCAGACCAAGTCTGTGATAGCCGCAGCGGGCGGCTTCGGAGGCCGAAGCTTCGACGATGCTCAGCAGGGGGATGGGGGAACGGGCGGCAATCTCGTCAAAGACCATGTGGGGCGTATTGCCGGTCATGACCGCAAAATCAGCGCCGGCGGCGGCCAGATGACGGATGCCCTGGACCATATAATCGGCCAGGCCCTGCCGGTCATTCTGCCGGCAGTATTCCAGTACCCGGAAGACACTGAGACTCTCGATGACCAGTTCCGGAAAATAGGGACGGCCGACTCTTTTCTGCACGCCATAGACGATATCCAGGTAGTAAGGCACGGTGGACTCCGGACCGATGCCGCCGATCAGACCGACTTTCTTCATGATACGGATCTCCTTTCGCTGACAGCCTCACTATAGGCAGAAATAAAAAAGCACACAATGTTTTTATTGTGTGCCAAACAATGTTTTCGGAATTCAGTCCCGGTATTCGGCCAGAATCCCGGCCAGAATTTCCAGTCCCTTCCGCAGGGAATCCCGGCCGTCCGGCGAACAGATGGAAATCCGGGCCGCCGGCGGCGGGGCATCCTTGCCGACGACAAAGCGCTCGCTGCCATATACGGCAACACCCCGTTCCGCGGCGCTCCGTTCAAACTGGATGCCGCTGAGGTTTTCCGGCAGCAGCAGCCAGCGGGCCAGGCTGCGGTGGGTGCCCAGCAGCGGCCACTGACCGAGGATTTCTTCAGTCATGGTGTTGCGGGTTTCCAGACCGCTGATGCGCTGCTGAATCACAGCATCCAGACGGCTGGTGATGATCAGCCGGCTGGCCAGTTCCACCAGCAGGGCAGACAGAGACAGATTCAGCGTATAGAGGGCATTTTCCAGAGCCGGAAAATACGGCTCCGGCACGGCACAGTAAGCCAGACGCAGGGCCGGATTCACGGCCTTGGAAAGACTAAGGATGTAAATGGTCTGTTCCGGAATCAGGCTGCGGATGGTCATGGGCAGATCCTGATCCATGCGCAGCAGGCGGTCCATGCTGTCTTCGATGATCAGCAGGCCGTACTGCCGGGCTTTCTCCGCGATCATGAGACGGCCTTTGCGGCTCAGCACATGGCAGGTCGGATTCTGGGTATCCGGCATGACATACAGGGCCTTGATACCATGGTTCTTCACGGCATAGTCAATGCCTTCGGCACTCATTTCGCCGTTTTCCTGCGCGATCGGGATCAGCTGAATGCCGAATTCCCGGGCACAGCTGATGAATCCCGGGTAGATCAGCGGGTCGACACCGATGCGCTCGCCGCGCTGAAACAGGCCGCAGAGAATGGCTGCCAGGGCATTCTGGGCGCCATTGGACAGACAGACATGGCCGGCTTCCGCCGGACAGCCGATCCGCTGCAGCAGGGAAGCGCCAGCCTGCAGCTGCCAGAGGTCGGCGTGAATGCTGTAGGAAAAGAATCGGCCCATCTCCTGGCTGGCCAGCATCTCCTGCAGCAGCTCATTGATTTCCTTCTGGCTGACCCGCTCCGGCATCATGACCCCCATTTCGATCAGGGGCTGCTGCGGGGCGGCGGTGGCCACTCTGGTGGTCACATCATAGGCCACATAGGTCCCGCG
>CAIFEQ010000005.1:34328-103364 GCA_903789495.1 uncultured Erysipelotrichaceae bacterium | reverse complement strand
TCGGAATAGCCGCTGAAATCAAAGTAGATCTGGAAGGCAAAGGCCGTGATGCCCAGCCAGGCGGTCAGCAGGGACTGATCCTGCGGACCGAGCTGCTGAATGTCTTCAAACAGTTCCCCGATCTGATTGGCCAGCAGGACCTTCTTGCACAGCCCGCAGCAGAAGCGGCTGATGCCGGCGGAGAAGTTCTCCCGGTTCACGACGCGCTGCTTCAGCTGGGCGGCGATCTCCGTATAGCGTACGATCGGGCCGGCAATCAGCTGCGGGAACATGCTCACGTAGGTGCCGAAATCCACCCAGGAGTGCTGCACCTCCGTCTTGCCGCGGTAGAGATCAATCGGATAGGACATGGTCTGGAAGGTATAGAACGAGATGCCGATCGGCAGATGGATGTGCAGCGGCCGCAGGTGCAGCCCCAGCCGGTTCAGATTCTCGATGAGGAAATCGGCGTACTTGAAGAATCCCAGCAGTGCCAGGTTGAAGACCAGGCAGAGCACCAGCCGGCGGCGGGCCGTCTGCCGGTCCCTGGCTTTTCCGATAGCAAGGCCGAAGAGCCAGTTGACGGTGATGGAGGCCAGCATGACCAGGACATACACCGGCTCGCCCCAGCCGTAGAAGAACAGACTGACAATAAAAAGCACAGCATTGCGTGCTTTGGCCGGAACCAGAACATAGACTGCCAGCACCAGCGGCAGATAGGCAAACAGAAATGTGAGACTGCTGAAAACCATCTTTCCCTCAGATACCCGTGAGTGCGGGTTATCAGATATAATATACCAAACGGGTCTGACAACTGTCAGATATGGGGGAACTATGGAAGATTACATCATTGAGATGAATCACATCACCAAGATCTTCCCCGGCGTCAAGGCCAACGATGATATCACTCTGCAGCTGCGGCGCGGCGAAATTCATGCCCTTCTGGGCGAGAACGGCGCCGGCAAGTCGACACTGATGAGCATCCTGTTTGGTCTGTATCAGCCGGAAGAAGGAACCATTCTCAAGAATGGCAAACCGGTGGAAATCAAGGACCCCAATGACGCAACCGCGCTGGGGATCGGCATGGTTCATCAGCACTTCATGCTGGTGGATGTCTTTACCGTGCTGGAAAACATCATCCTGGGTCAGGAACCGGTGACCGGACCATTCGGGGTTCTGTCCACTGCCCAGGCCCGTAAGAAGGTACAGGAACTGTCGGAGAAATACGGTCTGACCGTGGATCTGGATGCCAGGGTGGAAGACATCTCCGTCGGCATGCAGCAGCGGGTGGAAATCCTGAAGATGCTGTACCGGGACAACGAGATTCTCATCTTCGATGAACCGACCGCGGTCCTCACCCCGCAGGAGATCACCCAGCTGATGCAGACGATGAAGAACTTCGCCGCCGAAGGCAAGTCCATCCTGTTCATCACCCACAAGCTGGATGAGATCATGGCGGTCGCCGACCGGGTCACGGTCCTGCGCCGCGGGAAATGTGTGGGTACCGTCAATGTCAGTGAGACGACCAAGGAGAAGCTCTCCGAGATGATGGTCGGCCATGTCGTCAACTTCGAAGTGGAAAAGGCTCCGATCCAGCGGGGACCGGAAATCCTCAGTGTCCGCGGCCTGTCCGTGAACTCTCAGGTGCATCCCGAACAGCTGGCGGTCCGCAACGTCTCCTTCAATGTCCACGCGGGCGAGATCGTCTGTCTGACCGGCATTGAAGGAAACGGGCAGACCGAACTGGTCTATGCCCTGACCGGCCTGGTCAAGGCCCGGGGCGGGCAGATCCTGCTGAACGGCAGGGATATTACCAATGAAACCATCCGGCTGCGCTCCCGGGACGGCATGGGCCATATTCCGGAAGACCGGCATAAATATGGTCTGATCCTGGACTACAGCCTGGCCGATAACCTGGTCCTGGAACGCTATTGGCAGCCGGAATTCCAGCATAACGGCTTCATCCGCAAGGATGCGGTACGCAGCTATGCTGACCGGCTGATCGAGGCATACGACATCCGGGCCGGGCAGGGAGCCGATACGATTGTCCGCTCGATGTCCGGCGGGAACCAGCAGAAAGCCATTGTGGCCCGGGAAATAGACCGGGATCCGCAGCTGCTGATTGCCGTCCAGCCGGCCCGCGGTCTGGATGTCGGTGCCATTGAAATCATTCACCGTCAGATCGTCCAGCAGCGGGATGAGGGCAAGGCCGTGCTGCTGATCTCGCTGGAACTGGAAGAAGTCATGAGCGTGCCGGACCGCATCCTGGTCATGCATGGCGGCGAGATCGTCGGCCAGTTCAAGGCCGGCACGGTCAGTGAGAACGAACTCGGTCTGTATATGGCCGGAACGAAGCGTATGGACGCCAAGGAGATGGAAGAGCATGCCTGAAGTGAAAAAGAAAAAATCCTCCGCCAGCCGGGATCGTCTGCTCTCCAGCATCATTGCCATCCTCTGCGGTCTGCTGGTCGGAGTCATCCTGCTGTTCATCTTCAATCCGAAGTACGCCGCAACCGGCTTCAGAAACCTGCTGACGGCCGGCTTCAGTTCGACCTCGCAGTTTGCCAAGGTGCTCTACCAGGCCGCGCCGCTGATGATGTGCGGCATGTCGGTGGCCATTGCCTACAAGGCCAGCCTGTTCAACATCGGCGCTCCCGGCCAGTACACCGTCGGGGCCATGCTGGGACTGATCAGTGCCATTGTCTGGCAGATGCCCTGGTGGTTTGACCTGATCATGGCCATGGTCGGCGGCGCCCTGTGGGGACTGATCCCCGGTCTCTTCAAAGCCTTCTTCGGCATCAACGAAGTCATCACCGCGATCATGTTCAACTGGATCGGTCTGTTCTTCGTCAATGTCGTGCTCTCCAACATCCCGCAGGTCCTGGCCAACTACTGGGGCGAGACGGTGGCCAACCGGACCGGCAAGCTGAATACCGCCAACCCGGCGGCCCTGATCCCCAAGCTCGGTCTGGATCAGCTGATGGATTCCAACTACATGAACATCGCCATCTTCCTGGCCATTGCACTGGCCATCGTGGTGCACATCCTGCTGCACAAGACGACCTTCGGCTATGAGCTGATGGCCGTCGGCTACAACCGGGATGCGGCCCGCTATGCCGGCATCAACTCCCGGAAGACCATCATCCTCTCGATGATGATCGCCGGCGGCCTGGCCGGTATCGGCGGCGGTCTGTACTACCTGGGCGGCACCGGTCAGTATGTCATTGAGAAAGCCATCCTGAGCATGGGCTTTGACGGCATTCCGGTGGCGCTGCTGGCAGGCAGCGAACCGCTGGGCACTATCCTGTCCGCCCTGTTCATCTCCTATATCCGGGTCGGCGGCCAGGCCATGCAGCCGGAATTTGCCACCGAATATGTGGACGTCATCCTCGGTACCATCATTTACTTCTCGGCCTTCAGCCTGATCTTCCAGAACCGCCTGGCCGAACACCGGCGGAAGAAAGCCATGGCTGCCGAAGGACAGCAGGGGGAGGTGAAGGCATGAACCTGCTCGCGAATATTCTGGGCTCCACGATTCTGTTTGCCGTACCGCTGCTGCTGGTGGCCCTGGGCGGCATGTTTGCGGAGCATTCCGGCGTCATCAACATTGCCCTGGAAGGCATCATGATCTTCGGGGCCCTGTGTTCCTGCCTCTACCTCCAGTATGCAGATTCCATCGGCTTCACCAGCCAGTGGGCCGTCTTCATCGCCATTCTGATCGCCGGTCTGTCCGGGCTGCTGTTCAGCCTGCTGCTGGCCTTTGCGGCCATCAACCTGAAAGCCGATCAGACCATCGGCGGCACTTCCCTGAACATTCTCGCCCCGGCCTTCATGGTCATCGTCGCCTGGAAGCTGCAGGGACAGGGCAATACGTCCATCTCCCTGCCGGGCTGGATCAAGATCGGCGGCATCACGGCGCAGTCCGGGTTCTTTGAACGGATGTTCATGCGCAGCTTCTATCTCACCACCCCGATCGCCTTTGTCCTCTTCCTGATTTCCTGGTTTGCCCTGTACAAGACCCGCTTCGGCCTGCAGCTGCGTGCCTGCGGCGAGCATCCCCAGGCCGCGGACTCGGTCGGCATCAATGTCTATAAGATGCGCTACATCGGCACCATGCTGTCGGGCTTCCTGGCCGGCATCGGCGGCTTCGCCTTTGTCACCGCCGCCGGCACCGGCTTTGACGGCTCGGTGGGCGGCTATGGCTTCCTGGGCCTGGCGGTCATGATCTTCGGCGGCTGGGAACCCAAGCGGATCCTGTTTGCTTCGCTGTTCTTTGCCTTCTTCAAGGTCATCGGCGCCTATGCCGGTTCGATTCCCTTCCTGCCCAGCTTTGAGGGCATAGCCAACAGCACCTACATCTACCAGATGATTCCCTACCTGGTCACGATGATCCTGCTGTGCTTCACCTCCCGCAAGTCCAAGGCGCCCAAGGCAGAGGGTATTCCCTACGACAAGGGACAGCGCTGAAACGACAGCATCAGGAGATCCTTTCGAAAGAAAAAGACAAGGTGGAGTTAAGCCCGGGAAAACAAGTCACGTTGAAATCGCTTTCCTGAGTCAGTAAAATAAACATTGTGAGTACCAGCTCACGGGAGGAAAGAAATGAAAAAGGCACTGAAAACTTTACTTGCCGGATCCATGGTTTTCGGTCTCGCCGCCTGTTCGTCTTCTTCGAGCTCTTCCACGAGCTCTGCTTCTGCCGCAGCGTCCACCGCTGCCGCAGCGGAGACGACCACGGCCGCGGATGACAGCGGAACCTATGAGATCGCCATGATCACCGATGTCGGCAACATCGATGACCACAGTTTCAACCAGGCCACCTACGAAGCAACCAAGGAATTTGCCGAGGCAAACGGCAAGACCTTCAACTACTTCCGTCCTTCCGAAGACTCCACGACAGCCCGTGTCGAGCAGATCGAGAACGCCATCAGCAAGGGCGCAAAGACCATCGTCTGCCCGGGCTATCTGTTTGAGGAAGCCATCTATGATGTGCAGGATCAGTACCCTGACGTCAACTTCCTGCTGATCGACGGCCAGCCGCATGATGCGGACTACAACTACAAGACCAGCTCCAACGTGCACTGCATCATCTACAAGGAAGAAGAAGCCGGCTACTTCGCTGGCTATGCAGTGGTCCAGGATGGCTATACCGAGCTGGGCTTCTGCGGCGGCATGGCGGTTCCGGCCGTCATCCGTTACGGCTACGGCTACATCCAGGGTGCTGCAGCAGCGGCTGAAGAACTGGGTGTCAACGTCAACATCAAGTATTACTATGCCGGTGCCTTCGCACCGTCCGATGACCTGTACAACAAGATGGATTCCTGGTACCTGGACGGCACCCAGATCGTCTTCGCCTGCGGCGGCAAGCTCTATGAGTCTGTCTTCAAGGCTGCTGAGGATGAGGGCGGCATGTCCATCGGCGTCGACGTCGACCAGGTCCTGGACAGCGAGACGGTTCTGACTTCGGCCGAGAAGAAGCTGAAGGAAACCACCACGGATGCCCTGACCGCTCTGTATGACAACGGCGGCACCTGGCCGGAAGACTATGCCGGTACCACGGCGAACCTGGGCGCTGCCGAAGGCGCGACCGGCCTGCCGACCGACGATGCCAGCTGGCGTTTCGCGACCTTCACCAAGGAGCAGTATGAGGCTCTGTATGAGAAGGTTGCCAGCGGCGAAATCACCATCAACAACGACACGGAAATCGAACCGACTGCGGTGACGGATTCCACGCTGGTGACGGTGGATTATCAGAACTGAGTCTTCTCAGCGAACTGTCAGAAAGCGATGAGGCAATGTGCTTCACCGCTTTTTCTTTCTCTTGTGGTAGTGTTGTTCCTGTGAGGGGGACAGGAATATGAAACAGGAAAGATCCTATCCGGTCATCCGGGTGAGCCGGAAACAGACGCTGCGCTGCCAGGACGGCCATCCCTGGATCTATGCAGATGAGATCACTGACCAGCCGGAACAGGTGGAAAACGGCAGTCTGGTGGATGTGCATGGCGTCCGGGATCAGTATCTGGGCACCGGCCTCTGGTCTAAGACCTCGCAGATCCGGGTACGTCTGCTGTCCCGCAATGCCAATGAGATCTTTGACGAGGCCTTTTTCCGCCGCCGGGTCCGCTATGCCATCCATTACCGGCAGAGTGTCATGGCGGAAGACTGGCAGAACTGCCGTCTGATCCATGGTGAAGCGGACGGGCTGCCGGGTGTGACTGTGGACCGCTATGGCAGCGTGCTGGTCAGTGAGATCCTGTCCTGCGGCATGGAACAGCGCAAGCAGCTGCTTTACCGCCTGCTGGCGGAAGAGCTGGCCGCAGAAGGCGTGTCTCTGGAAGGCATCTATGAGCGCAGTGAAGGACCGCTGCGCCAGAAGGAAGGCCTGAGCGACTGTGTCGGCTGGGCTGCGATCGGAAAGCCCGCTCCGGATCCGGTGCGGCAGATCCTGGAAAACGGTCTGCTTTACGAAGCCGATGTGGCAAACGGGCAGAAGACCGGCTTCTTCCTGGATCAGAAATACAACCGCCTGGCCGTACGCCGGCTGGCCCGCGGCAGGCGGGTCCTGGATATATGCACGCATACCGGGGCCTTTGCCCTGAATGCCGCCAGAGGACAGGCCCTTTCCGTGACCGGCGTGGATATCTCGGGGGAAGCGCTGCAGACGGCAGCGGTCAATGCCCGCCTCAATGACCTGTCCGTGCAGTGGGTGCAGGCCGATATGTTTGCGTATCTTGAGGAACAGAAGAAGGCGGCCCGGAAGCCGGATTTCATCATTCTCGATCCCCCGGCCTTCACCCGCAGCCGGAAGACCGTCGCCCATGCCCACAGCGGCTACCAGCGGCTCAACCGTCTGGCCATGCAGGTTCTGCCCCGGGGCGGCTGGCTGGTGACCTGCAGCTGCTCGCATTTCATGAGCCGCAGTGAATTCCAGAAGATGCTGCATGAAGCAGCTTTGGAGGCAGGGGTCTCGTTCCGGATTGTCGAAGCGCGCCAGGCCGCTCCCGATCATCCCGTTCTGGACGGGGTGCCGGAAACCGCCTACCTGAAGTGCTTCATCTTACAGATTGTTTAGCAATATAAAACCTCCGGTTCAAAAACGGCCTTTTCTGTGGTAAAATAGAGGCAGTCTGAAGGGGCGGGAGGCACTCAATGTATAAAGTCAATGACATTGTTGTCTATCGGAGAAATGTGTGTCGTGTGACGGGTACCACGACATCTTCTTTTAACGGTGAGGAGTGCTATCTCCTGGAACCGTATTTTCCCGGTGATGCACAGACCAAGATGGTGGTTCCGGTTGCCAACAAGGGCGGTCATCTGCGCCCGGTGGCGAGCCGGAAACAGATCGAGAAGCTGTTTGCGGAGCTGAAGGATCTGGATACCCTGGAAAACAAGTCCGCAAACATGAAGAGTCAGTATGCGGCCCTGCTGAAGGGGGATGACCTGGCAGACCTGTTCTGCATCCTGAAGACCTCCTATCTGCGCAACAAGAAGCGGGCCGAGAATCACCGCAAGCTGGCTTCGATTGATGATGAATACTTTGCCAAGGCAGAAGGCTATCTGCTGAATGAATGTGCCGTGGCCATGAACATGAACCGGGAAGAGACCAAAGCCTATGTGGAAGAGGCCTTCCGGAAGTCCATGAGCGGGAAGAAAGCCTGAATCTTAATCTTCATTCTGTATATTGAAACAGGGTGCCTGTTATGGTACCTTGTTTTCTGTTTACGGAAGACAGCATGGAATTCTGGGAGATACTGGTCATTGCGGTAGGTCTTTCGATGGATGCCTTTGCGGTATCCATCTGCAAGGGGCTGGCGGCCGGCCGGGCAACTAACCGGCAGGCTCTGTCCGCCGGACTCTGGTTCGGGGGCTTTCAGGCCCTGATGCCCACACTGGGCTATTTCCTTGGCTATCGGTTCCGGGACATCATTGAGAGTGTCGATCACTGGATCGCGTTCTTCCTGCTCTGCTATATCGGCCTTGACATGATCCGCGGCGCCCGCAAAAAGGAAAATGAGGATGCGGACTTCGGCTGGAAGAAGATGTTCACAATGGCAGTGGCCACCAGCATCGATGCCCTGGCGACGGGCGTCATGTTCTCCTTCATGGAAGTGGACATTGTGCCGACGGCGCTGTCGATCGGTCTGATCACCTTCGGCTTTTCCTACTGCGGCATCCGCCTGGGAGCCAGGCTGGGCTATTCCTTCAAGGAAAAAGCCCAGATCGCCGGCGGGATTGTCCTGATTGCCATGGGCTTCAAGATCCTGCTGGAACATCTGGGGGTTTTCTGAATCTAAAGCGGTGCACCGCTCTGACAGGACGTCAGATGCCGGTGCTTTTTCTTTCAGCAGTGCAGATAGGGGAAGACTTCCGAGAAGGAGGCCTGGATGAGCAGATCGGCATTTTCATCGTAGGGCGTTGCCGTGCGGTTGATCAGCACCAGCTTGTCGCCATGGAAGTAGCGGATCAGCCCGGCAGCGGGATAGACGACCAGGGAGGTGCCCAGCACCACCAGCACATCCGCACTGCTGATCTTGCGGATGGCGGACGTCACGACGTCATCATCCAGGGATTCCTCATACAGGACCACATCCGGCTTGACGATGCCGCCGCACTTCGGGCAGTGCGGGATGCCGGTGGAGTTCTTGATGAACCGGGCATCATAGAAGGTGCCGCACTTCATGCAGTAATTGCGCAGGATCGAGCCATGCAGCTCATCGACGTGTTTCGAACCGGCTGCGGTATGCAGGCCGTCGATGTTCTGCGTGACCACCCCCAGGCAGGTGCCTTTTTCCTCCATTTTCGCCATGAAGAGATGGGTGGCATTGGGTTTGGCGTCCAGCACCAGCATCCGATCCCGGTAGAACCGGTAGAATTCTTCCGGATTGGCCTCAAAGAACGAACGGCTGATGATCTGCTCCGGGGGATATTTGTATTTCTGGTTGTAGAGCCCATCCTGGGAGCGGAAATCCGGAATGCCGCTGTCGGTGGATACGCCGGCACCGGTGAAGAAGACGCAGCGCCGGGCATGGTCAAGAATGTCCTGAAACTGCTGAAGCTTTTCCTGTTCCATAGTCAGACCTTCCTTTCATATTTTCCCAGCAGAGCAGCACCGATGTCGCGAAGCTGATCTGCCAGAGACTGAGGTTTCAGAATGGTGATGTGGTCGGCAAACTGCAGCAGCCAGCCGATCAGGGGCGGATTGATGGCCGCCCGGAAGCTGGCGGTGAAGGTCTTCTCATTCACCGCCGAGACGATCAGGTTGTCGCCGAAGCGGTCCAGCACGATGAATTCCAGGCTGCGGTCAAAGACGGCTGTAATGGTCCGGGCGCGGCCGCCGTACATCTCGGAGCTGCTCTCAAGGTAGGAGGACAGATCGAACGGTACCAGCCGGACAGGTTCATCGACAAGCTTGAGATGATCCATCCGGTCCAGGCGGTAGGTGCCGAAGCCCTGATGTTTCTGGGAATAGAAGATGCCGTAGACATGGCCGTTCCTGGCCAGCAGGGCATAGGGAATCTGGTGGTAGACCTGCCGGTTGCGGCGGTAGTGCCGCTTTTCCTGCAGGGTGCGTTCAAAGTAGGTGAATTCCAGCGGACAGGCCCTGGCAATGGCCTCCAGGATGCAGGTCATCTTGGCCAGGATGTCCGGATCCTGGGCCGCCTGGCAGCGGTTGAAGCGCAGGGGCCGGTTCTGCTCTGCACTGAGTTCCCGGCGCAGCCGCTGAATCAGACTCTGGCAGGCCTTTTCATCCAGACAGCCGGAATCATTCAGCAGATCTCCAAGCAGCAGGATTTCCGCCGGCGTGAAGGTATGCACCAGGTAGTAGCCGCCGCCCTGGCAGCGGGTATAGACGACCTGAAAGCCGCAGGCATTCAGGGTCTTTACCGACTGATAGACCGCCTTCCGTTCTGCCTGGATGCCGCGGGCACTCAGTTCCGCCAGCAATTCGGGCATCTTCATGGGGTGCTCTTCATCCGTCTGCTCTTTCAGAATCTTCAGCAGCATCAGGGCACGGGAACCGGCATCGGATCGCAGCATGGCACAGACCTCCGGAATTTCCTTCATTGTACCAGATCCGGGACAGTGAAAACAGAAACCGCTTCTATACTGCAGACAGTCAGAAACAGGAGGGAAGATCTATGACCCAGGAAGAAAAGTTTCTCATCGATGCCGGCATGGTTCTGCTGGCCTATGCCTATCTGGCCGACGGTTATGCGGCCATGACGGTCTTCTGTGCCCTGGCAGCGGTCTATCTGGCTGTGCAGGCTCATGCGCCTGCTGTCCTGCTGCGCCAGCTGCCCCTGTGTGCCGGCCTGGCGGTGCTGATGCTGGTCTGTCTGTCGGTCTGCGGCTGGAACTGGGAACTGCTGGCGGGTGTGGAGCTCTGCAATGTCTTCTGTGCCGCGCTCTGGGCGGCGGACAGAAGGGCAGACCTGGCAGGCGGATTCCGTCTTCTTTCCGCCTTTGTGCTGCTCGCTCTGGTGCTGGTTCTGCTGGTGCCTCAGAGCGCTCTGCTCTTTGCCGGTCCGGACACCCTGTCCCGGCGGCTGGCCGGGCTGCAGTATGTGACTTTCCTGGCCGCACCCCTGTACAGCGCCGCCGGTCTGCAGCAGATCCAGCCGCTGCATCGCGCCCGCAGCATGGATAAATATCAGTGGATGCGCTAAAATACGTTCGTTATCTGTTATGACCAGGTGGCTGATTCAAAGATTTGTGAAGAATCCGGATCAGGTGCAGGATGAGTCGGTACGGCTGAACTACGGTACGCTCAGCAGTCTGACGGGCATCGTCTGCAACCTGATTCTTTTCGCTGTCAAGATCCTGATCGGCGTTACCATGCATGCAGTCTCCGTGCTGTCGGATGCCTTCAACAACCTGTCCGACTGCTTCAGCTGCATCATCACGCTGTTCGGCTACCGGCTGGCCGCCAAGCCGGCCGACAAGGAACATCCCTTCGGCCATGGCCGGATTGAGTATCTGATCTCCATGGTCGTCTCGATCTTCATCTTCGTGGTCGGCTGGGAACTGCTGCGTCAGAGCATCGATCAGATCCGTACGCCTTCGCCGATTTCCTTTTCCTGGCCGCTGCTGCTGGCCCTGGTGGTCACGATCTTCGTCAAGCTCTGGATGGCAAATTTCAACCGGACCATCGGCAACAGAATCCATAACACCGCCATGATCGCTACCGCCCAGGATTCCCGCAACGACGTCCTGGTCACCGCCGTGACCATCGGGGCGATGCTGCTGGCGTTCTTCTTCCCGGACGTGCCGTTTGATGGCATTGCTGGGGTGATCGTGGCAGTCTTCATCTTCCTTTCCGGCTATTCCATCCTCAGCGAGATCGTAGATCAGCTGCTGGGCAAGCCGGTCAGCAGCGAACTGGTGGAGAAGATCGAAGCCATCATGCGTTCCCATCCGGAAATCATCGGCATCCATGACCTGCTGGTCCATGACTACGGACCAGGCATGATGATCGGTTCCGTGCATGCGGAAGTCGATGCCAGCATGAATTTCATGGCCGCTCATGATGTCATCGATGAGGCGGAACGGGAGATTCAGGAACAGCTGCACATCATCATGACCATCCACATGGATCCGGTGGATCTCAGCGATCCGGAACGAAACAGCTACCGCAAGAAGATCAAGCATGCCCTGGAAGATCTGGATCCCAGCCTGCAGATGCATGATTTCCGGATGGTCACCGGTCCCACCCATACCAATCTGGTCTTTGACGTGGTCATTCCCTATGACAGCCGGACAACGAAGGATCAGGTCCGCAGCACCGTGAACGCCGTGCTGGCCAGGGAACCCGAAAAGCTGTATGCCGTGATCACCTTCGATCAGGACTTTACGGAGCACGATGACAGATGAAGAAGCTGGTCATCTGGCACTGCAATGATATCCACGCCAGCTTCCGCTCTTTCTGCGGCCTGGCCGGCTACGTGCGCACCCACCGCGGTCCGGGCGATCTGTTCCTGGACGGCGGGGATTTCTGTGACTGGCGTTCGCCGATGGTCAACGGCACACATGGCGTCGGCGGCATCAAGCTGCTGCAGGCGGCGGGGGTGGATGCCATGGCCGTCGGCAATAATGAATTTCTCTCCGGTGTCGACAATCTGACCCGGATGTCTGAACAGGGCCTGCCGGTGCTGTCGGCCAATCTGACCAACCTGCAGGGCGGCCGGATCGGCCAGGTGAAGCCTTCCATCCTGCTGCAGCGGAACGGGCTGCGGCTGCTGCTCATCGGCTGTTCCCCGTACTGGATCAACGGGCCGCTGGAATTCATGAACCATGCCGGCGTCCATACGGCGGTACCTTTCGACAGCATTCAGGATGAGATCAGTACCCATGCGGGCATGTATGACCTGTGCATCCTGCTCTCGCATGCCGGCCTGTACCGGGATCGGCAGATCGCCGAGCAGGTGAAGGGCATCGATGTGATCATCGGCGGCCATACCCATACCTTCATGAGCCTGCCCCTGCAGATCGGTTCGACCTGGATCCATCAGAGCGGCTGCTATGGGCAGATGCTGGGCAAGACGACCCTGGAACTGACGGATGACCTCCGGGTGCGTTCCTGTCTTTCGGTCAACCTGCCCAACAGCTTCCCGCCGGATCCCGTCTGTGAACAGGTGCTGCAGGAACAGAATGAACTGGGCCGCTGGAACCTGTCCGAGAAACTGTATACGATCGGCCGGGTGCTGGACTTCGATGCCTTTCAGGAATGCCCCGCGGTCAATGCGGTCTGCGACAGCATGCTGGCAGAGGCGCCGGACTGCGATCTGGCCCTGATCAACAACGGCATTCTGAGCGGCCCGATCGGGCCGGTAATCAGCCGCATTCATCTGCTGGAGACCTCGCCCAGCGGCCTGATGCCCACCGAAGTCGTCTGGCTGGGCCGGCAGATTCAGCAGGCTTATGAAGCCTCGCAGAATTCTGCCTTCATCCACCAGAGCGGCAAAGGAGCAGGCTACCGGGGCACGGTCCTGGGGACCCTGTCTTTCAGCCACAATGTCCGCATTCATGCCGATACGCATCAGCTGGAGATCAGCGGCCAGCCCCTGCAGATGGACCGGGAATACCGGGTGGTCAGCGATGATTATCTCCAGCGGGGCACCGGCTATGGCATGCTGGGAGCGTCCCGGAAGGATACCGAATTCCACCGCGGCTATATCCGGGAATGCCTGGAGCGCCAGCTTCAGCATCCGGAAATCCTGGCCCAGGCCGAAGAGAGGCGGACCCAATGAACAAGAACTATCTGTTATGTCTGCTTGCCGCGATGATCTGGGGCCTTGGCTTCCTGGCTCAGAGCGACGGCATGAACTATGTCGGTCCCTGGACCTTCAACTGCCTGCGCAGCCTGATCGCTGCGGTTTTCCTGTTTGCAATCATGCCGCTGCTGGACCGGATCCAGAATACGCAGGACCGTTCCTGGGATAAGCCGGTTCTGAAGCAGGGCGGTGTGGCTATGGGCCTGGCCCTGGCAGCTGCCAGCATGTGCCAGCAGTATGGCATTCTCTATACCGATGTCATCGGCAAGGCGGGTTTTCTCTCCAGTCTGTATGTCGTCCTGGTGCCGGTGCTCAGCCTGCTTTTGGGCAAGCACGTGAAAAAGAGCATCTGGATCTGCGAGGTCATGGCAGCGGCTGCCCTGTATTTCCTCAGCGGGCAGAACAGCGGCCTGCACCTGGCCCGCGGGGATTTCTTCCTGATCCTGTGTGCTCTTCTGTTTGCCGTGCATATCACGGTGATTGATCATTATGCGTCTTCTGCCGACGGGGCGAGGCTGTCCTGTCTGCAGTTCCTGACGGCCGGGCTGGTCTGTCTGATTCCGATGCTGGTGCTGGAAAAGCCTTCTCTGACTGCCATCGGCGGTGCCCTGAAGTCGGTGCTCTATGCCGGCATCTTTTCCAGCGGCGTGGCCTATACCTGTCAGATTCTCGGGCAGCGGAGAACCGACCCGGCTGCGGCTTCTCTGATTCTCAGTCTGGAGTCGGTATTTTCAGCGGTATTCGGGTACCTGTTTCTGCACCAGACCCTGCAAGCAGGCGAGCTGCTGGGATGCGCTCTGATGTTTGCGGCGGTCGTTCTGGCCCAGCTGCCGGAGAAGAAACCGCAGCCGTCTTCTTCGCAGCCGTAAGGGCCTTTTCCAGCCGGCGGACCAGATAGGAGCTGGCCGTACTGATGCGGCTCAGGGAAGCCCGCAGCTCGGGCAGAGCCGCACTGCTGCACCAGCCGGCAATATAGGGAAACGAATAGGCAGACGTATCCAGACCGAAATACGACAGGACGATGTAGGCGGTGCTTTCCGCTTCCACCTCCTGGCTGCGGCGGTCTTTTTCTTTATCCTGCCGGAAGGGATACGGATCGTGCAGGATGGCATGGGCGGTCTCGTGCAGGATGGTCTTGATGGCCTGCAGCTGAGGCAGGTCTTCCCGGATCAGAATCTGACGCCGGACGGGATCATAGTACCCGTTGGCCCGGCCGGCGATCGGGCCGAAATGAATCGGCACCGGGGCGGTCTGCAGCAGCGCCTTCAGCATTTTCTGATAGCCCCGGACATTGTCCTTCAGCCAGGGATGCGCAAGCAGGGGAATCTCCTGCCCGGTGGTCTGGCTGATGTCAAAGACGTAGATTGCCCGATAGTAGAGAATATCCTCTTCCTCCTCATCCGGATCTTCTTCCCCGGTCTGCCGGATCCGGTGCACCGGCGCGTAGATGCGGATGCCTTTCTCGCCGCGCTTCACCAAACGGTGATATTCGGTCTGCCAGGTCTTATAGCCGGCGACGAAGGTGGCGTCCGGCTTCTGCATCCAGATCAGAATCGTATTGTTCACACTGTAGGACGACAGCCGGGACATCAGCCGCAGGTAGGAGCGGTACGCATCACTGGCGGCCAGCTTTTCGACGCCGGCCTGCAGCTGGCTGGTGATGGACACAATTCGGGTGGAAACCATAGCGGGAACCTCCTGCCTGTTTCCTTTGCCGCCAGGCGCTGAATTCCCTGACACGCAAAAACCCCGGCCGTTCCGGGATCATCCGAAACGATCGGGGCATGTTTTGTTCCGTCAGTTTTCCGGCTTCTGCTGCGGGGCATCCGGCTGCGGTTCTGCTTCTGCGGCTGGCTCTTCTGTTTCCTGCGCAGGTTCTTCGTCCGGCGCTGCTTCTTTGGCCGGTTCTTCCGGCTTGCGGTCCTCAGCGGTGATCGGCATGCCGGCCGCATCGACCAGGCCGGTATCGTGGACGGCCCTGGACGGGCTGTCCTCTTCCGGGGAAGTCAGCGGCTTCGAGGCATCCTGATCCGCGGCGTTGACCATCAGCTGGGCAATCTTGCGGGTATAGTCCACCGGATCCTCAATCGGCAGACCGGCGATCAGCCGGGCCTGGTCATAGAGAACACCGGCATAGGAATCCAGGGCAGCCGGGTTGGCCTGGTAGACCTTCTGCAGGGCCCGGAACAGGGGATGATCCGGGTTGATCTCCAGGATCTTCTCGGCCTTCAGCCCCTGATTGGCCGGATCCTGGGACAGGACCTTTTCCATCTCAATGGAAAGGCCGGCTTCCGAAACCAGACAGACCGGATCCTTGTCCAGACGGGACGAGATGCGGACTTCCTTGACCTGATCCTTCAGGGCCTTCTGCATGGCACTGAGCAGATCCTGGTTGGTCTCCTGCACCAGCTGCTGGCTCTTCTTCTCGGCTTCGGAGCTGAGATCCAGGTCGGCATCACTGACGTTCTTGAAGGCCTTGTCATGATAATCCCGCATCATCGTGATGACGAATTCATCGATGTTGTCGGTGAAGTAGAGCACCTCATAGCCTTTGGCTCTGACCTTCTCCAGCACCGGCAGCTTGTCGATGTCGGCCATGGTCTTGCCTGAGGCAAAGTAGATCTCCTTCTGCTCTGCCGGCATGCGTTCTTCATATTCCTTCAGCGTGGTATAGGCATGGTCCTTGCTGGAACGGTAGAGCAGCAGATCCTGCAGCTGGTCCTTGGAAGCACCGAAGGTCTTATAGATGTCATACTTCAGGTTCAGACCGAATTCCTTGAAGAAGTCCTCGTAGGTCTTGCGGTCATTCTTCAGCATGTCTTCGAGAGCATTGGTGATCTTCTTTTCAATGGAACGGGCCAGGGCCTTGACCTGGCGGTCTTCCTGCAGCGTCTCGCGGGAGATGTTCAGGGAGATATCATCGCTGTCGACCAGGCCGGTCACGAACCGATAGCAGTCGGGCAGCAGAGCCTTGGCCTTGTCCATGATGAACACGCCCTTGGAATAGAGCTGCAGACCCGGTTCAAAGTCGGTGTTGTAGAAGTTGAACGGAGCCTTCTTCGGGATGAAGAGCAGGGCGGAGTAGGACAGGGTGCCTTCCACCGAATAATGAATGACCTTCAGGGGATCCTGATAGTCATTGAATCTGGCTTTGTAGAATTCGTTATATTCCTCCGGCTTGATCTTGCTGCGGGACTTCTTCCACAGCGGCACCATGGAGTTGAGCGTCTCGATCTCCGTGGAGACGACAGTCTTGTCCTTGTCCTTGGGATCGGTGCCTGTCTTGGTGACGGCCATCTGAATCGGCCAGCGGACATAGTCGGAATACTTCTTCACCAGTTCCCGGATCCGGTATTCTTCCAGATAGTCGGAATACTTCACGTCGTCGCTGTCATCCTTGAGAGACAGGGTGATCCGGGTGCCGGGCTGACTGCGGTCGGCTTCCCGGATGGTATAGCCGTCCTGGCCGGAGCTGGTCCAGATATGGGCCTGGGGATCCGTGACCGACAGGGATTCCACGGTGACAGTCTTGGCCACCATGAAGGCACTGTAGAAGCCGACGCCGAACTGCCCGATGATATCGATGTTCTTGTCGCTCTTGGATTTCTCCAGCTGTTCCCGGAATTCCGCGGAACCGCTGCGGGCAATCGTGCCCAGGTTCTTTTCCAGTTCCTCCGCCGTCATGCCGACGCCGGTATCCTCGATGACCAGGGTCCGGTCCTCCGGATGCCGCTCGATCGTGATCTTCAGATCCTTCTTGTCAGCCTTCTGACCGGGATCGGTCAGGGACAGGTAATACCGCTTATCCAGGGCATCGCTGGCGTTGGAGATCAGCTCCCGCAGGAAGATGTCCTTGTTGGTGTAGATCGAATTGATCATCAGCTCCAGGAGTCTCTTCGACTCGGCCTTGAATTGTTTCTTTGCCATGCTGGTACCTCCTTTTTTAGCACTCTTAACAGGAAACTGCTAAACCATCTTAGCACTCACACACTGACAGTGCAAGGACCGGTAATCGCTTTCATTTCCGACAGCGCTCTGTTACTGTATAGATGTATGAAGGAGGACTGAAATGCGAGACGTTGATGTTTCACTGGTGGAAGACCAGATCGCTCAGGCTTTCCAGAAGATCGCCGTGGAATATGACCCGCCGATTCTGGCAGGCCTGAAGGCCGGGGCGGCCCGGGAAACCACCGAAAAAGCCAGGACAGCCATGGAAATGCTGCTGGAGAATGCGGAAATCGCAAAGAAGGAGCGGATTCCGATCTGTCAGGATACCGGCATGGCCATCGTCTGGATTCAGGCGGGTCAGGAGGTGCATTTCACAGGAGGCTCGCTGATCGAAGCGGTGAACCGCGGCACCAGCAGAGGCTATACGGACGGCCATCTGCGGGCATCTGTCGTCGCTGATCCGCTGTTTGACCGCAAGAATACCAAGAACAACACCCCGGCTGTCATCTACAGTTCCATCGTGCCGGGGGATCAGGTCGTCATTGAAGTCATGGCCAAGGGCTTTGGCTCCGAGAACAAGTCCAAGTCTGCCATGCTCACGCCGGCAGACGGCGTCGAGGGCGTGAAGGAATTCGTGCTGCATGCCATTCAGGAAGCCGGTCCCAACAGCTGCCCGCCGTTCATCGTCGGCGTCGGCATCGGCGGTACCTTTGATTCCAGTGCGTATCTGGCCAAGCGGGCCCTGCTGAGACCGATTGACCAGAGCAATCCCGATCCCCGCTACAAGGCGTTGGAAGATGAACTGCTGGAAGCGGCCAATCAGCTCCATGTCGGCCCGGCCGGCCTGCATGGCGAAACGACCGCCCTCAAGGTGCAGATTGAGTATTATCCGACCCATATTGCGGGTCTGCCGGTGGCAGTCAACATGTGCTGCCATGTCTGCCGGCATGCAAGGATGGTGATCTGAGATGAAATATACACTGACACTGCCGCTGGATCTGGCCACGCGGGAAAAGCTGCGGGCGGGCGATACCGTGTATCTCAACGGTGACATCTATTCGGCCCGGGATGCGGCGCACAAGCGGCTGAAGGAACTGAAGGATGCCGGCAAGCCGTATCCGTTCGACATCCATGATCAGATCATCTTCTACGTCGGTCCGACCCCGGGCTTCGGGAATCATCCCATCGGGGCGGCCGGTCCCACCACCAGCACCCGGATGGATCCCTATACCCCGATGCTGCTGGATGACGGACTGACCGGCATGATCGGCAAGGGCAGACGCAGCCAGGCCGTCAAGGATGCTATCATCCGCAACAAGGCCATCTACTTCATCGCCGTGGGCGGTGCGGCTGCGCTGCTGTCCAAGAGCATCGTCAAGGTCGAGCCGGTGGCCTTCGAAGATCTGATCTCCGAAGCCATCGTGAAGATGACGGTCAAGGACTTCCCGTGCTTTGTGGGCATCGATACCCTGGGCAACGACATCTACGAAGAATAAAACATTGACCCAGATAATGAGGTGAACCCGCCTATCGGGTCAGCTCCTGAAGCGCACCATAAGGCCTGATTTCCTGTCTGACAGGGGATCAGGCTTTTCCGTTTTTCCGGCCGGGTCCGCTGCCGTCATCAGTGATTCAGCCGCATCGCCTGATGGAACTGATCCGGAGGTTCAGATGCTTTGTTATGACCAGGGAATGGGGATTATTTCTGCACAATCACTTTGCCGTCTTTATCCAGCAGTGGGGTCATTCCACTTATGCCGGAACCGCTCCCCACCAGATAATGGACTCCTGTTTCTCTGTCGACGATGATTTTTATGATGCCGCCCGAAATATGCTGTTCTTTTACCACGTCAAATCTTTTCAACATGATTGATTCTCCTCGGTTCTCACAGTGATTCAATATATGCTGACTGCCTGCGGTTTTCAGGCAGATGTTCTTTCTCAGTTTCTTCTTTCCCACGAATAGCAGGCACAGGTCATAACTTTCAGAAAACGATCTGCGGCAGTCACATCTATAACATGTATGTCACATCTATAAAGATATGGCATCCTTCAGCCGCGCAAATATACCTGTATCCATGTTTCAGTAAATCATGGTCCTGTCATTTTCTGTCATTCACAGGAACATGGCCATATATAGCGGCATAGTTCTCTTCTTTTCGGCAAATCCGACATTGCCGGAGATCAGTTTATAACCGTATGGAATGTCGGTTTTTTTCAAGATTCGATCCAGAGATTTGGAGCGATTATTGCCGGCTTTGACTTTGACGGGAATCACGCCCTGGGGTGAGGAGAGAAGGAATTCTATCTCCGTCTTGGTAGTATCATTTTTATAATAGAACAGCTTTCGATTTTCTTTGTGATTCAGCATGCATGCAATAAGCGCTTCATACATAGCTCCCTTTGCCTGCCCCAGCTTTGCATTTGTACGATCCGCTTCTGCAATCAGCATCTGCTTGAGCGAATAATCATACATGGCAGTCAGCATCCCGATATCTGAAGGATACAGGCGAAAATCATCTTCACTTGCGAAAGCTTCCAGAGGGCTTTCCACACAGGATACTTTATGGCAGGCAATAACAAGATCTGCACTGTAGAGCCAATCCAGAGCATTGCCAAATTTTCTCTTTGTACCGCCGTGTTCCACTACAGAATACTGGAACTTATGGTTTTCCTTTCCAAGCTGATCACTCAGTGAGAAATAGCATTGTTCCGCCTTGATCTTGACAGCTGGTGGTGCATAATGCGCAATGTCATTCCGGTAATCTTCCAGCAGTGCACGCTGAAGTTCATCTACCTTCTGCATATTGTTCTGATCAACATATAACTGAACAACTTCCGGCATGCCGCCAACAGTCATATACAGTCTTAGATATTTCATCATCTGCCCATGTATCGCATCAGGCACGGGAGTACCGTTTATACAGCAGTTCTCCAATACAGAGATAACCTGTTCCTTGATCCCGAGTGCCCAGAGAAATTCACGGAATCCCAGCGATTTCATATTCAGATATTCAACAGAGCCAACCGGATAAGAGGAGGGACGATTATAATCGATTCCCATCATGGATCCGCTTGCAATGACACGGAATCTGCCATCTTCTGCCCAGAATTTCAGCGAAGTAATTGCTTCTGGACATTCCTGGATTTCGTCAAGGAATAAAAGCGTTCTTCCGGGAATGAATTCGTGCCCCGGCATGTATACGGAAAAATTCAGCAGCAGGGAATTCACGTCCAGACTTCCGCTGAATATTTCCTTCAGATCCGGTTGTTCCAGAAAATTCACTTCTATAAATGAGTCAAAAAGGTCACTGTTGCCCAGCTTCCGGACTGACCAGGTTTTGCCGACCTGTCTGGCTCCGCGCACCACTAAACATTTATGAGAACTGATGCTGCAGAAATCCTGCAGCTTTTGATCTGCTTCCCGCTTTAACATAGATTACCGCCTTCCGTATTCATCTACAGTCATCATACCTCGAAAACAAAGGAATGCATATTTTTACCGGTAAAAAATATGCAACAGCGCAGATTTTTACCAGTAAAAAATATGCATAGATGCATATTTTTATCCATAAAGGCACGATGTCAGCCTCACACTCTGAAGAAACCGATGCCGCGGAAATGGCTGAAAATCAGGCTGAATCGTCCTTTCTCGATAATGTTCTGAGGAGTACCGTTACCGTCTAAACAGGACTTCGGGCAGTCCGGCATATCGTCATTCCATATGACAGGAACAGCAGGAAATGAAAACGGAGAAGGCTTCACAGCAGCCTTCCGGGCAATCCAAGGTCATTCCGGGTTCTGATCCAGCGTGATCAGAAACTCTGCCTGCATGTTCAGCTCGGCGATGGTCTGCAGCTTCTGCAGACCTTTTTTCGGGGTGCGGTGCAGGTAGGGGGTCATGGCCAGCAGGGCCTCCAGCTGTTCCTGTTTCAGCAGAAATGTACTGCGGATGATCTCCTGATGGATGCGTGTAAAGCCCGGTGGAACCGGGATCTGCGCACTGTTTTCATAGGGCTGCTCATAGAGCACTTCCTTGAGGGCATAGAGATGCCGGGGTCCGGGATGCACGCTGAGCAGCAGTCCGCCCGGTTTCAGCACCCGGGCAGCTTCTTCCGGAAAGAGAGGGGCAAAGCAGACCACACAGACATCCAGGCACGCCTCCTTCAGCGGCAGCTGGGCGCTGCTGGCCACCACATACTGGGTACTTGGATCGTGCCGGGACGCATAGGCCACCGCATCTCTGGACAGATCAAAACCATACTTCTCCGCTGCCGGGAAGGCACTGGTGTAGTAGCCCTCCCCGCAGCCAAGATCTGCCAGCACCTGCGGATGCGCCTCACTCAGCAATGTGACGAGCCGTTGTCTCAGGAAGGCATAGTTGCCGGTCTGCAGGAAGGCGGTGCGGGCTCTGACCATGCGTTTTTCGTCGCCATGCCCGGCTGACTGCCGCAGGCTGAGGTTGACATAGCCGCCCCGGCCGCGGTCAAAGGAATGGCCGTTGGGACAGACAAAACGATGTTCCTCTTTTTGCAGCTCCTGATGACAGAGCGGACAGCGCAGAATCATGGCTTTACTATAGCATGATCCCTGTCTGGCAAAGAATTGACCGACGGTCAAATACCTGTTAGACTGGTTCCGAAGAGGTGACGCGGATGAAAGCACAGGATGATCCCCGCGGCCGTCGAGAAGAATTCATCAATGCTGCCCAGAAGCTGTTTCAGGAAAACGGCGTTGTGCAGACCACGGTGAATGCCATTGTCAAGGAAGGCAACGTAGCCAAAGGCCAGTTTTACTATTATTTCAATTCCATGGATGACGTCATCGAAGCGGTGAGTCAGAAATACAGCCAGCAGCTGCGGGAGACGCTGAGCCAGATGGCCAGCGGTACCTATGAGAAGCGGCTGAATGACTTCATCGACAATGCTGTCGTGCAGTTCCGGCTGATGTGGGACCAGCTGTCCAAGGAAACCAGCGGCGGCGATTTCTCCATTCTGGCCTTCCGCAGCATGGTTTCGGCCAAGAAGGCAGCGGCGCAGTTTCTGACCGCCCTGCTGGAAGAAGGCAATCGGATGCAGAAAACGGATATCCCCGATCCGGAGAATTTTGCCCGGATGCTGATCGGGGGCATTGCGGATCTGACCTCCCGGCCGGAAGTTCAGCTTGAGGAAATTGAGAAGATGGTCAAGAATATGATTAAATCATGCAGAAAGGATGACAGACATGAGTGAAGATAAGAAGGATTTCTGGCAGACCGTACAGGACAGTTCCCGGCAGGGCCTTTCGTTTCTGAACAGGCAGCGCCGCAAGATGGAGCTGCGTTCGCAGATCGGCAATCACCAGAAGTATATCAGCCGCACCTATGAGAAGCTGGGGGAGCTGTACTACCGGCATGCGGCGGATGGCGCTGATATGACCGGCGCCAGCGAACTGATGGATATTCTGCGTTCCAATCTGTCCGTGGTGGATGAGCTGACCCATCAGCTCAACGCCCTGGACGGCAAAGGGGAGTGATCCCCTTTTTTCAGGCAGGTGACAGGGATGAAGACGGTTCTGATCACCGGCGGCAGTGAAGGACTGGGAGCGGCTCTGGCGGAAGTCTATGCCAGGCAGGGTTATGATCTGATCCTGAATGCCCGGCATGCGGACAGGCTGACGGATGTCCGCTGGCGCCTCAGCGGCCGCTATGGCGTGCGGGTGGAGGTGCTGCCTCTGGATCTGGCCCGGCCCGGTGCGGCAGAACAGCTGTATCAGCAGGCCGGGGCGCTGCATATGGACATCCGGATCCTGGTTAACAATGCCGGCATGGGTTCGTCCGGCATCAGCTGGGAAACAGATGTGGCAAAAGAAGAGCGGGAAGTGCTGCTCAATGATGTGGCCCTGATGTCGCTGACCAAGCTGTTTCTGAAGGACATGGTGCAGCAGGGCTGCGGGCAGATTCTGAATATCGGCTCCACAGCCGCCTTTCAGGCCGGCCCGTATGCGGCCTGCTACTATGCCAGCAAGGCCTTTGTGGTGCGCTACACCGAAGCGGTGGCCCGGGAAGCGAAGGGAACCGGTGTGAAGGTGCAGTGTTTCTGCCCCGGCCCGGTCCGGACCGGTTTCTTTGCCAAGGCCGGTTCCAAGGCCCGCGGTCCGATCCTCAGCGCCTCTCAGGCGGCGGAAGAAGCGGTGCGGCTGAGCCAGAGCAGCCGGGTGATCCTGATTCCGGGCATGTCCAGCCGGCTCATGCTGGCGGCACCGCAGAAGCTGCGGGTGGCGGTGCTGGCCCGGCTGAAGAAGCCGCAGTAAATCTGCTACAATCAGAGCGGAGGAGAAAACATATGACAAAGTGTGCAGTGCTCTATGAATCGGTTTCCGGCAATACCTCAGCCATGGCAGAAGCCATTGTCGAAGGCATGCAGAAAGTGGAAGGCGTTGAAGCCAGAGCCTTCTCCATCGATGCAGTGGATGAGGAATATGTCAAGAGCTGCGACGGGGTGGTCTTCGGCAGTCCCGTCTATGCCGGCGGGCCCAGCGCAAAGTTCTATACGTGGATGGAACACAAAGCCGGCAAGCTGAATCTGGCCGGCAAGCTGGGCGGTGCCTTTGCGACCGAGCAGTACATCCATGGCGGTGCCTCGGATACCATCGTGGACATCCTGCGTCATCTGCTGGTCTACGGCATGATGGTGTATTCTTCCGGCGGCTCCTGCGGGGCACCGGTCATTCACTACGGGCCGGTGGAAGTCAGCCCGGACAAGGAGGCCTTCAAAGAGCTCTTTGTCACCTATGGCCAGCGCTTTGCGGCCCAGACAGCAAAGATTTCCCGATAAGCAGAAAAAAGGCAGAACACATGCAGGCATGCTGTTCTGCTTTTATTTTTCCAGAAAGCGCTCTTCCCAGGAATACACGCAGCCGCAGTAGTCCTGCCGGTAGAGCTGACGTCTTGCCGCCAGTTCATCTGTTTTCTGCTGCCCGCCGGCCTTCTTGAAGTCGCTGTAGAAGTAATGCACCTGCGGGTACTGTCTCTGCAGTCCGGCGGCGATTTCGTTGATCTTCTGACTGTCCTTCTGCCGGGATACGGTCAGGGTGGTGGTCAGATAGGGGTAGTCATGCTCAGCCGCATAGCGGAAGGCTTCCTGCAGGCGCAGGGCATAGCAGAGGAAACAGCGCCGGTAGCCTTCGGGATCGTCCTTATAGGGAGCCAGCTGCTCCACGGTATAGGCCGCATTGTCATAGGGGCCGGCAATCAGCTGTATCTGCCCCGGGTATTCTTCCTGCAGGACCCGGCGCACTTCTTCCAGCCTTCTCTGATATTCAGCCTGCGGCCAGATATTGGGATTGTAGTAGAAAATATCCACAGCAAAGGTATCCAGCAGAAACTCCAGCGGCCAGCCCATACAGACGGCACAGCAGGCATGCAGCAGGAGCCTGGGCTTCTGCCCCCTGCTGTCCTGCTGAATCTGCTGCTTTTCCTGCAGCGACAGCTGGTAGTAGTTCCTGCGGGGCAGGGCCTTGCGCTGCTGCAGATAGCGGTAATATTCCTCTTTATTCCTCATCGGTGATGAACATGCAGTCGCCGAAGGAGAAGAACCGGTATCTCTGTTCGACGGCTTCCCGATAGGCCCGGAAGACCAGGTCTTTGCCTGCATAGCTGCTGATCATCATGATCAGCGTCGACTTGGGCAGATGGAAGTTGGTCAGGATGCAGTCCGCGGTATGCCAGGTATAGCCGGGATAGATGAACAGCGTGGTTTCTCCCGAGCATTCCTCAAAGCGGCCGAAGCGGTTCCAGACCGACTCCAGGGTGCGGCAGGAGGTTGTGCCGATGGCGACGATGCGCCGGCCTTCTGCCTTGGCGGCATTCAGGGCATCCGCGGCTTCCTTCGACATGAAGTAGACCTCGGAATGCATCTGATGCTCCTCGACGTTTTCGGTATCCATCGGCTTGAAGGTGCCGATGCCCACATGCAGGGTGATATCGACGATAAGCACGCCCTTTTCCCGCAGCTGCGCAAAGATTTCCGGCGTGAAGTGCAGCCCGGCCGTGGGTGCCGCGGCCGAACCTTCTACCTTGGCATAGACCGTCTGATAGCGGTCGGGATCATCCAGTTTCTCATGGATATACGGAGGCAGGGGCACATTGCCCAGTTCTTCCAGAATCTCATTGAAGATGCCTTCATAGAGCATCTTCATCTTGCGCAGGCCCTTGTCTTCCACTTCCACGCACTGTGCCTTCAGCCGGCCGTCATGGAAGCTGATGACCGTGCCCAGCTTGACCACATGGGCATTGCCGATCAGACATTCCCAGACATCATCCGGCAGCTGCCGCAGCAGCAGCACCTCGACATGGGCGCCGGTCTCCTCCTTGGTGCCATAGAGACGGGCCGGGATGACCTTGGTGTTGTTGCGGACGACCACATCCCCTGCATGCAGGTAATCCACGATATCACGGAAATGCTTATGCTCCAGCCGGCCGCTGTTCCGGTGCACCACCATCATGCGGCTGGCGGAACGGTCCTTCAGCGGTGTCTGCGCGATCAGCTCCTTGGGCAGATCATAGTCAAAGTCACTTGTCTTCAGCATAAAAAATCCTCTCGCTCACCTATATTAGCCGTTCAGCAGAGGACTTGCAATGCACTAGAACGTGGTCCGGCAGGCCAGCACCTGACCGATGATCTGCACCGGCAGGGTGCGGATTTCCTTCGGCGTGAAGTAGCGGTTCTCATATTCCGGATTGGCCGCTTCCAGGATCAGCATGTTCCCTTTGTAGAGCACCCGCTTGACGGTGACTTCGTCGCCGATCAGCAGGACGGCAATTCTGCCGCTTTCCACCTGGCTGCACTGCCGCACCAGGACCAGAGAACCGTCCATGATGCCCACGCCGCTCATGGAATCGCCGGTGACCTTGAGATAATAGTCGCCCTGCCGCCGGTCGGCCAGCGAGGCCTCCTCTTCGCCGAGGTAGTTCTCCTGGGCAAACAGGTCATAGCCGGCCTTGACATAGCCCAGCACCGGCAGGCGGACGGCAATGTCCATGCCTTTCAGCAGCGGTTCGACGTTATAGCCGACCAGACTGCTGAGCTTTTCCATGGTCTCGGCAGAAAGCCGCTTCACGCTGCCGCTGCTCCAGCGCATGGCCGTGGAACGGTCGACGCCCATGCGGCGGGCCAGCTCGCTGTCGCTGATGCCGGTCTTGTTCTTGTATTCCCGGATGATCTCCTTGAGTTCCATATCCTTATTATAGGGAAAATGCATCACATTGCAAATGCCGATGGCCGATATGTTGCATAAATAATTGAATTGTGCAACATCTCTGCCTATAATGAAACCGCAGGAGAACTTATGAAGCAGCGCATCATCTTTCACATGGATATCAATCACTGCTATGCCCAGATCGAGGAGATGAAATACCCGGCTCTGCGGGAGGTGCCGATGGCCGTCGGCGGGCATGAGGAGAAGCGGCATGGCATCATCCTGGCCAAGAATGATCTGGCCAAGAAATGCGGCATCAAGACCGGCCAGAGTCTGCGGGATGCCCGGCAGCTGTGTCCGGATCTGCTCATCATTCCGCCGGCCTATGACGACTACACCTACTACACCAATCTGGTCAAGGACATCTACCGCCGCTACAGCGGGCAGGTGGAATCCTTCGGCCTGGATGAGGCCTGGCTGGACTGCACGGACTATCCGAATCCCTGCGGGGATGCGGTGGAGCTGGCGGCGCATATCCAGCAGGAGGTCCTGCAGGAAATCGGCCTGACGGTCTCGGTCGGCGTTTCCTGGAACAAGGCCTTTGCCAAGCTGGGCAGCGATATGAAGAAGCCCAGCGGCCTGACGGTGATCACGCCGGAGAACTATAAGCAGAAGGTCTGGCCTCTGCCGGCCGCCGATCTGCTGTATGTCGGCCCGGCCACGGAGCGCAAGCTGGCGCAGCGGGGCATCTATACCATCGGCGAACTGGCCGAATATCCGGTCTCCTTCCTGAAGGAAGCCATGGGGGTTGCCGGGGAAATGATCCATGCCTTTGCCAACGGCCTGGATCCCAGCCCGGTCCAGGAAAATACGGTGCAGGTGCCGGTCAAGTCGGTGGGCAATTCGATGACCATGATCCATGACGTCAGCAGTCTGGAGGAACTGAAGCCGGTCTGCTATGTGATTGCCGAGTCGGTTGCCTCCCGGCTGCGGGATGCAGGCATGGAGGGGAAAGTGCTCTCGGTCTTTGCCCGTTCCAGCGGCCTGGACTGGTATGGCTGTCAGAGGGATCTGGGCCGCTATACCGCCGTCAGCCAGGAGATCACGGAAGGGGCCATGCGTCTGATGCAGGAACAGCTCTGCCTGGATCAGCCGCTGCGGGCCTTCGGGCTGTCACTCAGCCACCTGCGCCCTCTGAACGGCGGCCGGCAGCTGTCCCTGTTCCGGGATGAGGAAGCCTACGAAAAGGAACGGCAGATCGATGCGGCCATGGAGGAGATCCGGGACCGGTACGGGTACTATGCCGTACGCCGGGCCTGTACGCTCATGGACCGCCCGCTGACGGAATTCAATCCGAAGGAGGACCACACCGTGCATCCGGTCGGCTATTTCCAGGGAAGGAAGATGAGTCTGCATGGAGCTTTATAAACGCTATGTGGATGTCGTGCTGCTGCAGCGGCGCAGCGGCCAGATCGAACCGCTGTATCTCTGCTGGGACAACGGCCGCAAATACCGGATCGATAAGATCCTGGAGGTCAGCCGGCGGGCTTCGCCGGTCGGCGGCTGCGGCATCCGCTATGTCTGCCTGATCCGGGGCCAGCGCCGGAACCTGTTCCTGGAGAAGGACAAGTGGTTCATCGAAAGCACCCGTCCCTGATCGACAAAACAGTTTATCTGTCCTGTCTGCATTTCTGACATCCATGGTAAGATGTCCGCAGTCTGGAGAGAACCCATGAGCACAGTGGTAGAAAAGTTCGGCCAGTTCGTCGGCCGGAAGATACCAGAAGACCCGGCATCAGCCCGGCAGTGGATTCTGCGGGCCTACCGGGTTTTTGGCTGGTATCAGGATCATTTCCCGGATAAAAAGAAACCGCCTTCCCGGCAGTATCTTGCCTCGGCCTGCATGCATTTCATGATTGCCGGCTACTCCCATATGGATCAGGCCGCTCTGGTGAGCATCTTCATGCCCTGTGAACTGCTGCAGGCTTTTGACCTGCACCCGATCTGTGCAGAGATGTATTCCACCTATCTCAACGGCGCCGGCAGCGAGCATCCCTTCATCGAAGCCGCCGAAGCGGCCGGAGTGCCGGAAACCTACTGCAGCTATCACAAGGTCGTCATGGGAGCCGCCCTGAACGGTGTCATGGCTGCCCCGGGCTGCATTCTGAACACCTCGCTGGCCTGTGATGCCAACAACCTGACCTTCCGCACGCTGGCCCAGATCTTCGGCCGGCCGCAGTATTACCTGGATGTGCCGTATACCAAGAATGAGACCTCAGTCGACTATGTGGCCGCCCAGCTGAAAGAGATCCAGGCCGCCCTGGAAGAGCACCTGGGCCGGAAAATGGATCCGGCCCGGCTGCAGGCAGCGGTTCAGCGTTCCGCAGCGACCATTGAGAATGTCAGGGCGACGCTGCCGTACCGGCGCACCAGAGCCTTTGCGACCGATCTGACCTCGGAGCTTTATGAAGGCCTGATGGTCCATAACATGCTGGGCACGCCGGAAGCTCTGGAATACTCCCGGCTGCTGCTTCAGGATTATCAGAATGCCCCGGCCGCCCCGGAAAACAGCATCCGTCTGCTCTGGATGCACTCGAATCCGTTCTGGCAGGCCTCCGTCAGAGAACTCTTCAACTTCCGCCCGGATCAGCAGATCCTGGCGACCGAACTGGGCTATGACAACTGGCAGGTCTTTGATCCTGCCGACCCGTACCGCTACATGGCTTCCCGCCTGGTCTACAATCCCTACAACGGTCCGGTGCAGGACCGCATTGCGGCGGCTGCGGAAATGGCACAGCAGACCGGCGCAGACGGCGTGGTGCTGTTCTGCCACTGGGGCTGCAAGGAAACATGCGGGGCCAGCGCCCTGATCAAGAAGGAACTCGAAGCCAGAGGATTCCCGACCCTGGTGCTCAACGGCGACGGGGTAGACCGCATGAATGCGGGGGACGGACAGATGCTGACAAGACTCGAAGCTTTCCTGGAGATGCTGAAGAAATGATCTATACAACCTGCCGCTATGCCCCGGTGGAACTGTTTGCCGGCTTTCAGGAAGAAGTCCGGCGGCTGGATCCCAGCCCGCTGAACTTTGACTGTGCCGACGGCTGTGCCCACCAGAATCTCTGCGGTTTTGCCAAGGCTGTCATCGAGGAAGTCAAGGCAAAGCAGATCACCCGCCTGGTGCTGACGGACTGCTGTGACAGCACCCGCCGGATCTATGATGTGCTCAAGGCGGATCCGCAGCTGGAATTCATCTACCTCCTGCCGCTGCCGCACAAGAAAGGGGAGGCCGAGATCCGGCTGCTGGCCAGCTCCCTGCAGGATCTGGTTCAGGCCTATGAAGCCTTCAGCGGCAGGACGTTTGATCCAGATGCCACGCTGGCCGCCTACCGCAGGCAGAAAGAGAAACCGCCGGTGCTGCCCGAGCAGGATTACATCTGTCTTACCGGTGCCCATGGCGGTCAGCAGCTGGTCCGGCAGATCGAGAAGACCTTCGGTCAGGTGCCGATCGTCAATCAGACCTGCACCGGCACCCGCTGGCTGAACGGCGAAGAGCAGGGGGACTTCTATGTGTGGTATGCCCAGGCTCTGCTGAACCAGCCGCTGCCCTGCATGCGGATGTGGTATCACAGTCCCCGGTAGATCACCCAGAACGGGCATCTGAAGGGTGTGATCTTCCACACGATCAAATTCTGTGACTTCTACGGATTTGAATATCTGATGGAAAAGAAAAATGCCGGCGTGCCGGTGCTCAAGATTGAAACCGATACGACTCCGTCCTCCAGCGGGCAGATGAAGACCCGCCTGGAAGCCTTCCGTGAAGAACTGTATCCCATGGAGGAACATGCAGACATGGTAACTGATGAGAATGTCTATACTGCCGGCATTGACAGCGGTTCGGCCAGCACCGATGCCGTCATCATGAACGGCAGCCGGAAGATCCTGGGCCGGGCCATCATCCCGACCGGATCCGGTGCGGCGGGAACGGCCCGGAAGGCCCTGTCCCTGGCCCTGCAGGATGCCGGGCTGCAGGAAAGCGATCTGGCCGCCATCGTGACGACCGGCTATGGCCGGGAGACCACCGGGGTGACCGGTCAGTCCGTGACGGAAATCACCTGTCATGCCCGCGGGGCTCATTACCTGGATCCGGATGCCCGTACCGTCATCGATATCGGCGGCCAGGACTCCAAGGTCATCTGCATTGATGAAAAGGGCAGTGTCCTGAACTTCATCATGAATGACAAGTGCGCCGCCGGTACCGGCCGTTTCCTGGAGATGCAGGCCCGGGCTCTTGGTCTGGACATGGAGACGATGTCAAAGAAGGGACTGGAATGGCAGAATGATCTGACCATTACCAGCATGTGCACGGTCTTTGCCGAGTCGGAAGTAGTCGGACTGGTTGCCCAGAACACGCCTACGGCAGATATCATCCACGGCCTGAACAAGGCTGTTGCGGCCAAGACGGCCTCTCTGGCTGCGCGCCTGGACTGTCAGCCGGTCTATCTGATGACCGGCGGGGTAGCCCGCAACCAGGGAGTGGTGCAGTGTCTGCAGGAAAAGCTGAACAGTCCGCTGCATACCTCGCCGGACAGTCAGCTGTGCGGTTCCATCGGGGCAGCCCTGATTGCCCTGGAACAGCTGGGCAGTCAGAACTGAAACAGAACAGATGAGCGGAAGCCTTCGGGCTTCCGTTTTCTGATGGAAAGCAGCCGACAGCCTGCGGTTTCTTATGACACTGAAGGCAGATGCAGAATCTGAACTGAGATGAAAAACTGAAAATTCCGGACAGGCGCAAGGAGAATCATGATAACGCTGAAATTGCTTCTGCCAGAGTGTACCGTTATGATGACATTGAAGAAGTTGGATGAGCTTGAGGGACAGACAGAATGGGTGCAGGCAGAAAAGAAAAACTTAAGAGCAACGCTGCATACGATAATTTTGCGGCACTGATCGACTGTCTTGATCATGGCTGTCTGTCAGATGACGAGATCGATCTGATCAAGAGCTTTCGGACAGATACGCGGCAGATCATGGGCTATCCGGTCAAAGCGTATGCTTAGGCAGTTCTTGATCGATACAACATTGAAAAATATACGGGTTCTGATCCTGATATTGTTCATTTCATTTCGACCTGCAGGTCCTGAGTGCTGCGGCTGAACATAAACCCGGCTGGGAAGACAGTACACAGACGTGACAGCCTGCGGTTTTTAGATTCAGGTCAGATTTTTCCCTCACTTTGAACTCCGGAACATAACAAAAACCGCATTTTCATGCGGTTCAGTTTAGCATGGCGCAAGAACAGGGATTCGAACCCTGGCACCCTTTTACAGGTCTACAAGCTTTCCAAGCCTGCCCCTTCAACCACTTGGGTATTCTTGCGTACCGATTGGTTGCCTAAATATACTACCATAATTCGGTCTTCCGGTAAACTGATTTCCAGTTCCGGATCAGGATTTCTGCGCTGTTTCCCGGTTCTTTTTCTTCTGCTGCTGCGCGCCTCACAGCTATTCCTGCGGCTGGCAGATCAGAGCCTGGCCTCTGACAAAAGTGCGCCGGCATGCCTGCAGTGTGATCATCCGCAGCCTTTCCAGCATCTTTTCATCCGGGAAGGACGGCCGGCTGAAGAAATCCAGGGTGTCGCTCCAGCAGGGATCGTCGACGTAGTAGTACAGAACCCCGGGACGATGCAGATGCGACAGATAGCCAAGACGGGAGAAGCCGCAGCCGAGCTGGGCCTGAATCATGGACTGAATGGTCAGGAAGTTCTGGGCTTCCTGATACCGGGCGATGCGGATGCCTTCCGCTTCCAGCCGCGCATCAATCACGTGGCGGAGACTCTCATCTTTTTTGGGCAGGATCAGGATTTCCTGCACCAGATCTTCAAAATGCAGGCAGAGACCCTTCTGCTTTTCGGAACGGAAGGCTTTCCGGTTCAGGGCAAAGCCGGCCGGCACGCAGGCGATGATCGGTTCTTCCAGCAGGGTCTGCCGGCTGATGCCGGGACATTCCAGAGAACCGTTGCACAGAGCGGCATCGGACTGCCGCAGTTCCAGGGACTGTCTTATTTCGCTGAATCCTTCTTCGCGGATTTCCAGATGGCTGCCAGGGTACTGGCGGGCAAATCCCTTCAGGATGGCCGACATGATGTCCACTGCCCGGCGGGTCTGCAGGGAAAGCGTAACCGGAATGCCTTCCTTCTGGTTCAGCACCTGGTTGATTTCCTTCTGCAGGTCAATGATCTTTTCGGCCCGCTGAATATATTCCCGGCCTTCTTCGGTCGGTATCATCTGATGTCCGCGCCGCTCAAACAGCCGGACCCCGTACTGCTTTTCAATGGAGCGGATATAGGCACTGAGGGCGGAAGGGGAAATATAAAGAACTTCGGCGGCTCTGGTGATGGAATGATACTGCGCCGTTGTACAGATATACAGCTGTTCCTTGACGGCCATGAATATCAGCTCCTGCTGCCATCATTCTAATCGAAATGAAGTTTTTCTTCATCTCAGATCCGGATATTTGCGAAAAAATGGTCAGAGCAGCCGGCTATATTTGGCTTGTAACCGGTTACGAAAGACCGGAGATACAGAAAGGGGAGTCATCATGAGTACAGCTGCTGCTTCCGGGGGACAGGTGAAGAAGAAGCATTTTGCCGTCCCGCACTCTTTCATTATCATTCTGCTGATCATTCTCTTTGCGGTCATCCTGACCTGGATCCTGCCGGCCGGGGCCTATGTCCGGGTGGAAAATGCCCAGGGCATCGAGGTCGTCGATCCGACCCAGTTCTCCTACATTGACCGCACGCCGGTCAATCCCTTCCTGATTCCGCTTTATATCGTCAATGCCTTCATCAAGAAAGCAGATCTGATTTTCTGCATCCTGTTTGTCGGCGGAGCGTTCTATACGCTGACCTCGACCGGCGCCCTGCAGTCGTTCGTGGCCATTTTTGCCCGCAAGTTTGAAGGCAAGACCAAGGTCTTCATTCCGGCCATGATGCTGGTCTTCGCGCTGATCTGCACGGTGGAAAGCGTCAACATGTTCATTGCCTTCTCGCCGGTGCTGGTGTCCATGGCCCTGGCCATGGGCTTTGACTCCATTGTCGGCGTCGGCATCCTGCTGCTGGGCGGCGCGGTCGGCTTTTCCACCGGCACGCTGAATACCAGCACCACGATCGTGGCCCAGCAGATTGCGGAACTGCCGCTGTACTCCGGCATCGGCTACCGCTGGGTGTGCTTCGCCGTATACTATGTGGTGACCGCCATCATGCTCACGCGGTATGCCCTGGAGGTCAAGAAAAACCCCCAGGCCTCCCCGATGTATGAACTGGACCGCCAGAACCCGATCCGTTCCACCAGTCTGGATGACTTCGGCACCATGAACGGCCGCAAGTGGGCCTGCCTGGCAGCCTTCACCGGCTATATGATCCTGAACGTGGTCGGCGGCATCAACTGGGGCTGGGGCATGAAGAACTTCGCGGCAACAGCCATCTACAATGCCATCACCATCGGTCTGATTGCCGGCTACCATCCCAATGACATTGCCCGGAAGTTCTCCGAGGGCTGCAAGACCATGATGAATGCCGCCATCATCATCGGCATGGCTCAGGCCATTGCCCTGATCCTGGCGGACGGGAACATCATTGATACCATCATCCACGCCCTGGCCGGCGGTCTGACGACCGTGCCGTCCTGGCTGCAGGCACCCGCCATGTTCCTGGCCAACATCCTGGTCAATGTCTTCATCACCTCCGGCTCCGGCCAGGCGGCAGCGGTCATGCCACTGTTCATCCCGCTGGCCGACCTGATCGGCATGACCAGACAGACTGCCATTCTCTGCTTCAACTTCGGTGATGGTTTCTGCAACTACATCCTGCCGACTTCCACGGCCCTGATGGGCAACCTCTCCGCCTGCAACGTTCCGTATGACAAGTGGATGAAGTTCTTCTGGAAGCGGTTCCTCATCTGGGTGCTCACCGGCTGCGTCCTGGTCAGCATCGCCAACATGATCGGCTATGGACCGATGTGATAAGACGAAAGGAAACCTGCCATGGACAAGGAAAAACTGTTCAGACTGATTGAAGACCAGAAGGAAGACCTTCTGGCCATGAACGATCAGATCCATGATCATCCTGAATATGACGGCGAAGAAGTCTTTGCCAGCGGTCTGCTGGAAGATTATCTGGAACAGCACGGCTTTGCGGTGGAACGCGGCCTGAAGAACTGGCCGACGGCTTTCCGGGCCGTTTACCAGAACGGCAAAGGCGGTCCGACCCTGGGCATCCTGACGGAATATGATGCCCTGGAGGGGCTGGGTCATGGCTGCGGGCATAACCTGCAGGGGCCAGCCTGCGTCGGCGCGGCCGTGGCTCTGAAAGAGTATGGCTTCCGGGAACCGTTTACCCTGGTGGTCTACGGCACGCCGGCCGAAGAGACCAGAGGGTCCAAGATCGACATGCTGGCAAATGGCTATTTCAAGGAACTGGATACCGCACTGATGATGCACGGCGGTCCCAATACGCAGGTCGATGTGCATAATCTGGCGGCCCGCTCCTATACGGTCACCTATCACGGCACCAGAGCCCATGCGGCCCTGGCACCGGAAAAGGGCAGAAGTGCCTTCGATGCCCTGCTGATTGCCTTCCAGGGCATTGAGTTCCTGCGCGAGCATGTCCCGGATGACGTGCGCATGCACTATACCGTGGAAGAGCTGCCCGGTCCGGCCAACGTCGTACCGGCCAGGGCGGTCGGCAGCTTCAGCATCCGTTCTTTCTCCGGCCATACGCTGGCGGAAGTCTGCCGGCGGGTAGAGAAGATCTTCCAGGGTGCCGCACTGATCGCCGATGTCTCGGTCGACGTGGAAGAGGGCACGACCTGCCTGAACAAGATTCCTTCCTACAAGCTGAATGATCTGCTGATGCAGAATGCCGAACTGGTACATGCCCCGCAGATTGCCAAACCGCGGGAAAAGACAGGCTCGACGGATTTCGGCAATGTGATGCACGAAATCCCCGGCTCCTGCATCCGGGTGGCCTTTGTGCCGGAAGGAACTTCTTCCCACACACAGACCTTTGTGGACTATGGCAAGACCGAAGCCGGTCATACCGCCGTGCTGGTCGGGGCCAAGTGCATTGCCGGTACTTATGCGGATATTCTGACCACCGACGGACTGCTGCAGCAGATCAAGGACGAATACGCGGAAAACCGCCGGAAATTTGACTGACAGCGTTCTTCAGTCAGACCTGCCAGCATGATCCCTTCTGCCGGCAGATCTGATTCAGCAGAAAAGCCGTTCTCGACAGGACGGCTTTTCCGCTGGCAGGGCTGACCGCAAAGTACAGAACGTACCAGACATTTATTTCTGCCGGTTTCAGCCAATCTGAACAATCACATATGGCAGCAGATAAGCAAAACCTATGAATCATTTATTTTTCTGATGGCGGGAGGAAACGTTTTCTTCCTATAATGAAAGCGTAAGAAGTCAGCCGTATTTCCCGAGCAGTGTAACAGCAAAATCATTGGCATGATTCCATACAGGAGGACTGGTATGATGCAATCCGGTATCACAATTCGCGGTTTTGACGGCAGCGGCATGTGCCATGAAATCATTCTTTCAGACGGCACGGCCATTCTGATGGATCCCTACTTTTCCAGAACCGATAACGAAAAGTGGCTGGAGACGATCCAGAAAGCAGACTATATTCTGCTTACCCATGCTCATTTTGACCATGACATTGATGTCGGCTATCTGGTGAAGAAATTCAGTTCCAAGGTCATCGTGGGTGCTTTCTGCGCCATGGATGTGATGAAGTTCCATCATATTCCCTATGACAATCTGATTCCGGCGACGCCCGGAGAAATGTTCCACTTCCCGGAGTTTACCCTGTACGCTTACCGGGCCAAGCATAACAACAATGGCGGCCGGATCTATGCGCCGAGCGATGACATAGCAAAGAACGCGGTCGGTCTGGAAGGACATCAGGCCTGCGATATCTGGGGCTCTGTGGAAAGCCTGGATTTCAGCCTGGTGACCGGCGATAATTTCCGGATCATGGAGGTGGCCGGGGAAACCTTCTGGAATGACGCTTTCCTCAGAGCGGATGAATTCCATCCGGATCTGCTCATCCGGCAGGCAGGCAGACGGGTGAAGGGGGTTCAGGTTGAACCCGCTGCTTTGGCTGAACTGTTCCTGCGGTACCATGCACCGGTGGTGATTCCTGCGCATTACGATATGCTGCTAAAGAAAATGGGCAGGGAAAAAACAGACGCCTATTTTGCCGAAGTCGGCAAGGTCATGGCAGAAAAATCCGCTTCCAGACTTCTGGTTCCGGAGTGCGGCCGCTTCTATCATATCGGCGTCAGTGTGGAAGAAAAGTAATCTTCAGACTGACTGAGAGGCCGTATATGAAGATCCGTCTTAACATCGGGGATACGTCTCAGCTGCTGGAAATGGACGATGAGAATGTCCTGGGCGTTCTGCATGCCAATCCGGTTCCGCATGGACGGACCGGTGCAGAAGAAGTGCGTTATGCCCTGGAGCATCCCATCGGCACCGGCCGGCTGAATGAGATCGTTCAGCCCGGTGAAACCGTGGCCATCATTACCAGCGATATCACCCGGCCCATGCCAACCTGGGAGGTCATGCCGGTTCTGCTGGAGGAACTGCATGCCTGCGGCATTCAGGACAAGGATATTACGCTGATTTTTGCCCTGGGCAGTCATCGTAAGCAGACGAAAGAAGAACAGAGCAAACTGGCCGGTGAAGCAGTCTCTCAGAAAATCCGCTGTCTCGACAGCGATCAGGATGATGTGGTGCATGTGGGCATCACCAGCCGGGGTACACCGGTGGATCTCTTCCGGCCGGCGGTGGAAGCGGACCGGCTGATCTGCCTGGGCAATATTGAATACCATTATTTTGCCGGTTATTCCGGCGGTGCTAAGGCGGTCATGCCTGGTATCTCTACCTGGCAGGCCATTCAGAGCAACCACCGCATGATGGTGCGGGAAGAAGCCCATGCCGGAAATCTCGATACGAATCCGGTCCGGCAGGATATTGAAGAAGCCGGCAAGATGACCGGCATCGATTTCATCCTGAACGTTGTGCTGGATGAGCAGCATCGGATTCTGAGAGCCTTTGCCGGCGATGCCGTGCAGGCCCACTGCGAAGGATGCCGCTATCTGGATCAGCTGTACCAGATTCCCATTGCCGAAAAGGCGGATATCGTCGTGGTTTCGCAGGGCGGTTCGCCTAAGGATATCAATCTCTACCAGACGCAGAAGGCACTGGACAATGCCGCGCATGCCGTAAAGGACAGCGGCACGATCATTCTGGTCGGTTCCTGCCGGGAAGGCTATGGCAATCCGGTCTTTGAAGAATGGCTGCTGGAGGCGGAAAAACCGCAGGATCTCATTGATCACCTGAACCGGGAGTTCCGTCTGGGCGGTCACAAGGCGGCAGCCATTGCCCTGGTGGAACAGAAAGCTTCCATCTATCTGGTATCCGACATGGCACCGGCAATGGTCAGACATGCCTTCATGAAACCATTTGACTCAGTACAGTCTGCTTTTGATGCGGCGCTGGCAGAACAGGGTAAGCAGGCAAAAGTTCTGATCATGCCGTATGGCGGATCGACGCTTCCCGTGCTGGTGTCTGATCAGGCTGAATAACAGACCATACCATGCAGAAAACAAATAAATCCTGAAGAAATTTCAGGATTTATCTGCTGCATGGACACAAGGATGCCATGCATGAAGATCCGGCAGCACCCGGGTCTTCTTTGAAACTGGAGGCTACATGATAGGCAACAGGACAGTATCTATTCGAAATACAGGTTTTCGGTTCCGTCCAGACCGTAGATCCAGACTTTGGCCTTGTCCTTTTCCGGATCTGTTCCCGGCACATAACCAGCCGGCGGCATGGTCATGAATTCGACGTTCAGATTCAGACCGGGATGACGCATCCAGATTTCCCGGCAGCCGTAGATGACCATCTCACCCGTCAGAATGAAACCTGCCTCTTTTGCGGCATTGACGGCCGCATCGCGGTCTTTGACCAGGAAGTCGAGGGCATTGAAACCGAGTGGTTCATCTTTGATGAGGCGGGCATTGCCGATTTCCGGATTGACCACCTGGATGAATTCCACGCTGACCGGCCTGGCATAGACCATCAGGGCCAGTTCGCCGTTGAAGGCCTGCACATCGTGCAGTTCAGCCTTTTCCACGCCCGGCATGGCTTCGATGGTCTGGCGGACTTCTTGCAGATCACTGACCAGCACATGAATGTGATGCACCATGACGACCGGGATTTTTCCCAGCCACAGGGATTCCGGCAGGCTGGCCGGATTGATGACACGGCTGGCGTCAACCATCAGGCATCCTTCTTTTCTGCCGCTGCGGCAGCTTCCATCTGTTCCTTCTTCAGCTCACCGGCCGCCCATTCCCGTGTACCAGCAAGAGGCTTGGTCGGATCATAGCTGGCGCTGACCGGCGTTTCGGCAAAGGCTGCCTGGATGCGCAGGACGCGCTCGTTGTAGTACGGAGCATATTCGCCATGGGTGATGACAAACGGCTTGTTGTTTTCAATGCCGTCGATGACCATGGCGGCAACATCCGCCGGATCCATGCCGCCGGGCAGGGTGAACTTCGGCATTTCCACGCCTTCCTGCTTCAGCTCGTTCCAGGCCAGATGCGTAGCGACTACGCCCGGCACCAGGTTGGTGACACCGACGTGGCTGGGGGCCAGTTCATCCCGCAGTGCTTCGCCCAGGGCAACCAGGCCGTTCTTCGCAACCGAGTAGCCGAGCACGCCGGCTGTCGGGATCAGGCCCTGCGTTGAGCAGGTATTGACGATGTGGCCGAACTGCCGGTCGCGCATTCCGCCGCCGAAGGTCATGATGCCGTTGGCGGCACCGGTCAGGTTGATGGCAATCATGCGGTCCCACTGTTCAAACGAATAATCGACCAGACCTGACTTGGACATCGCCAGCCCCGGTTTGTCCATGACACCGGCATTGTTGACCAGGATGGCAAGGGGGCCGAATTCTGCTTCAATCTTTTCCTTGGCGGCTTTCCAGCCTTCCCGGTCGCGGACATCCAGCTTGATGGTCATCAGAGTGCCGGGAAAACCGTCGCTGACGGTCTTCAGTGCCTCTTCATCGTAGTCGGCGATGACAACCTTGCATCCTTTTTCGCCCAGTGCTCTGGCAATGGCGAGTCCGATGCCGCTGGCGCCGCCCGTAACCAGGGCCGGCTGATCCTTGAAAATAAACATATCCGTTTTCTTCCTTTCTGCCTGCATTCCGGACTTCCCGCCGGAAGAACCCATGAAATACCCGCGGATCTGCGGCATACTGTCTGTGCTTTTAAGAGCGGATCTTTCACTCATCCGGCGGTTTGGTCCGGAAACAGGGCCAGTCTGCTGCCTGAGCAGCGGCTGCTGCTTTCATGATAATTTCCAGCCAAGGCTTCTGAAATCCTGCAAAAGCAGGTATTATGACCTCAGAACCCCGCAGAAAAAAGGGGTAAAGGAAGAACGGTATGAAACTGAGTGCACATCTGATCTGCCAGGAACTTCTGCAGCAGGAAGAGGTCCGCTGCAGCGGCCGGCTGCCGGATGAGAGGAATCTGCGGGCGGCGGCTCTGTTTGAAGCCGGACAGGACATGCCGGACCACTGCGTCCTGCTGGTTTCTGGAACCATGCCGGCACCGCAGGAACTGCCTGCCGGATGTCTGCCGGTCCTGAACGGCGGGGAAATTCCTCCGGTCTGGAAAACAGCCGGCCGTCCGGTCCTCGCTTTTGCGAAACCTCAGCCTGCCGGCAGAGCGTTCAATCTCCTGCAGGCGGTCTTTCTCAAATACCAGGCCTGGGAAGAAACGCTGCAGAATCTTCTCACGGAAGGCGCAGATGTGGAAGAGTTCCTGCTGGCAAGCGCTCCCTTCATCGGCAATCCCATGTCGGTCGTCAATGCGCATATGGATCTGCTGGGTGCGGTTCTGCCTGAGCAGGATCATCCGGAGCATCCCTGGCAGCTCTACCGCGGCCGCAGCATTCCTCCGGAATATATCGACCGCATGCACATCATGGAGGAAAGAAACAGCTTCGGCGGTCAGACTTTCCTGCTGCATGATCCGGGCTGCAGCCGCGTCTATGGCATCAATTTCTACCGTCGGAATCAGTTTGCCGGCTGCCTGTCCATGACGGAGGACTGCACCAGGTTCACCCGCACTGCCTATTCGCTGCTTTCGTATCTGGCCGCCTATGTGCAGCGGGCCATGGAGGCCCTCTCCGGCGAAGAAGAACGCCGCACCGCACCGGCAAGACGCGCCATCACGGCACTGCTGGAAGGCCAGAAAGTCAGCCATGAACTTCTGCATCAGGCGATGCGGGACAGCCTGAACCTGACATCCGATCCGGACCGCTGGGTATGCCTGGCCGTGACGGACCGGGAACAGAAGCCGGTGGTCAATCCGGATTACCTGATTTCAACCCTGCACGATCTGGTGCCGGAAGCCCTGCTTCTGCTGTTTCAGGAAAGAATCGTGATGATTCTGCCGGCAGGGGAGCAGAACAGGCTGGAGGATGTGCTGCAGCGGATCATCCCGACGGTGCAGAAAATCGGTTTTCTGATCGGCGTCAGCGATCCCTTTGAAGATCTCTGGGAAGTACGCACGGCTTACCGCAAGGCGGTCTGCGCCGTGGAAAGGGGACCGCTGTCCTCCCGCGGGCAGGAAACCGTCTTTCGCTTTGAAACCATCCGGCTGGATTACATGCTGGCATGTGCAGCCGGAGGATTCACGGCAGCCGATCTCTGCACCGAAGGCATGAAACGCCTGCTGGAGCACGACCGAAACAAAAAGATCAGCTACCGGCAGACCCTGCAGTGCTTTCTGAAGAATCAGATGAATGTCTCGCGCTGCGCCCGGGAACTCTATCTGCACCGGTCCACGCTGGAAGAACGGATGGAACACATCTACCAGCTGCTCGGCACGCGGCTGGAAACAGAGGACGAGCGTCTGTACTGCCAGCTGATCCTGCGGATGCTGGAAGAAGAAAAGGACGGACAGGTCCGTCCGGACATTACGGAAAGGGCAGAATGAAAAACTGCAGAAGAACCTCGTTACCATGAGCAGGTTTTCTGCAGCTTCTGTCTTTTACTGATCTGCCTCTTCGGTTTTTCGGACGGCTTTGCGGCACTCCTCAGCCCGGGTTTCGGCTTCTTCCAGACTGCTTTCGCAGGCAATATCACCCTGCTCGATGCGGTTGGCGAAACCTTCGGCCGCATTTTCATAGAAGACACACGCTTTCTGGGCATCCCGGGCGGCACCGACCCCGTTTTCCAGGCATCGGCCGATGCGCATGAAGACATCCGGTGCATACCAGCCGCCGTCTTCCCGGTCCAGTTCCTCCAGCGCATCCAGATAGAATTCAGAAGCCGCTGTCTGATCCTTCATCAGCATGCCCTCGGCGCCGTTCCAGTACAGATCGCCAAGCCGGACCGTCGCCAGGACATCATCATGTTCGCTGGCCTGTTCATAGCACTGCTTGGCCTGACGCAGATCCCTGGCTGTACCGCGGCCAAGTTCGTAGCAGATTCCCATCATGGCCAGGGCCCGGACGTTGCCGCCGGACTCCCAGGCTTTGCGGTAGTAGCGGAAGGCCTGCCGGTAATCGGCGGTCATTCCGATGCCGCGGTAAAAGGCATCCCCGATGACTTTGAGGGCATCGCCTTCATAGTTGATCTGCTGGTGTTTCTGTTCTGCGTTTTCTTTTCTGGTTTCTGTCATTTGTCCGTATTTTATAACAATCAGGAAAAGATTCAATACCTGTACTTTACGGATTTCCCATCCGTATGCCGGTACGCTAAAATGAAGGCATGAAGATCCGCGTCCGGGGGAAAAACATCATCATCAAGCCAGCCAGCATGGCCCTGCTGGGGCTGGCGGCGGTACTGATCGTTTCGCTGTGTGTGCGCTTTGCCTCACAGCATTCTTCCGCCCAGCCCGCTGCGAGTGCCTCAGCCAGCATCATCAGTGATGAGGACTATGATGCCAGTGCCGGGGTGCTGGATGTTTCGCAGTATGGCAATACCGTGCTGGCACTGACGGAAGATGCCGGTCAGGACTATGTGGACAGCACCCTGTTCCTCGGAGATTCCAATACCGCCCGGTTCATGCGGATCCTGGATCCGGATACGGAGGAAACCTTTACGGGCAAGGAGAATACCATCGGAGTTGTGGGCATGGGCATTGATGCCATCAGCACCCTTGAATGCATGGAGTTCTCCACCGGCCTTTATACCATGCCGGAAGCCGTGCAGATCCTGCAGCCGGAACGGGTGATCATCACCTTCGGCACCAACAATCTGTATGGTTCTTCCACCGATGCCACCTCCTTCATTGCCCGCTATGAAAAACAGATTCAGGCCATTGTCGACGCCTATCCCTCTGTCGACATCATCGTCAATTCCATTCCGCCTGTCGCCCAGAAGCGGAGCTATCCGAATGTGACCATGACGCAGATCGATGCCTATAACAAAGCCATTGCCCAGATGTGTCAGGACAATGACTGGAAGTATCTGAACTCGGCCGAGGCGCTGAAGGATGAAGAGACCGGCTTTGCCCGGAACGGCTATATGGCCGGTGACGGACTGCATCTGGCCCAGGAAGGGCTGCAGGCTCTGTTTGCCTGCATCCGCACGCATGCCTGTATCACCGAGGATGACCGGCCCAAACCGCTGGCAGACATTCCGACCATCATCGGCGTGCCGGACGGGCTGATCCAGATCAACCCGCTGACCGATTCGGAGTTTACAGAAGACGTCAGTACCAGCGACAATGCGCAAGAAAACGCCTCGACCCCGACAGCCACGGCGACGGCTTCTTCGACGCCGAGCGCATCCCCGATCGTGACGCCGACGGCCACGGCGACGGCTTCCCCGACGCCTGCCACATCACCGACCGTTTCGCCGACCGCAGAGGCCACCACGGCAGCCCCGGAAACCAGCGCTCCTGCCACTTCGGCTGCGGCAGAAACCGCCACGCCGAGCCCGACAGCAGCGCCGACGACGGAAGCGCCGGCGGCCACCGATCCGCCGGCAGCCGCCACGGAAACACCGGCCGCGACCACTGCCGCGGCGGAGAGCATTGCTGAGCAGGAGGAAGTGCAGACCACGGAAGAGGAGGTTACGGAATGAAACGGGAAAAGAAAATCGACGTCATTGTCGGCGTCGGCCTGTATCTGCTGTATCTGCTGCTGAAACGGCTGATGCCGGATCTGCCGTACTGGCTGAGTCTGGCCCTGATTCTCATCGCCCTGATCCTGCTGGTGCGCGGCGCCTGGCCGGAAAAGAAACCGCGGGAAAACACGAAAAAAGCGGGAAAGTCCTGAGCGGATCAGTACTTCCCGCTTTTCCTTCGGAATCAGTATCAGTTACTGTTGCTGGTTACGATCGGTGCTGTCAGTGTCAGGGTGTAGTCCAGCTGTTCCCCGTCCCGGACCACGGTGATCGTGATCTGGTCGCCGACTGCCTTGGTCTTCAGATAAGAGGAGATCTCGGTATAGGAACTGACCTCATTGCCATCGATGGCAATGATCCGGTCGCCGACCTGCAGGCCGGCCGCTTCCGCAGCGCCGCCTTCGGTGATGCCTGCAATGTAGACACCGGCCTGATAGCCGTTGTAGTCCTGCGTCAGCGTCTGCAGGGTCACCCCGATGGTGGCCCGGTCGGTCACATAGCCGTTTTCGATCAGCTGCTGGGCGACATCATAGGCGGTATTGATCGGGATGGCGAAGCCCAGACCCTCGATGATCGTGCCGGAACTGGTCACGCCGGAGTCCTTGGCATTGACAATGCCGATCAGCTCGCCTTTGCCGTTGAACAGACCGCCGCCGGAGTTGCCGGAGTTGATGCTCGCATCGGTCTGGATCAGATCCATCTCCTCATTGTTGATGGTGACCGTCCGATCGGTCGCGGAGATGATGCCGGCGGTAACCGTACCGCCCAGCGTGCCCAGCGGGTTGCCGATGACCACGGCGGTATCGCCGACTGCAATGGCCGAAGAGTCACCGATTGTTGCGGCCGTCAGGTCCGTGGCATCGATCTTGATCACCGCGATATCGGTCTTGGAATCGGTACCGATCAGCTCGGCGGTGTAATCCGTGCCGTCATAGGTGCTGACCTGGATTTCCGATGCATCTTCGATGACATGGTTGTTGGTGATGATGTAGCCATCCGAGGAAATGATCACGCCGCTGCCGGCCAGGCTGGTGGTGGAACTCTCCGTCCCGAAGATGCCGCTGGTCGTCGAGGTCACCGTGGTGTTGATGACGACCACGGAGGGCGCGGCGATTTCAGCGATCTCCCGGATGGTCAGTTCTTCCTCTTCCGAGGTGGACACGGTCTGCGTGCTGCCCGAATCCGCCGTCGAGGACGCGCTCTGCGTGGTCTCCGAAGTGGCCGCGGCAGACGTATTCGTATTGCGGCTGATCGCAGCGGCAGCGCCGCCGTAGCCGGCTCCGAAGCAGATCACGGCTGCCAGCAGGGTCTTCAGCACCGTATGATTCTTCTGCGGTGCCGGTTTCGGACTGCTGACAGGAGCAGACTCGGGAATTGTGGTTTCCTGGACATTTTCCTGCATTTCCTGCTTTTCGTTTTCGCTCATTTTGCTCAGTCTCCTTCCTCAAGAGTTCTTAAGGTTAAGCAAGGATCAATGTATGTCGGCTATGTGAACTTCAGGTGAACGTCAGCTGTATAAAGGCAATCTTAATCTTCAGTTTTTCCTTCTGGACAGGGCCATGCCGTACAGAGCGCCGATCGAGCCGCCGATGATGTGGGTCAGCTGCGACACATTGTCGCTGACGGTGACGCCGGCATAGATCTGCTGGGCGATGTAGATCACTGCCACGATGATCAGGGTCAGTGGGATCTCGTTGTTCTTCCGGCTGCCGGTGACCGACGCCAGCAGGATGAACGCAAAGTCCACGCCCGAGGCTCCCAGCAGAGCGGTATTCCCCGGCAGGATCAGATGGACCACGCCGGTCACAACTGCCACGGTGGCAATGATGGACAGCAGCTGCCGGCTGCCGTACTTTTCTTCCAGCAGGGGACCGACCAGCAGGAAGATCACCATGTTGTTGGCATAATGCTCCAGGCTGGCATGTCCCAGCACATGGCCGAAGAGACGCACGAAGAACAGCGGCGAGAGCGAGGAGCGGTAGACGGAAAAGAACAGCTGATTCGTCAGACCGCCGGTCAGCTTGCTGGCCAGCAGCGCAGCGCCGGAGATCAGGGCAAACCAGAGGATCACCGGCGAGTTCCACTTAATCTTTTTCATACCCGAATTATAGTCATTCCCGGATGTCTCTGCCAGCATCCGGTCCGGCCTGCTATAATGGACGGCGGTGAGAAAACATGGCAAAGATTGAAACCATCAATGAGAAGAAGATTCAGAACCCGGAGCTGAAGAAGCTCCTGGCCGAAGTGAAGGAGAATAAGACGGAGGAGAACCAGGAAGCGCTGTTCCAGCAGCTGCTCAAGGCCAGTCTGCTGGCCCCGATCATCCTCGATGTGAAGCCGGTGACGCTGGCCAACGGCAAGAAGCGTCTGCCGAAGACGGCCGGCGTGAAGTTCCTGATGCTGAATACCAAGGACGGCAAGCAGTTCCTGCCCCTGTTTACGGATATCGACCAGGCCCACCGGATGAAGCAGCTGCCGGAAAACGTGCAGTTCACCGTGCGCCGCCTGAGCAATTACAGGCAGATGCTGCAGATGCAGCCCAATACCAGCGGTCTGGTCATCAACCCCATGGATGCCAACCTCGTGCTGCCCCGGAAGCTGGCGCTGCTGCTGGCGGACGGGAAGACGCCCAAAACCATGGCCCAGAAGGCGGCCTCGCCGCTCAGCGGTCAGGTGACTTTCCGGGAACCCCAGCTCTATCCCACGGCACTGGCCAATGCGGTCTATGACGCCTGTGCTCAGCTGCCGGGGGTCAGCCGGCTTTGGCTGAAACAGGCCGTCAGTTCCGAAGGCGGGCAGGGGATCGCCCTGATCGTCGAGCAGGACAAGAAGGATGCCAAGGCAGCCAGACAGATCCTGGAAGCCGGGCAGGCCGCGGCCCCCAAGACCCAGATCATCGTCATGGACTGGAGTCAGGACCTGCAGGACAAGGTCCTCAAGGATGCCGTGCCCCTGTATGACCGGGAGCTGGAGATCTGATGAAGATCCGTCAGCTCGCCCCGCAGGAAAAAGACCAGGCTCAGAAACTGGCCTGGGAAGCGTTTCTGAATACCGACGGCCTGGGGCTGGATGAACAGGGGATGCACGCGGTCTTTGACTTTATCGAAAACCAGGGCCGGACCCTGAACTATCTGGCCTCTTTTGAAGAGCAGGAGATGACGGGTGTGCTGGGCTACGATGACGAGGATCATCTGGCCCTCTGCTTTGTGCTGCCTCAATACCGGAACCAGGGCATCGGCCACGCCCTGCTGCAGGAGCTGATCCGGGATGCCGAACAGCGCCACGTTTCCCGGATTACAGTAAACAGTGCACCGAAGGCAAGGAAGATCTATGAAGACTTCGGCTTTGAGGTCTGCGGCGAGCCGATCAGCGCCCAGGGCCTGACCACCATTCCCATGGAGTACCTGCTGGGAAAACAGCTGCTGGGCCGGCAGGTGACGGTAACAATAGAGCGGCCCTGCGGCTCCCTGCATGAGCAGTTTGATGACACCGTCTATCCCTGCAATTACGGCTATGTCGAGGAAATTCTGCAGGAAGACGGCGCCTTTCAGGATGCCTATGTGGTCGGTCCGGAAGAGCCCCTGGAGACCTTTACCGGCGTCGTGGCGGCCATCATCTACCATGCCGATGACAGCGTCAGCCGGCTGGTGGTGACCCGGGACGGGTCTTATGACCGGCAGGCCGTCATCAACGCCATCGGCTTCAACGAACAGTATCATGAGGTGCGCATTCTCTGGCGGAATGGGTAGATTCCATGCCAGCATGAACGGAAGCGGGCGGCTGTACAGCCGCTTTTTTGTCGGCACGGAATTCACCGAAAGTTCAGGTACCATTCAAGGAAAATTCGAATCTCTTGCCTAACATGGACGTGAAAGGAAGAGATTCATGGCACAGAAGACACAGGTTTTTGAAAGGACCGAACAGAAGTATCACCTCACCCGGGAACAGGCGGAGGCTTTCTGCCGGCTGGTTCAGGAGGACATCCGGAAGGATGCCTATCCGGTCTATACCGTGCAGAATCTCTACCTGGATACCGAAGACGACCGGCTGATCCGGAAGTCTCTGGACAAACCCGCCTACCGGGAAAAACTGCGCATCCGTACCTATGGCCATCCGGAGAGCGGCGATCCGCTGTTCCTGGAGGTCAAGAAGAAATACCGCGGCCGCAGCAGCAAGCGCCGGATGGTGCTGAACGCGGAGCAGCTGGATGCCTGGCTGGCCGGCGTTCCCTTTGGGGAAGAGCAGGGGCAGATGGGGCAGGAGTTCAACTACATCTACCAGCTCTATCAGCCGCAGCCGCGCATGTACATCGCCTATGACCGTGTGGCCTACCAGGCGGTGGACGATCCGGCGGTCCGCATTACCTTCGACCGGAACATCCGCTGGCGCATCACGGATCTTCACCTGCATCCTTCCGGCAGGGACCGGCTGCTGGTGCTGCCGAGGGACTGTCTGATGGAGATCAAGATAGCTGACAGCTATCCTCTCTGGCTGGCCCGGGCACTCAGCGTCATCCAGGCCCGGCCGTCTGCCTTCTCCAAATACGGCACCGCCTGGCAGGTACTGCATCAGACGAGACCGGTCTATGGCAGGGCAGAAAGTGAGGAAACCATATGTTCAGTTCTATCTTCAGCACAACTGGCACACAGCTTGGAATATCATCCGTACTGACCGCCTATCTCTGTGCGCTGCTCTGCGGCGTCCTGATCGCCCTGCTGTACCGGCGGCTGGAAAATCCGTCCCGGAACTTCCTGCTGGCCGTCACGCTGCTGCCGGGCGTGGTCATGTCGGTGATCCTGCTGGTCAATGGCGATCTGGGTGTCGGGGTTGCGGTAGCGGGCAGCTTCTCGCTGGTCCGCTTCCGGTCGCTGCCCGGCAAGGCTTCGGACATCGTCGTGATCTTTCTGGCCATGGCGACCGGCCTGGCCTGCGGGATCGGACAGGTCGGCTTTGCCCTGTTCCTGACCGTCGTCTGTGCGGCTTCGGCTCTGCTGTTAAGCCGGCTGTCGATCTACCGCCGGGATACCGAGGAGCGCAGTCTGCGCATCACCATCCCGGAAGATCTGGATTATACGAATGTCTTCGATGATATCTTCGAGCAGTATACCAGCCGCTGCCGGCTGCTGTCGGTGAAAACCACCAACATGGGTTCACTCTACCAGCTGGAATACAGCATTCGTCTCAGGGATGCAGCACAGGAGAAGCAGATGCTGGACGCTCTGCGCACCCGCAACGGCAATCTGACGGTTGCCTGCGCGCTGGGTGACACGAAGAAACAGGAGCTATGAAGAAGGTTTTATGGACATTGGCAACAGTAGGAATGCTGCTGGGCGGCTGCAGTGCCACCGAGACACAGGCGGCTGAAGAAGACGCGACGCAGCGTGCCGAACAGACGGCTGCTCTGCAGGCGGAACTGTATGATACGGAAAATGCCACCACGATCAGTTTTTCCGGCGGCACGGCAACGATCGAAGGCAGCGGAGCAGACTATACAGACGGTGTCCTGACGATCAGTGCCGGCGGCACCTATGTGCTGGAAGGCAGTCTTTCCGGCGGTTCGATCACGGTGGCGGCCGGAGATGCGGATGTCCGGCTGCTGCTGGATAACTTCTCAGTCACCAGTCAGGACAGTCCGGCTCTCCATGTGGAAAGCGCCGGTTCGCTGACTGTGACGGCTGATCTTGGCACCAGCAATGCGCTGAGCACCCAGGCCGGTACGGATGCCGTGAGCACGGCTGCCGTCTGGAGCACCGTCAGCCTGACCGTCTCCGGTTCCGGCAGTCTGACCATCTGCAGTCAGCAGGGCAGCGGCATCGTCTGTGAGGGCGATGTGCTGGTAACGGATGCGGTGCTGACCATCAGCGCTGCCGAAAGCGGCATCTGCAGCACCGGCAGCGTGCAGAGCGAGGATTCCATCGTCTCCATCCAGGCCGATGGCAGCGGCATGCTGGCAGAAACCGGCGATGTCATTCTGGAAGGCGGCTATCTGACCTTCCATACCGGACAGCAGAACATGGAAGCCGGCGGAACCGTGGAAGTCTCGGACAAGACCATCATGCTCAATGACGGCCAGAAGGTCGAACACGGCAGTACCACCGAAGCCCAGCCCGTACAGTCCCAGTCAGCCCCGGACAGCGGCGGTGCGCCGCAGCCCTGAAAAAAAGCGATCACTCGCTTTTTTCCTTCATGAAGGCAGACAGTTCCTGCACGAAGACCTGCATGACACGCGAATAGTAACGGGAGCGTTTGTAGAAGATACAGACCTCCCGTTTTTCACTCATGGGCACCCGGAAGAAGCGCACCCGCTGCCAGCTGCTCTGCAGGTTCTTGACCAGGGTGTCGGTGACGAAGCCGTCGCCCACCCCGAGGCGGATATAGCGGAAGTTGGTCGACATCCGGTCGACTTCCAGGACGATCCGGGCCTCGAAGTTCTCCCGGCGGAAGTAGGCATCGGCCAGCTGCCGGGTTTTGTTCTCCCGGGTCAGCAGGACGAAAGGATCGCCGGCAAAGGCCTGGATATCGAACTGGATCGGCTGGCTGTAGTCCACCCGGTCATAGACAATGTCATCGCCTTTCAGGGCACCCGCAGCCTTCTTGCCGGAGGGGAAGGATTCCGGCACTCCCAGCAGCAGATGTTCAGTGCGCAGGGGCTGATGCTCGAAGATCTGCTCATCCATGGTCTGATTGTCGATGATCAGATCCAGACGGCCTTCCGCCAGAGCATCCTTCAGAGCGACGGAATTGTCATCCGTCAGCTGAATCTCAATGCCGGGATATTTCTTCAGGAAACCGCCCAGGAAGCGGGGCAGCACCAGGTCCGACAGCATCTGACTGGCCCCGACCCGCAGGGTGCCGGTCTGCAGGTTGGAGACCGCATCGATGTAGTTGCCGAAGGTCTTCTCCACCTGACCGATATCGGTGGCGCAGCGCAGATACTCCTGTCCCGTCTCGGTGAGACGGATCGGCTTGCTGGTGCGATCAAACAGCGGCAGACCGATTTCCTCCTCGATCTTGCGCACCATGACGCTCAGGGAAGGCTGGGGAATATGCAGTTTCTTGGCCGCTTTGGAAAAGCTCTGTTCCTGGCTGATTGTGATGATCAGATCCTTGTAATGAAAGATGTCTACCATGTGCCCTCCTTTAATTAGAAAATTATTATAATAACTATATTTATTTAACATCTTGAATATAATACTGTTCTATATCATAGTAAAGAGAGAAATATGTAAGCGCTTCAGAAGCGCCAGGAGGAAACGTTAACATGGCAAAGAAAACCACAGATCAGCCTGCCTACCGGTCTGAGTCTGACTCGGTAGGAACCAAACAGGTTCCCGTGGATGCCCTTTACGGTGTCCAGTCCCTGCGTGCCAAGGAAAACTTCGATATGACCGGTCAGCGTCTGCATCCGGAGTTCATCCGCAGTCTGGCCGTCCTCAAGAAGGCCTGCGCCATGAGCAACCTGGCGGCCGGCGAACTGGATAAGAAACGGGCTGATGCGATCATCTTCGCCTGTGACGAGATCCTTGCCGGCAAGTACCTGGACAGCTTCATCGTGGATCCGATCCAGGGCAGCGCCGGCACCTCCATGAACATGAATGCCAATGAGGTCATTGCCAACGTGGCCATCAAGCACCTGGGCGGCAAGCCGGGCGACTATACCATCGTGCATCCCAATGACCATGTGAACCGCGGTCAGTCGACCAACGACATCATTCCGTCGGCCGGCAAGATCACAACCCTGGTCCTGCTCAAGCGTCTGGATGCCTCGCTGAACAGCATGGAGAAGGCTTTCCGCAAGAAGGCACGTGCCTTTGACAAGGTCATGAAGATGGGCCGCACCCAGCTGCAGGACGCCGTACCGATGCGCATGGGGCAGGAATTCCGCGCCTATGCCGATGCGATTGCCCGCAGCCGGGAAAGAATCAAGACGGCCGCTCAGGAAATGCATGTGCTGAACATGGGCGGTACCGCCATCGGCACCGGCATCAATGCCAATCCGAAGTACTTCAAGGCCATCTGCCCGCAGATCTCCAAGCTGACCGGCATGAAGTTCACGCAGGCCGAAGACCTGATCGACGGCACGATGCATACCGACAGCTTCGCGGCGGTATCCTCGGCGGTCAAGGACGCCTCGCTGGCCTGCTCCAAGATTGCCAACGACCTGCGTCTGCTGTCCTCCGGGCCGCGCACGGGTCTCAATGAGATTCATCTGCCGGCCATGCAGAACGGTTCCTCCATCATGCCGGGCAAGGTCAATCCGGTCATTCCGGAAGTCATGAACCAGGCCTGCTTCAAGATCGTCGGCAACGATGTGACGATTTCCATGGCGGTCGAGGCCGGCCAGCTGGAACTGAATGCGTTTGAGCCGGTGACCTTCTACTGCCTGTTCCAGTCCATCGATCTGCTGGCCAATGCCGCAGATACCATGGTCGAACACTGCATCAACGGCATCACTGCCAACAAGGAACGCTGCGAGTACCTGATGGAGCAGAGTGTCGGCATCGTCACCGCCCTGGCTCCGTATATCGGCTATCAGAAGGCGGCTTCCATTGCCAAGGAATCCCTGAAGACCAATGTGCCGGTGCGTGAACTGGCCAGAAAGGAATGCGGCATGAGCGACGAAGAGCTTTCGGAGATCCTGGATCCCATGAAGCTGACCGAGCCGCATAAGGGCATCACCATCAAGAAATAACCGTTTCCTCACCCTGGGACCTGTCCAACGGGCAGGTCCTTTTGTGATGCCTGCCTGTTCCGGCTATAATAGAGCAGGACTGGAAAAGAAAACACATGGCAACCGCCTATATTCATGCTCATATCAGCCGGCGCCGGGAAAGCGCCTTTCTGGTTTCTGACGGGGTGTTCCTGCGCTTCGGCAGCGATCAGGACATTCTGCAGCATAAAGCCCCGCAGGACAACATCATCGACCTGCAGGGCGGCTGGGTATATCCCGGCTTCGTGGATTCCCATCTGCATCTTCTGGCACTGGGGGCTTCTGCCTGTCTGCCGGATCTTTCCGCCTGTCAGAGCGGCCGGGAAGTCCTGGAACGTCTGCAGGAAGAAAAGGAACAGGCCGTCCGTACCCGCAGCTGGCTGGTTGCCGGCGGCTATGATCCGGCAGTTCTGAACGATACGCCGGGCAGGGCGGATCTGGATCGCATCGATCCGCAGATCCCGATCTGTCTGGTGCATGCGGATGGTGAACACATGACCCTGAACACCAAGGCCCTGGAACTGGCCGGATTAAATGATGGGTCAGCGGACACGGACCGGGAAAGCGGTCTGCTCAGCGGCAGGGCCCTGGAGCAGGTGCGTAAGGCCTGGCCGAAACCGGCCGCGGAAGAGCTGGTCCGGTATCTGGAAGCCGGCGCTGCCCGGGCGGCTGCCTGCGGCATCACGACAGCGGGCAGTGATGACTTCCTGTCCCTGGTGCCCGACTGGCGTCTGGTCACCGATGCCTTCATGAAGGCCAGCCATCAGGAACGTCTGGCGGTGCGTGTGCAGGAACAGTGCTCCTTTACCGACCTGCAGGACTATGTGGGTTTTCTGAACGAAGGCTATACTTCCGGCATGGGGGAAGGGCTGTTTGAAATCGGACCGCTGAAGCTGGTGCTGGATGGTCCGCTGCAGCAGCATGCGGCGGTGCTGACTGCGGCCTATGCCGATCAGCCGGATTCCTGCGGGACCCTCAGCTATAAAGATGAAGATCTGCAGCTGTATGTATCCCTGGCCCACCGCTTCAACATGCCGGTACTGGCCGAGGCGCATGGCGACGAAGCCCTGGACCAGCTGCTCTGGGTCTTCCAGGATGAAGTTCTGCCGGGCAATCCTCTGCATGATGCCCTGCTGGATCCGCAGCTGATCCGGCCCGAGCAGATCCGCAGACTGACGGATCTGAAGCTGGACTGCTATGGCCGTTCGCTGGATATCGAGGAACTGGCCGCTCTGTCTGCCTGTCTGCTGGACAGTCAGCGGGCTGCCGCTCTCTGTCCCTATGCCGCGCTGCAGGCAGGCACTCGGTTTGCAGATGGCTCCGATGCCGCCCGGCAGGCCCCGCAGCCTCTGACAGGCATTCAGCTGGCCGTCAGCCGGCGCAGCCGTACCGAGGTGACCCGGGCCCTGAATCCGGAGGCGGCCCTGAGCGTTTCCCAGGCACTGGACGCCTGGACCATCAGAGGGGCAGAAGCTCTGGGCCTGGCGGACCGGACCGGCCGGCTGGAAACAGGCTGTGAAGCCGACTTCACGGTGCTGGGCAGAGATCTCGATACCTGTCCGGTTGCGGAAATCTGCTCCATACCGGTTCTCAGGACCGTTCTGCAGGGGCAGACCACCTATTCCAAAACTTCCTGACACAGAAGACAGAACGAGCGATCTGTCTGGCAGGCATTGCCGGAAACGGACAGATCGGAGATGATAGAAAAGACAGCGGCCTGACGGCAGGGACTGCATCAGGGCCGGGAAGGAACAGAAAATGGCAAAGAAAAAGCAGAAACAGGAAAAGCTTCTCGATCCGGATTCCCTGACGGATACCATGATCATGACCCGTTCGGTCTTCAGCGGCCAGCGCAGGCTGAAGTATTTCTGGCGGGAAAAACCCTATGGCAGAAATGACAGCGGCTGGCGGGCCGTCGGGGACGGGGATACACAGGGCTATCTCAACCATATCGACAACGATCTGGTGGTGGATCTGCATACCGCCTGTTCGATCGAACCGCTGCTGGGCGCGGTGCTCAATCAGCCCGAGGGTACGGAATATGAAATGGTGGAGGACGAACTGGGCCGCCATCTCAGACTCTCGCAGAAGGAAGAGCCGAAGCTGGAAAAGCCGGAGTGATCATCCGGTTTTTTTCTGCCTTTTCCGGACTTTTACAGCAAGCCTGTTGACAGGGACCATATAGGGTCCTATCATAGAATCAAACATATGAACAAATGTGAATATGTTCATTCAAATCAGAAAGGAAGACTGCAGCATGAAAAAGAACTATGAAATCTATGTCGACTGTGCCAGCTGTGCTCAGAAAATGGAGGACGCTGCCAACAAGGTGGAAGGCGTCGACAAGGCGACGGTCAGCTTCATGACCCAGAAGATGAAAATCGAGTTCAAGGATGGCGCGGACTGCGAGCAGGTCATGAAGAACGTCGAAGAGGCCTGCAAGAGGGTCGAACCGGACTGCGAAGTCAGACACTGAACATCATATTCACCGGCAGGGAGGTACCGCGATGACGGATCGTCAGAAGAAAATGCTGAAGAAAATCATTCTGGCCGTGGTGCTGCTGGGCGTCCTGCTGACGCTGCAGCACTTCACAGACTGGCCGGAGTGGATTTTCCGCCTGCTGATGCTGGTCCCGTACTGGATCGCCGGCGGGGATGTGCTGATCAGGGCCTGGAAAGGCATCCGCAACCATCAGGTCTTTGATGAGAACTTTCTGATGTCGGTTGCCACCATCGGGGCCATGATCCTGGGCGAGAGCACGGAAGGCGTCGCGGTCATGGTCTTCTACCAGATCGGCGAGCTGTTCCAGTCCATCGCGGTCGGCCGTTCGCGGAAGTCCATCAGCGATCTGATGGATATCCGTCCCGACTACGCCAACATCGAGAAGGAGGACGGCAGTCTGGAACAGGTCGATCCCGATACGGTGGAAATCGGGACGGTCATTGTCGTCCAGCCGGGCGAGAAGGTGCCGATTGACGGGGTCGTGACCGAAGGGGTCTCAACCCTGAATACCGCCGCCCTGACCGGCGAGAGTCTGCCCCAGGATGTCCGGCCCGGCGACAGCATCTATTCGGGCTGCGTGAACAACAACGGTCTGCTGAAGATCCGTACGACGAAGGAATTCGGGGAGTCTACCGCTTCCCAGATCCTCGATCTGGTGGAGAACTCCAGCATGAAGAAGGCCAAGGCGGAGAACTTCACAGCCCGGTTTGCCCGGGTCTATACCCCGGTGGTCTGCTACAGTGCTCTGGCCGTGGCGGTGATTCCGCCGCTGATCCTGGGCCTGAGCGGACAGGGCTGGGATTTCGGCACCTGGGTGCAGCGGGCCCTGACCTTCCTGGTCATCAGCTGCCCGTGCGCCCTGGTCGTCAGCGTGCCGCTGACCTTCTTCGGCGCCATCGGCGGCGCTTCCCGCAAGGGCATCCTGGTCAAGGGGTCCAACTATCTGGAAGCTCTGGCCAAGACCGGCACGGTGGTCATGGACAAGACCGGCACCCTGACCCGCGGGGTCTTCGAAGTCACCGCCATTCATCCGGCTGCCGGCATCACGGAAGCGGAACTGCTGGAAAACGCGGCGCTGGCGGAAAGCTACAGCACCCATCCGGCCGCCCGCAGTCTGCGTACGGCCTATGGCCGGGATGTGGATGAGACCCGGGTGAGCCAGGTCGAAGAAAAGGCCGGCCATGGCGTCAGAGCCTCCGTGGACGGCAGAACCGTCTATGTCGGCAACGGCCGCTGGATGCAGGAAGCGGGCGTGGCCTATGAAGCATGCCAGGAGCCGGGCACCATTCTCTATGTGGCCCGGGATGGCAGGTATCTTGGCTCGATCCTCATCTCCGACCGCATCAAGGACAATGCCAGAGAAGCAGTCGCGGCCATGAAGGCAGCCGGGGTCCATAAGACCGTCATGTTAACGGGCGATGCCGAGAAGTCGGCCGCCGCCATCGCGGCGGAAGCGGGCGTGGATGAATATCATGCCCAGCTGCTGCCGCAGGACAAGGTGACGGAGATCGAAAAGCTGCTGGCTGCCAAGAATCCCAAGGAAACCCTGGCGTTTGCGGGCGATGGCATCAACGATGCCCCGGTCCTCTCCCGCAGCGATGTGGGGATTGCCATGGGCGCCATGGGATCGGATGCGGCAATTGAGGCCGCCGACATCGTCCTGATGGATGATGACATTGCCAAGATCCCGACAGCCATCCGCATTGCCCGCAAGTGCCTGCGGATTGTCTGGGAGAACGTGATCTTTGCGATCGTCGTCAAGATTGCCTGCCTGGTCATGGCGGCCATCGGGATTGCCACGATGTGGTGGGCCGTGTTCGCCGATGTCGGGGTCATGGTGATCTGCGTGATCAATTCCACCCGCATGCTGCATAACTGAACAAATTTCTGCACAACTGCATCTGCAGTGTAACAGGTCAATCGGAAGAGCGGTGCGCCGCTCTTTTCTGTTCTGCGGATCAGAAAAACGGCGGTCCGATCAAGACCGCCGCCAGGAGAAAATCTGTAAGGATATTATGATTGAGACCGGAGAAGATGCTGTCCGGCAGATCAGACATGCGTGCAGGCTGTCCCATCTCTGCCGGAAAAGCAGGAGGTGCTTCGGAAACAAAGCCATCCGCTGACAGACAGCGGATGGCTGGGGAAGATTCTGGAAGCGCTGCTGTCCGGAAGGACAGCACGGTTTTCAGGTGCTGTCCTCCGAAAGCAGTCTTGGCATGAAGGGATCAGTCAGCCGGATTACTCCTGCTTGATCTTCTTGTTCATCTCCGCGAAGGCGGTGTCATGCTGGACATTCTGAATGACCTGATACCACATCTCACTGCCGAAGTTTGCACGCAGTTCCTTGGCAATCAGTTCACGGACCGGCTGGCGGAGTACCTGCTGCATGAGCCTGACGCCGGTTCTCGGCTTGGCCGCAATCTGTTCGGCAATCTCCTGTGCCCGGGCATACAGCTTGTCGGCCGGCATGATTTCATTGACCATGCCCATGTCCAGGGCTTCCTTGGCCGTGATCGGATTGCCGGTCAGCAGCGCGTAATTGGCACGCTTGTAGCCCATGCAGGCCTGGAAGGCAATCTGAATGCCGTCGCCGGGCGGACCGCCGCCGATGCAGAAGTGCGGATCCATGATGGTCGCCGTATCGGCCATGAGGGTGATGTCGCACAGCAGGGCAATCTCGGAATGCACCGCCCAGCCGTTGATGACGCCGATGGTCGGCTGCTCCACATCATTGACCAGGCCTTCCACCATGTTGCAGCCATCGTAGTAGCTATGCTCGTAGGTGGACCAGCGCAGCGTTTCCTCATCATCCGGCAGACTGGTCTTGCCGACGCCCATGAACTTGTTGCCGGTGCCGCCGATGATCAGCACGGAGGTATCGGCATCCTGGCCGATATCGGCACACAGCTGGCCGATGCCCCGGTGCAGCGGGTAATCCCAGAGGGCGACACCCAGTTCCGGATCGGGAACGAACTTCGCAGTGACAACGCCGCTCTCGGAACGCTCCAGACTGATGACGTCCTTGTATTTGTTTTTGTATTCGTCAAAGGACCGGAAGGGAATCATCCGCGGGCTCTGACACTGTTTGGCTTTCTGCATGTTTTTATCCTTCCCTGGTTCCGCGCACGATGACGGTCAGATATTCCTTGCGCGCTTCGGCATTCAGGATGCCTTTCTCGTCGATCGTGCCTTTCAGATCCATATCCGCTCCGCGGATTCTGACGTTTATCTCAAAATGCTCACCATCCTGTACCCCGTTAGTGAAGGCAGAGGTCTGATCCGTCGCAGCCAGGGTTCCCGACAGCGAACCATCCGGTTCCGTATGGATCGTCATGGTACCGTCCTGAAACTGCCCCATCACCAGAAGATGGATCTGGTAACTGCCATCCATTTTCATATGTCGTTCAATCTCCTTTATCACAGGATGTGAATCCACGGATACTTGAAGTGCTCGTCAAGCGGTCCGACAACCAGTTCCGCCTTCAGCGGGCCTTCCTTGGCAATCCGTTCGATCAGTTCATCCTGCTGTTCGACGCCGTAGTTATCGATCCGGCCGATGAAGATGTTTCCGTCCTTGAAACGGAGGTAGCCGGACAGGGACACTTCGTTGGTGTAAGGATGAATGCCTGTGGAATTGGCGTTGATGGCGAAGACTTCCCCATGCGGATCAATCTCTGCCCATTCCATGTGCATGCTGCCGCAGTGGTCGCATACCGGGACAGGCGGGAATTCCATGCTGCCGCAGTCCTGGCATTTCATGCCCATCATTTTTCCCTGATTCAGATAGTCATACCATTCCTTGATTACAGGTCCGATGCTTGCCATGTTCTTCCTCCTTAAAGTTTCTTCAGGACGCAGGCGCCCAGATTATAGGCGGCGCCGCCGGCCCACAGCGCTGCAGCCTTCGGAATCTCCCGGACCTGCCGGTCGCCGGATTCGCCGCGCATCTGCTGGACGCATTCCCGCAGCTCGATGTTGAAGGCGGCGGAACGAGGATGTCCGGTCTGCGTACGGCTGCCGCTGGTGTTGATCGGCCTGGAGCCGTTGTAGTTGAGTTCGCCGTTGAGCATGTCCTTCCAGCCTTCACCGGTCTTCAGATAGCCGGCTGCCTCGGCAACCGGAACGATGACATTGATCGGGCAGTCATGAATGCTCATCAGCTGAATCTCATGGTAGGGATCGGTGATCCCGGCCTGCCGGTAGCACTCCTGGAACATCTGGACGTTGTAAGGCACCGGCGATTCAGCCAGGCCGGTCGCCAGGCAGGTAGAGGTCGTGATGCCGGCCACCTCAATCGGTTCCTTGCGGTACTTCCCGGCCAGCTCGGTTGCACAGACGATGACGGCTGCTCCGGCATCGACGTTGGTCTGACCGATGTATCTGGCCCGCAGGGTGGTTCCCATGCGGGGGTTGAAGGTTTCGCTCTTGAGGTAATCGTGCGGATCCGAGAAGCCCATCATCTTCGCTTCCTCTTCAAAGGAAATGTTGCAGGTGACGGCAATCGGGTTCATGACCGCTTCCTTCCGCTTGCCCAGCAGGAAGTTCACATAGGCATCATCCATCTGCTGCAGCGTGACATGATTCTTGACACAGTAGTCGACGACATCGGCATCCAGTGCCCCGCCGCCGCCATAGCCCGGCTTGTCATAAGCCGGATCGGCTGCCGACCAGACGCTGTCCCAGAGGGCGTCATTGGACTGCGGACCGCGGACAAACGGCGGATAGCAGCCCTTGACCGGGACACAGGTGTTGACATTGACGGAGCCGCTGATGATGCAGTCATAGCGGCCTGAGGCAATGGCGTTGACGGCAGCTTCCAGACCGAAGCAGGCGGTTCCGCATCCTTCGTCATGGAACAGAGAAGGCTTTCCCTTCATGCCGATCCACTGCCCGAACTGAGGCGAGGCGCTCTTGATCTTGGCATCATAGTTCGGACCGCTGATGCCCACATAGAAGGCGTCGATTTCCTTGGGGCTGATGCCCGCGTCTTCCATGGCATTCATGCAGGCTTCCGCAAACAGCTCACGTTCCGTATAATCCTTGATTTCCTTGCTCTTGCGGACGTCGCCGATGACGGTGCAGCCGACACCGATGATGGAAACGCTGCGTGCTGCTTTACCCATAGTTTCCTAGTTTTCCTCCTTTACTGCTTACTGCTGTCCTGCGGGCTTTCCAGGCTGCCCATCAGGTTCAGAACGTCGCCGATTGTATGGCAGGCTTTGATCTGGGGATAGGTAACCTTCTTCCCTGTCAGCTTGCTGACGATCGACATCATGCCGTAGAAGTGCAGGGAAGTCGTATACAGATCCGTATCGAAGCTGGTCGACGCAGAAAGCTTGTTCTCCGGTACGCGGAGGAGCTTCGAAGCCTGGGTCAGAAACTGTTTCTCCAAAGAATTGTCAGCCATAAAAACGGCACTCCTTTCTGTGAATTCAGACACCGGTGCTGTCGCATGATCCTTTTGCAAAATGGATGAGAAGAAAATATGATAATGCTGCAAGCGTTTTCTTCTTTAACCACAAATTACAATTTCAGGACAGCAATCTTTAGTACTGATTCAGGAAATTCGTTCAAATCAGCCGGCGGAGGTACTGGCCATATGAACAAGAATGATGAAAGATTCAGAGAAACGGAAAAATACATCCGGACAGCTTTTTTTGAACTGCTCGAAAAACGCGGCTATGATCATTTCAATGTGATGGATATCTGTCAGAAGGCAGGAATCGGAAGAACGACTTTCTATTACCACTACCTGAGCAAGGAAGACCTGGTCGGAAAAATCGAGGACGATCTGCTGGAGAACGTCCGCCGGATCGAGCTGAAGACAACGCCGGACTGGATCCGGAAGAACGGTCTGAAAGAGGGGAATGTCCCGCATTCCGACGTTATCTCGAAATATCTGGCTGACCATGGAAAGGAACTGACCCTGCTGATGAGCGAAAACGGAGATCCGACTTTTGAACAGCGTCTTTACCAGACCATCCGGGAATGCTGGCATCTCAGTTCTGTCAGTGAATATCTGAACCTGCCGGAAGAATATGTGGCGGCCGGTCTGGGCGGACTGGAATTCGGCCTGATCCAGGCCTGGGTGAAGAGGGGGTTCCGGGAATCGCAGCAGGAGTTTGATGCCATTGTGCATACCTTCAGCGATGCGCTGTATCCCGTGGTGTTCAACAAATAAGAATACCGGCAGGACCATGCCGTCATTCTGCTGATCAGCAGGATTTCTGCTTTCAGGCCGGCCGCTGCCGGGATTCACGCATGCATGATATCTATCATGAAAAAATGAACCAGACAAATGAATCTTATCGGCAGTGGTACTGTCCCGTACACAGCGGGACGCTTTGCTGCCGCACCTATGGTGAGGCAGGACAGACCGTCCTGCTGGTGCACGGGGCCTGTGTGGACGCGGATTATTTCTCCCGGACCGCTCAGGTTCTTTCGCAGTGGTATCAGGTGGTCACCTTCGACCGCCGGGGATATGGGCGCAACCGGGTATCTGAAGGCAGGTCGCTGAAGATGCAGCAGGAGGATATACACATCCTGACAGAACGCATCGGACCCTGCCGGATCGTGGCCCATTCAGCGGGCTGCGACCCGGTCATGCGGTATCTGGAAACGAAGCCGGCTCTTGTGCAGGGCTGCCTGCTGTATGAGCCGTTTCTGCCGGATCTGGCTGCCGAGGATACAGTCTTTAACCGGCTGATGCAGTCCGTTCTGCGCAGCCTGTCTCTGCATCATTTCTATCAGGCAGCTCTTTCCGTTCTGGAGATTCTGGGCCCGCGGGAAAAAGATGCTTTCCCGGCAACGGCAGAGGAAATCGCGCATCTGATGAAAAATTACCGGGTCTTTCTGTCCCGGGAACTGATTCCTCTGCTGCACAGTCATCCGCACTATGAAAAGCTGGCCGGCCTGGCTGATGCCTGGATCGGAATCGGAGAAAACAGTTCGGCGCTCATAACGGGAAAAATGACGCAGGAACTTGCCAGAAGAACTGCTCTGCCTCTGGTCATTCTGCCAGGTTCTCATCATGGCGCATATGACCAGCCGGCAGAATTTGCCAGGGCGGTGCGGGATCTGTTCCGCACTCAGGAAGGGAGGGCCGGAAAATGATCATCGGGATCGGCATAGATCTGGTGTACATACCGGAAATGAGTCATATTCTGGAAACGGCAGATGCTTTTGAAGAGAATACCTTCAGTGAGGGAGAACGGAAGGAGGCTTCAGCAGCGAACAGCAAAGCGGAATATTACGCTTCTGTCTTTGCGGTCAAGGAAGCCGTGTTCAAGGCGGTCGCCTCCCATACGAAGGAAAAAATCTTTGACTTCCGCATTGTGGAAACAAAACATGCCAAAGACGGCAGTCCCCATATCGTCATCGGTGCAGAGCTGCAGAAACTGCTGGATGAAGCAGGAATCACCGATCTGCATCTTTCCATCTCACATGAGCAGGATTATGCCTTTGCCTTTGTCATAGCCGAGCGGCGGGAATGATTTTTGTTCTGCACATTATCATACAAAAACCGGAAATCTGTTCTTAAGATGCTTTTTCTGTGTGTGCTAGCGTAAAGCCAGAGCTTCAGCATTGCATTTTGGAAAAGATAAAGGAAGTGTGAATCATGAGCAGGACAGCATTTGTTTTTCCTGGCCAGGGCTCGCAGGCGATCGGAATGGGGAAAGATCTGTATGACCATTCGCCGAAAGCCAGGGAAGTGTTTGAACGGGCAGACGCAGCGCTGGGATTTTCCCTGAGCGGACTGATCTTTGCGGGCGAACAGGAGACGCTGAATCGGACGGATAATGCCCAGCCCGCCTTGCTGACGGCAAGCATCGCAGTACTGGCGGCATTGAAGGAACTGCGGCCGGATGCTCTTTCAGAACCGGCTCTGCTGGCCGGTCACAGCCTTGGCGAGTACACGGCACTGACCGCAGCTGGTTCACTGCGCTTTGAAGATGCGGTAAAACTTGCCCGGCGCAGAGGCGAACTGATGCAGAAGGCGGCGGATGCCCATCCGGGCACGATGGCAGCCGTCATCGGGCTGACAACGGAAAAAGTCGAAGCAATCGCCAGCCGCTATGGTGTCACGGTGGCCAATTATAACTGCCCCGGCCAGATCATCATCAGCGGGGAAACCGCAAAAGTAGACGCTGCCGCTGATGCCATGAACGAGGCAGGCGCAAAGTTCACCGTTCCCCTGCAGGTGGCCGGGGCCTTTCATTCGCCGCTGATGGCCGATGCCCAGGAGGGACTGAATGAGGAAATTCAGAAGACACCGGTGCAGGCCGCCAGAATTCCGGTAATAGCCAATACGGATGCCTCTCTGCTGAAGGATGATCCGGATGCCATCCGCGCCGAGCTGATGCATCAGCTGTGCCACAGCGTACAGTGGATCCGTACCCTGCAGAAGATGCAGGAGCAGGGCATCGATACGTTTGTTGAGATCGGACCGGGCAATGTGCTGACCAAACTGATCAGAAGAACCCTGCCCCAAGCCAGAACCATCACGCTTGGCACACTGGCCGATCTGGAGGCCTTATGAGCCGGGCGGCAGAGGAAGATCTGCGGCAGCGTCGGGAAACGCTGCTGGCAGGCGGTGGGCAGCAGGCCATAGACAGGCAGCACGCCAGGGGCAAGCTGACCGCCCGGGAAAGAATCGAAAAGCTGCTGGATCCGGGTTCCTTTGTGGAAACCGGTCTCTTCATTCAGCACCGCTGCACCAGCTTTGGCATGGACAGGAAAAAAGTGCCTGGCGACGGCGTCGTAACCGGACACGGAACGATCGATGGGAGACTGGTCTTCGTCTCTTCCCGGGATTTCACGGTCATGGGCGGTACGCTGGGAGAAATGCATGCCGAGAAGATCTGTCAGTGTCAGGAAGCTGCGCTGAAGGTGGGAGCACCGATGATTTCCATCAATGACTCCGGCGGTGCCCGGATTCAGGAGGGTGTGGATGCCCTCAATGGCTTCGGCAGGATTTTCCATAACAATACCATCGCCTCCGGCGTGATTCCTCAGATCAGTGTAATCATGGGACCCTGTGCCGGCGGTGCGGTGTATTCTCCTGCCCTGACCGACTTTGTCTTCATGGTGCAGGGAACCGGGCAGATGTATATTACCGGCCCGGCTGTCATCAAGGCGGTCACCGGTGAAGAAATCACGGCTGAGGCACTGGGCGGTGCCGCTGTGCATAACAAGACGTCCGGCTGTGCTCATTTCTCCTGTGTCAGTGAAGACGAATGTCTGGCGAAGATCCGGGAACTGCTCAGCTATCTGCCCTCAAACAATAATGAACTGCCGCCGGTCTGTGCCTGTTCAGATGACCCGAACCGGGAAGATGAGAAACTGAATGAGCTGGTGCCGGAGAATCCCGCCAGGGCCTATGACATGAAAGAAGTCGTACAGGCTCTGGCAGACAGCGGGCAGTATCTGGAAGTCCAGCAGGACTATGCCAGGAACATCATCACGGCCCTGATCCGCATGAACGGAAAATCGGTCGGTGTGATTGCCAGCCAGCCCAGCTTCATGGCAGGCTGCCTGGACATCAATGCCAGTGACAAGGCCGCCCGGTTTATCCGGACCTGCGACGCGTTCAACATCCCTCTGCTGACGCTGGTCGATGTACCGGGTTTCCTGCCCGGCAAAGACCAGGAATACGGCGGCATCATCCGGCATGGGGCCAAGATGCTGTATGCCTACAGCGAAGCCACCGTACCCATGGTCACCGTGATTCTGCGCAAGGCGTATGGCGGGGCCTATATCGGGATGTGTGCCCGCTCCTTGGGGGCAGATGCGGTTTATGCCTGGCCGGGTTCCGAAATCGCGGTCATGGGTGCGGAAGGCGCTGCCAACATTATTTTCTCCAAAGAGATCAGGGCAGCGGAAGACCCGGCAGCCAGGCGGCAGGAGAAGATCCGGGAATATGACGAAGCGATGATGAATCCGTACGTTTCTGCCGCCAGAGGATATGTGGATGATGTGATCCTGCCGTCCCAGACGCGGAAATACGTGATCAATGCCTTCGAAAGCCTGCAGGGCAAGCGGGTGAACCGGCTGCCGAAAAAACACGGCAATATGCCGCTGTAGGAAAAACATGCTGGCAGGACAAATCTCTCTGCCCCGGGCATAAAGAATGCTGCTGCAGTCTATAAAAAATGATTTCCTGCGCCGGAAATCATTTTTTGCGTCCGATCCAGGTGACCTTTCGTTCGGTACCGTTCCTGATCCGTTCCAGGTTGCCCCGGTGCCGGTAGACCACAAACAGCCATAACAGCAGCAGGGAGACGGAGATGGACAGATCCTGTTTCAGGATGAAGCTGGTGATCACTTCGATCAGCAGCGAGCTGAGGCTGGAAACCGACACCATCTGGCAGAGATACAGGATGGCAAAGAAGCAGAGAATCGGAAACAGGAAGCCCCAGAACCAGTGTCCGTTCAGAAACAGACAGATGCCCAAGAGCAGGCCATAGCTGCTGGCAACCGCCTTGCCGCCATGAAACTGGGCGAAGACCGGGAAGCAGTGCCCGATGCAGGTGCATAAGCCGGCATAGATGATCATCTGCGGCGCGATGGCCCTGGCAATGGCCATGGCCAGCACGACCTTGAAGGCGTCCAGCAGGGTGACCGAGATGGCTGCTTTCTTGCCCAGCACCCGGCCGGCATTGGAAGCGCCCAGATTTCCGCTGCCTTCCGTACGGATATCCTTGCCGTAGAATACCTTGCCAATGACCAGCGCCCAGGGGATGGAACCCAGCAGATAGGCAATGATACAGACCAGAACATTCTTCAGCATGTACGCTTCCTCCCTGTTCACCCGTATTCTAGCACGCTCTTACTTTTTCTTTCTGTCCTTTATTTCCGCTTCCAGCTGCTCCTTCAGATCGCTGAACTGCTTCATCCGGTCTTTGGTGACGGTGGGATACTGCGGGTTCATCTCCTGCAGGGTATGCAGGATGATCTCGGAAACGACGTAGCGCATGTACCACTTATGGTCGGCCGGGACGACATACCACGGACAGTGCTCGGTGGCGGTGGCGTTGATGGCATCCTGGAAGGCATCCATATAGGCATCCCAGTACTGCCGTTCCTCCACATCCCCGGCCGAGAACTTCCAGTTTTTCTCCGGCTCCTTGATGCGGTCCAGAAAGCGCTGTGCCTGTTCTTCCTTCGAGACATGGAGGAAGATCTTCACGGTACGCACGCTGTTGCGGTAGAGGTATTCCTCAAAGCCGCAGATGTCCTCATAGCGGTGCTCGATGACCTTGTCCAGATCAATCCGGTCGGCATGGGCCTGCCCCTCATAGAGCTTCCGCACCCGGCCGATCAGCACATCCTCATACTGCGAGCGGTTGAAGATGGCAATCTCGCCCTTGGCCGGCACCCGGGCACTGATGCGCCAGAGATAGTCATGGCTTAATTCAATGGAAGTCGGGGCCTTGAAGGCGGCTTCATAGACGCCATGCGGCGACAGACAGTTCAGGACATGGGCGATTGTGCCGTCCTTGCCTGCCGCATCCATGGCCTGGAAGAGAATGATCAGGCCTTCTTTCTTTTCAGCATAGAGTTTCTGCTGCAGCTCATCCAGGGCCTTGTCGTTTTCCTTCAGGACTTCTTCGGCCTGCTCCTTGGACTCGGCCTGAGAAGTCTCGTCCGTGGAAACGGATGCGATGCGGAACCGGCGGCTGCCGTCATAGCGGTAAGAATCCAGATTCATGCAAATTTACCTCCAGAACACTACAGACGGATTATAGGCCCGAATTGCCTTTTCGCCAAACAGACAGCGGCAGCGGGGAATCTGTGCGGGACAGCGTAAGGAAACAGGCAGATCATTTGTTATAATATGGGACTGTTGAGGAGGCATTCATGGCGCAGAAAGAGGCATACGAAGAGAATTCCATCACGATCCTGAAAGGACTGGAGTCGGTCCGCAAACGGCCGGGCATGTATATCGGTTCGACCGGCAGTTCCGGCCTGCATCATCTGATCTGGGAGATCGTGGATAATTCTGTCGATGAGGCTCTTAACGGCTATGGCAAGAAGATCTCCATCACCCTGGAGGCGGACGGTTCCTGCACCGTCAGCGATGAAGGGCGGGGCATGCCCTATGGCATGCATGAGTCGGGTGTGAATACGCTGCAGGTCATCTTCACGGTGCTGCATGCCGGCGGCAAGTTTTCATCGACCGGCGGCTACAAGACAGCGGGCGGCCTGCATGGCGTGGGCGCTTCGGTGGTCAATGCCCTGAGCGAGTGGCTGGTCGTGGAGTCGGCGCATGACGGCCGGCTGGTGCGCATGCGCTTTGAGCATGGCGATCAGAAGATCGGCAAGCTGGAAGATCTGGGCCCGACGAACCGCACCGGTTCGACGGTACGCTTCAAACCGGATCCGACGATCTTCACCACCACGGAATTCAAATATGAAACGGTCTGTGAGAAGGCCCAGGAGAAGGCCTTCCTGCTCTCCGGTCTGGAAGTGACCGTGACGGACAAGCGGGGCAGGAAGACGGTCAGCGAGAAGTACTGCTATGAGGACGGGCTGATGGCCTATCTGTCCTACCTGACGGAGGACCGCACGCAGATCATGAAGCCGGTGAAGTTCACCGGCTCCTCACAGGATATCCAGGTCGCCTGTGCCTTTACGTTTACGGATGACTATCAGGAGAATACCTGCAGTTTCGTCAATATGGTGCGTACGGCGGACGGGGGCACGCATGAGGTCGGCTTCAAGACGGCCTTCACCAAGGCGGTCAATGACTATGCCCGCCGGCACGGGCTGCTCAAGGAAAAGGACAAGAACCTGGAAGGCTCCGACGTCCGGGAAGGGCTGACCACGGTGCTGGCCATTTCCGTACCGGAGGAGATCCTGCAGTTTGAGGGACAGACCAAGGGCCGGCTGGGCACCCCGCAGGCCAAGAGTGCCGTGGATGCGGTGGTCAGCGAACGGCTTTCCTACTGGCTGGAGGAAAACAAGGAACAGAGCGACAGCCTGGTCCGCAAGATGATGAAGGCGGCCCAGGCCCGGGAAGCGGCCCGCAAGGCGCGCGAGGATGTGCGCAGGGGGCGCAAGGCCGGCAAGAGCGAGAAGCTGCTCTCCGGCAAGCTGGCCCCTGCCCAGAGCAAAGATGCCTCGAAGCGGGAGCTCTTCCTGGTTGAGGGTGACTCGGCAGGCGGTTCGGCCAAGCAGGGCCGGGACAGCCGCTACCAGGCGATCCTGCCGCTGCGGGGCAAGGTGCTGAATACCGAGAAATGCACCCTGGGCGAGATTGAGAAGAATCTGGAACTGAACACGCTGATCCATGCGATCGATGCCGGGGTCGGGGCGGACTTCGACTACCGGGAAAGCAACTACAGCAAGATCATCATCATGACCGATGCGGATGATGACGGTTCGCATATTCAGATCCTGCTGCTCACCTTCTTCTACCGCTACATGCGGCCGCTGATCGAGCATGGCATGGTGTATATTGCCAATCCGCCGCTCTACAAGGTGACCAAGGGAAAGCAGACACAGTACTGCTATACCGATGAACAGCTCGACAGCCTGCGGAAGGACTGGGGCGGAAAGATTGAAATTCAGCGCTATAAGGGCCTGGGCGAGATGAATGCGACCCAGCTCTGGGAGACGACGATGGACCCGGCAAGCCGCACCCTGATCCAGGTCGGGATCCAGGATGATGTCCTGGCCGACCGGCGGGTGTCGGTGCTGATGGGCAGCAAGGTGGACCGGCGCCGGCGCTGGATTGAGGAGAACATCTCCTTCACGTTAGAGGACGACTTCAAGGTGGAAGAAACCCATGGCTAAGAAAAAAGAAGAACAGGATCAGACAACCTATATTCCCGCTCTGCTGGAAGATGTCATGGGCGACCGCTTTTCCCGCTATGCCAAATACATCATTCAGGAACGGGCGCTGCCGGATGCCCGGGACGGGCTGAAGCCGGTGCAGAGACGGATTCTCTACGCCATGTACCATGACGGCAATACCTGGGACCACCCCTACCGCAAGAGCGCCAAGACAGTCGGTCTGGTCATCGGCAACTACCATCCGCATGGCGATACGTCGGTGTATGACGCCATGGTCCGGATGTCACAGGACTGGAAGGTCCGGCTGCCGCTGATTGACATGCATGGCAACAACGGTTCGATCGATGATGATCCGGCCGCGGCCATGCGGTATACCGAAGTGCGTCTGGCCAAGGTCACCCAGATCATGGAGGATGACCTGGAC
>CAIFEQ010000005.1:0-34318 GCA_903789495.1 uncultured Erysipelotrichaceae bacterium | reverse complement strand
GAAAATGAACCGACGGTCCTGCCGGTTCCTTTCCCGGTTCTGCTGGGCAACGGCGCCACCGGCATCGCGGCGGGCTATGCGACCAACATGCCCCCGCACAATCTGGGGGAGGTCGTGGATGCCTGCATCTACCGCCTGCAGAATCCCCACTGTTCCCTGGAAGAAGTCATGGAATATATCCCCGGTCCTGACTTTCCGACCGGCGGAATCGTGCAGGGCAGGCAGGGCATTCTGGATGCCTTTACCACCGGCCATGGCCGGGTGGTAGTCCGGGCCCGGGCCGAGATCGTCCAGGGGCGCACGAACAAACAGATCGTCATCACGGAGATTCCCTATGAAGTGATCAAGAGTGATCTGGTGCGGCAGATGGATGAGATCCGCATCGACAAGGAGATCGACGGCATTCTGGCTGTGCGCGATGAGAGCGGCCGGGAAGGCCTGCGCATCGTGGTCGATGTGCGCTCGGATGCCGATGCCGGCATGATCCTGAACTATTTCTACAAGAACACGGATCTGCAGATCTACTACAGCTATAACAATGTGTGCATCATCGACCGTCAGCCGGTGGAAGTCGGTCTGCTGGGTCTGCTGGATGCCTTCATCGATTTCCGCAAGGAAGTCGTCACCCGGCGGGCCCGCTATGAGCTGAACCGGATGGATGCCCGGTGCCACGTGATCGAAGGCCTGATGAAGGCCGTCTCGATCCTGGATCAGGTCATCGCCGTGATCCGGGCTTCGAAGGACAAGGCGGATGCCAAGAACAACCTGATGCAGGAATTCGGCTTTGATGAGCCCCAGGCCGAGGCGATCGTCACCCTGCGTCTGTACCGCCTGAGCAATACCGACATCACGCAGCTGCGCAATGAGTTTGCCGAACTGGTCAACAAGATGGAGGAAACCCGGGCCATCCTGGAGAATCCGAAGGTGCTGCGCTACACGATCACCCAGGAACTCCGCCAGGTCAGAAAGGACTACGCCGATCCGCGGCGGACGACCATCGAGGAGGAAGTCTCGGATCTGACGATTGACAGGGCCAGCATGGTGGCCAGCGAACAGGTGGTCATCACGGTCAGCCGGGACGGCTATCTGAAGCGGGTTTCCCAGCGTTCCTACCAGGCCTCGGAAGGCAAGCCGACCGGCCTCAAGGAAGGTGATCAGCTGCTGGGCCATCTGGCCTGCGATACGCTCGATACCCTGCTGCTGTTCACCAGCCAGGGCAACTATGCCTATCTGCCGGTCTGGCAGATGGAAGAGGCCAAGTGGAAGGATCTCGGCTCGCATCTGAACAAGCTCGTCAGCATCTCGGGCGAGGACAAGATCATCGATGCCGTGGTCATCCATGATCTGCAGACCGCGGCCTGGATCGTCACCGTCTCCAGCGACGGCATGATCAAGAAGACCAGGGCTGCCGACTGGGCGGTGCAGCGCAACCGGCGGGTCCTGCCGGCCATGTCGCTGAAGCCGGGGGCGCAGCTCGTGCGGGCCTTTGCGGCCTATGCGGGCGACCAGGTTCTGCTGGTCAGCCGGAACGGCCGGGCTCTGCACTACAGCCTGGATCAGGTCCCGGAAACCGGGGTTAAAACCAAGGGGGTCAAAGCCATCAATCTGGCGGAGGACGATACGCTGGCCGACGGCATCCGCTATAAGAGCGAAGGCGAGGCAGTGCTCTTTGTCTGCACGAACGGGGCCATGAAGCGGGTCAGACGGGAAGAGATTCCCGAACTCAACCGGCCCGGGGCGGGCAGCTATATCGCCAAGCGTGTGAAGTCCAATCCCAGCCAGATCCGCTTTGCCCGGCAGGTGCATCCACAGGACATCCTGTCCTTCTATGATCCGGAAGAACAGCTGCTCAAGGCCTCGGAAGTGCCCCTGAAGAGCACGGATACGACCTTCAGCAGTCCGCTGGTGCTTAAGACCGGCTGGTACTGCCTGCACGGGATTCAGAACTGCCTGGATAAAGAAGACGAAGAACCGGCTCAGACGGAGCCGGCAGAGGAAGAAGAGATCAGCCACGATGTCGAACGGCTGAGTCTGTTTACGGAAGGAGAGGATTCCGATGACGGCACGCTGTAAGGGCTGCGGGGCCGTGCTGCAGAGCAGCGATCCCCAGGCACCCGGCTATACGCCCAAGGAGGGCAGTGTCTACTGCCAGCGGTGCTACCGGCTGATCCATTATGATGATCTGACTTTTTCCATGCGCACCGGCATCTCCGAGGATCAGGTCCTGGAACAGATGGGATCCGCAGATGCGAAGCTGGTGCTGTGGATCGTCGATCTCTTTGATTTTGAAGCCAGCATGATCCCGGGCATTTCCCGCAAGCTGGACGGCCGCACCATCGTGCTCTGCGGCACCAAGCGGGATCTTCTGCCGGCCACGGTTTCCGATACCAGGCTGGTGCAGTTCATCTACAGCCGGCTGAAGGAATACGGCATCCGCGTAAAGGAAGTCCTGCTCTGCGAGCAGGATCCTGAAAAGCTGCGCGAAGATGTCTTCGGCGCCGTCAGAGCCTATGGCGGGGGCAGGCCGGTACTGGTCGCCGGCCGGGCCAATGCCGGCAAGAGCACCTTCCTGAACCGCCTGAGCCAGCAGGCCGTGCTGACCAGCAGCCGCTATCCCGGTACGACGCTGGATTTCAATCCGATCGAGATTGAGGGCATTACCTTCATCGATACGCCGGGCATCGAGATCCGGCATTCGCTGCTCATGTGCACCCGGGAAGAGGATCTGCGTCAGCTGATACCGGTCCAGGCCGTGAAGCCGCGTGTCTATCAGCTTCATGATGAGCAGAGCTTTGCGATCGGCGGCCTGGTCCGTCTCGATCTGCTGGGTGTGGAGAAAGGAAGTGCGGTCTTCTACTGCAGCCGGGCACTGCCCATTCACCGCACCCGGCTGGCCAACGCCGATGCCTTCTGGCAGAAGCACTATGGGGAGCTGCTGCAGCCGATCTGTGCGGAAGCGGCGAGCCGTACGTTCACAGAACGCCTGCCGCAGGCTAAAATGGATGCAGTCATAGCCGGGCTTGGCTGGTGCGCGCTTTCCGGAAAGATCCGGGAAGTCCAGGTACGGGTGCCGGCCCAGACCGAAGTGCTCTTCAGAAAGGCGATGCTGTAATGCTGAACGGAAAACAGAAACGTTATCTGCGTGCCCTGGGCAGTGAGGAACCGGCGCTGTTTCAGATCGGCAAGGATGGTCTCTCCGACAATCTGATCACGACCGTGAACAACGCGTTCAACACCCATGAGCTGGTCAAGATCAAGCTGCTGAAAAGCTGTCAGGAAGATCCCGCCACCCTGGGCTTTGATCTGGCCATGTACACCCACAGTGAACTGGTCCAGCAGATCGGTCATATGATTCTTCTCTATAAGAAAGCAAAGGAGCCGAAAATCATACTGCCATGAGGAAAACCGCTGTACTGACAGGAACATTCGATCCGCTGACGGCCAGCGAGCTGGCCTGTGCGGCCCGCCTGCGCCGGCAGGGCTATGGCCTGATCATCTTTGCCGCGGCCGAAGAGGGCGTGCTGCCGAAGGAAAAACGGGAAGAGCTGATCTGGCAGGCCATCCGGCCTTTTGACCGCTATGCCATCGGTTCCGCTGAAGGCTTTACCGAAGTCTTTCATCCGGAAGGGGAGGAAGACGAAGCCGCCATCCGGAAGGGAGACTTCTATCTGGCGGCCCCGGGCATCCGCGGCACGCTGGTGCGGGAAGGCCTCTATGCGGAGCAGATCCTCAGCACCTGGTGCAAGCCGGCCCGGGCAGCCCATGCCCGCGGCGTGGCGAAGCTGGCCAAAGAACTGGCAGAATGCCATGGACTGGATGGCCAGCAGGCCTGGCTGGCCGGGATGCTGCATGATGTGACGAAGAACCGGGACGATGCCTTCAACCGGCACATCCTGGAGATCTATGATCCGGACAAGCTGACCTATGATGCCAAGGTCTGGCACAGCTTCACGGCGCCGGTCTGGCTGAAACAGCATCTGGGTCTCAGCGACCCGGATATCCTGGAAGCTATCTACTGTCATACGCTGGGCGATGGCCGGACCCGGCTGGATCAGATTCTCTACATCGCCGACAAATGCGACGAAACCCGGCCCTGGCCGACCGAAAAGGAAATCGCCTTAAGCAGAAAGGATCTGCAGGCCGGCTTTCGTCTGGTAAAGCAGGAAGAGGAAGAAGACCTGCGGAAAAGAGGTGTGAAATAGCGAATGAGTGAAATGCTGGAAATGCTGGAGCAGTGTGCCTCGGAACATCAGGGCAGCAACATCACGGCGATCGACATGCGCTCGGTCAGTCCCTTCACGGACTGGTTCCTGATCATCACGGCCAAGAATCTGCGCCATGCCAACGCCCTGGCGGAACAGCTGATCCAGGAAGCTCAGAAGCACGGCTACAGCGTCCGGATCAAGGAGGGCGAGGAAGGATCCAGCTGGATCCTGATCGACTTCAATGAAGTCGTCGTCCATGTCTTTACCGAAGAGGGACGCCAGCAGTACCGCCTGGAGAATCTCTGGGGTGATCTGCCGATGACCCGTTATGAAGAAAAGGAGACTGCCTGAAAGCAGTCTGTGCGTACCAAAACCCCGCCGCGGCGGGGTGGTTTGTTATCAGGAGGCGGAAGCGGAAGCCGTGGCGGTCTGGCAGAGTCCGTTCAGACTGAGCCAGCTGACCAGATCCTCACTGTTCAGGGGCTTGTCCGGCTCATAGAGCAGGGAGTTGTCCACGACGATCTGACCGTTTTCCACGTGGCAGGCCACGAAGGCCGGATAGGTGCTGATGCCCCAGTCATTGCTTAAACGGGTCAGCCGCTGTTCCTCATCCAGGCCGGACAGGTCGACATATTCGATCAGGTTCATGACACTCGAACCGACGGATTCCCGGGCGCCCTTCATGACGGTGTTTGCCACATACACACAGTCGTTGCTGTCGGCTGTACAGAAGTAATAATAATGAATGGTGCTCGGACCCGAGCTGATCGTGTATTCCTGCAGCGTGTCATAGTCCAGCGGATTATTGAGCACATCACTGATATTGTCTGCGACCGCGACCGGTTCGCTGCTGACAAATACCACCAGTGCCAGACTGAAACTCACAAGCAGGGTCATCAGGGTAAACAGAATTCTTTTTGCCATATGCTCTGTGCCCTTATTTTACACAAGTCTGACCGATTCAACAATTCCGATCTTTTCCGATTCCTTGCGGTATAATGAATTTCACGGAATGCGGCCATGAAGAAATGGTATGAAGAAAAATTTGTCAGCCACCGGGACTGGGTGCTGGATCACCTGGAAGTACTCGGCCTGAACCCGCAGGAAGCCCTGCTGGTTCTGCTCATTGATTTCTGCAATGAGCACGAGATGGAGATCTCGGAAGAAGTTCTGAGTCAGAAGACCGGACTTTCCGTGTCCGAGGTGGATACGGTCATTTCCACGCTGTGCGCCAAGAAATATCTGGACATCCGGGCCAGCTCCAAAGCGATTCATTTCTGTCTGGACGGTCTGTATGAAACGGAAGTCGCCCGGGATGCCAGCATCATGGACTCCTCGCTGTTTGATCTCTTCGAAACCCAGTTCGGGCGTACCCTGTCCAACCGGGAGATGGAGAAGATCTCCGACTGGAACCGGACCATGGACCGCCGGCTGATCATCTATGCGCTGCGGGAAGCCAGTGCCCGTCAGAAGAAGAATCTGACCTATGTGGAAAGCATTCTGAATGAATGGAACCAGAAAGGGCTGACGGCCGACATGATTGCCGAAGGAAACGTGCATGACAACACAAGAAGTTCTTGAGCAGCTGGACAGGCTGTTCCCGGATGCCCGCTGTGAGCTGAAACACGAGAACAATTACCAGATGGCCGTGGCAGTGGTGCTCTCCGCCCAGACCACGGATGCCTCGGTCAACCGGGTGACCCCTGCGCTGTTTGCGGCTTATCCCGATGCGGCCAGCCTGGCCGGAGCAGACCGGCATGACGTGGAGCAGAAGATTGCTTCGCTGGGTCTGTACCGGAACAAGGCCAAAGCCATCCAGGGCATGGCGCAGGGCATGGTGGAGCGCTTTGACGGCCAAGTGCCGGATAACCGGAAGGACCTGATGAGTCTGCCGGGGGTCGGGCGTAAGTGTGCCAATGTCATTCTGAGCGAGTGCTATGGCGTGCCGGCTCTGGCCGTGGACACGCATGTCTCCCGCATCGCCCGCCGCTGGGGCTGGGCGCAGGAAACAGATGATCTGACCACAATCGAACAAAAGCTCTGCCGGCGGGTGCCGAAGGAAAGGTGGATCAGGACCCATCATCAGCTGATCTTCTTCGGCCGCTATCTCTGCCACGCCAGAAATCCTGAATGCTGGCGCTGTCCCTTTGTCCGGATGTGCAAAGAAAAGAACAAGAACTTCCGGCAGCCGCAGGCAAAATGAAAAGAACATGCAGACATGTTCTTTTCTTTTGCTTACTTGTAGTAGTAGACCACCAGCGACTGCACCTGATCCAGGTCGATTTCCGTACCGGCCGTGAGCTGCTGCTCCGTGCCGTCCGTCAGACGCAGGACAAACACGTAGGTGCCGGCCGGATGACTGTCGTCGGCGGTACGCTCCTCGAAGGAGATGCTGTTCTCCTGGCACCAGCTCTGCAGGCCGCTTTCCGAGGTGTCGGAAGGCGTGATGCTGAAGGTGCTGGCGGCCGGCGAGGTAAGGACGGTACAGACTTCGTTGGAAGCCTGGGCGTCATTCTCATAGGCATAATAGCCGCAGACTTCGGTCTGAGTATTCGGTGTCAGTTCAATGGACTGCGTGGAGGTTTCGGTATCGCTGACCAGCACGCCGACCTCGACGCCGTTCTGGGAAACCCTTGCCTTGTAGCGGACCGGGCCGAAGACCCAGCTGGTATCAAACAATCGGGTCCCTGTCGCACTGACCAGCAGGTTGCCGGACGAGTCATACAGACTGATGTCCATGGTACTGTCGGCGACCGTCAGCTTGTCGGCATCCGGATAGGCGGTCCAGGTCATGGACAGCTGGCCGTCGTCGGTGAAGGAGGCCTCAAAGCTCTGCAGCACTTCCAGCGGATCGCTGGCCAGATCGACCAGCGTGGCCTTGTCGGACTTGATCAGGCCGGTCCGCAGCAGGCTGCTGTCCATGCCGTCGATCGGGGCGGCATACGGGAAGGTGGCAACGATATGGGTGATCGAAACCACACCGTCCGGCTGGGTCAGCGCGGCCGGCTGACTGCTGTCGCTCAGGGCTGACAGGATGATGTTGGAGATGTGGCCGGGGATGTTCAGGGCCAGCTTCGTACTGTCGAAGTATGTGTCGGCATCCTTGATGCCCTTTTCATAGCCGACCCAGACCGCCGTGGTGTACTGGGTCGTTTCGGAGATCATCCATTTATCCTTGGCGGCGCCCTGCGGAATGTTGTACTGCAGCCCTTCGGTGCCCCAGTCGGTGGTACCGGTCTTGCCGTAGACCGCATAGTCGCGCTGCAGGATCTGCATATAGTTGTGGTACGGTCCGTTGACCGCCTGGTACATCAGATAGGCAGACAGATAGGCGGCTTCTTCGGACAGAACACTGATTTTTTCATAGGTCGGTTCCAGCGGTTCAGACAGGCCGCTGCGGTACTCGATTCGTCGGATCGTATGCGGCTCGATGTAGTAGCCGCCGTTCATCAGCACGGCATGGGCCGCGGCCAGTTCGACGGCCGAACAGGTGAAGTTGGAGCCGCCGATGGCAAAGCCGATATCGAAGTTGTCCTCGCTGATCTGCGAGAAGCCAAGACTCATGATGTAGTTGACCACAGTCTGCCAGCCGGCGGTATCGATGACCTCCTGCAGGGTCTGGATGGCCGGGGTATTCAGCGAATTGCCCACGGCATACTCCAGTGAAACCTGACCGGCGTAGGTGTTGGTGGCGTTGGTGACGACCATGTCGGTGCCTTCATAGACGATCGGCTTGTCGGTCACCGTATGGCTGGTCGCCCAGCCCAGATATTCAAAAGCCAGGGCATAGGAGAGGAAGGGCTTGACGGAAGAACCCGGCTGCTTGTACTGATCGGTGGCATGGTTCAGCAGCATCGCCCCGCCGCGTCCGTAGTTCCGGCCGCCGCCGATGGCGACGATCTCGCCCGTCTGGTTGTTCTCGGAGACCATGGCCACTTCCATCAGGTCATCCGGGAAGACGACTTCCTCATAGTTGCCGGCCTGGATGTCATCCATAACCTGCTGGATCGCCGGATCCATGCAGGTATAAATGTCCATGGCCACGGTGTAGGGATCTTGCCCGGTCAGCTCTTCAGCTTCCTTGATCGCCGTATCGATGTAGGACTGATAGGCATAGGCGGTGCCGCCGGCCGTGGAGTCGGACGGATCGATCAGAGTATCTTCGACATTGACCGACTTGGCCAGCTCACACTCGGCCTTGGTGATATAGCCGTGCTGATACATCAGGTTCAGAACGGTATCCCGGCGGTTCTGGGCCGCTTCCAGGAAGTTGTGCGGATCATACCGGTAGGGGCTGTTGATGACGCCTGCAAGCATGGCTGCTTCGGGCAGGTTCAGTTCCGAGGCACTCTTGCCATAGTAGTACTGCGAGGCCATCTCGATGCCGCGGATATTGCCGGTGCCGCCGAAGTTCAGCTTGTTCAGGTACATCTCAAAGATGGCCTTCTTGTTGGACCTGGTCTCCAGCTCCCGGGCCAGGGCAATCTGCTGGACCTTGTACTTCAGGTCCTTGGTCGCACTGGTGCCGGTTGTATCATCCTGGAAGTAGGTGACCTTGATCAGCTGCATGGTAAAGGTACTGCCGCCCTGACGGGCCGGGTTGCCGGTGATGACATTCTTGACATTGACCAGGATGGCCTTGACGAAACGGGGCAGGTCGAGCCCGTCATGTTCAAAGTAGCGCGAGTCTTCGGCGGCCAGGAAACAGTCGATGACCGACTCGGAAAGCTCGTCATAGGTGATGTTCTCCCGCAGCTGGGTACCGACGTCAGCAATCTGGTTGCCGTCCTTGTCGAAGATGCGTGAGGATTCCTGAGACAGCAGGTCTTCCACCTGCAGATCCGGCAGATCCGCCAGATAGCTGTGGATCAGAAGACCGCCGGCAACGCCCGCCGCCAGTTCCAGGCACAGCAGGATCATCAGGATGATGGTCCAGATCTTTTTCCGCTTTCTGCGCCGGGCTCTCTGACTCTTGGTATTCTTATGAGGATGCGTCGTCTGGGACGTCTGCGTCTTTCTTGAACTCATTCAGCAAGCTCCTTGGCATAGTTCCGGTCGACGATCTGCAGATAGTCTACCGGCTTGACATAACTGTAGGGAATCAGCGTGCCGTGTTCCTGAAACCACTTATATGGTATGGAACTGCGGCCGCAGGTATGGATATAGTCCGTCATGGTCAGCGCGTCCACGAGATAGGTTTCGTCGTACAGAACGAAGCGTACGATCACAAAGGCAATCGCCCCATGCCGCACCACCCGCTCCAGATGCTCGATCTGGTGGGCGTGGATGGACTTGATGGGAAAGGACGTTTTCGACTGACACTCCTTGGCTTCAAAATCAATGTACTTTCCCCTGTAGATGCCGTTATAGTCGGTCGTGCTGGGAATCTTGAAGTACGCCTCCGAGATCTTCGCCTTGTTCCGGGCGGGGTAATCTACCTTGACGATCGTGATCGGCGTCGGCTTCTTGTAGATGACGGCCTGGTCGGCCTGAAGGTAATATTCGTTCGTCAGATTGATTTCTTTTTCCAGTTCCATGCCCCGGCGGGACGCGGAATTCTTCCTCGTCTGCGGATCGGCGGCATGGTGACCGTTCGGATAATTCAGCATGGGTTTCCCTGACTATTCCATTATTATATATGCTTTGCGCTTTTGAGCAAACGCCGGCTGAAGCCGGCGAGGATTTGCTATGATCTGTTATGATGACAGAGAACAGGAGGACAAGTGCATGAAGCAGACGGACCGTCTGGAAGACTATGGCTCAGTCAAGGAATATCTGGCGAAGATTCCGGTGCTGCGGGACCTGCCGGAAGCGGATCAGCTGCGGCTGGTCGAGCAGAGCACCCACCACAGCTATGAGAAGGATGATACGGTGTTCCAGGAAGGCACGCCGGTGCACACGGTCGTGGTCATCCGCAGCGGCCGCATCAAGCTGGTGCGCTATGACGCCGACGGCAAGGAACATCTCCTGGACATCCTGCATGACGGGGACGCGGTCTGGGAGACGCTGTTCACGGACAGCCACGTCTATCCCTACTCAGGCATCTGTCTGGCCGAGACGCATCTGTGTGAGTTCAGCACCGATCTCTTCCTGCAGATCCTGCGGGAGAATCCCAATACGGCCTTTGAACTGATCTCGATTCTGTCCAACAACCTCATGGAGGCCAACGAGAAGCTGACCCTGGTCGGGGTCAAGGAACCGGTCTGCCGGCTGGCTCAGTTCCTGCTCTTCAAGGACAAGACCTGCGTGACCCCGGAGGTCATGATGAAGCTGGATGACATCGCCGCTTCCATCGACCTGCGTCCGGAGACGGTATCCCGGGCCATCCGGGAGCTGGAGAAGCAGAATCTGATCCTGCGCACCGGCCAGGGGCGGATCCGGATTCTCGACCGCGAGGGGCTGGCCCGGCTGTCGGGCACGCCGCTGCCCGGTGATTGATTTTGCCGGCAGATCCTGCAATAATCGGTTAAGGAGTGTGACTGTCATGTCGTCTGATAAGATCAATCTCGACGCCAGGACGATCTGCGATCGTCAGTTCAATATCGATTTCAAGGGCTACAACATGGATGAGGTGGATGCCTTCCTGGACCAGGTCATTGCCGACTATGAGTCCTATGAGAAGATGGTCCAGTCGCTGAATGAGAAGATCAGCGAACTGGAACGCACCAATGCCTCGCTGCGGGCCAAGCTGATCGAGGAAGAGGGCAAGAGCCGGGCCATGGCCGCCAATCAGCAGGCTACCGCGGCACAGCCTGCCGGCAGCGGCACCAGCGTCGACATCCTCAAACGTCTCTCCCGGCTGGAGGAAGAAGTCTTCAGTCAGAAAAACAGTCAGGAATAAGCACATCCGGGCAGCCGCTGGGGTAACAGCCAGAGGAAAGTCCATGCTCGCACCGTCTGGGATGACGGTAGTGCCTGTGCCGGTCGAAGCCATAAGACCGGGCAGCAGAGATGCTGACGGCGGAAGAAACCCTAAAGCGCAAGCCATGGCGATCTTCCTGAAAGTGTCACAGTGACGAAGCCGGCGGGAAACCGTCCGGGTGGAACGCGATAAACCCCGCAAGCGAGAAATCCAAATCTGGTAGGAGAATCTTCCAAGGCGAACCGAAGCTGCGGAAGGGTGCCATCCGGCACAGATAAATGGCTGCCACCGGCTCTGCCGGGACAGAACATGGCTTACAGAGTGTGCTTGTTTCAGGAGGCGGTCAACGCCTCCTTTTCCGTAGTTTTCTTGTGCTATACTGTGTTCTGTCAAAGAGGAGCGCCTATGAATCTACCCAATCGACTGACCGTCTTCCGGATCGTTCTGGTCCCGGTGGTGATGCTGGTCTACCTGTTTCCCTACAGCCAGGCCGGCCTGAATCCCCGCGTCTTCGTGATCGGCAATGTGCAGCTGTCCAGCGTGAATGTCGTCTGCCTGATCATCTATCTGGTGGCCGCCTATACCGATCATCTGGATGGCAGCATTGCCCGGAAACGCAATCTGCAGACCACCTTCGGCAAGTTCGCCGATCCGCTGGCCGACAAGATGCTCACCACGACGATGTTCCTGATGTTCGTCAGCCGGGGCCTGATCCCGGTGGTGCCGGTGATCATCATGGTGTGCCGGGATCTGATGGTGGACGGCTGCCGGATGATCGCGGCCGGCAACGGCAAGGTGGTCAGCGCCCAGATGCTGGGCAAGGTCAAGACCGTCCTGCAGATGGCCACCATCGCCTTCATCCTGCTGAACAACCTGCCCTTTGAACTGTGGCAGCTGCCGTTCACGGAGATCCTGCTGTGGCTGAGTGCCTTTGTCAGCCTGGCCAGCGGCATGTCCTATTTCAACCAGCTGAAAGCGGATATTTTCGAGAGCAAGTAAGGGAAGCCTGAGTGCGGTGCGAAACGAATGAATAGAGAAAGAGGGAGCAACATGGCAAACGAAAAGACCCGGAGCAAGGAAACATCAGACGACAGAAAAGACCAGCTGCTGCAGGATGCCCTGAAGCAGATTGAAAAGGAATACGGCAAGGGAAGCATCATGCGGCTGGGTGACCGGGCAGATGTGGCGGTAGACGCCATTCCTTCCGGATCCCTGGCTTTGAATGCGGCACTGGGCATCGGCGGCTATCCGAAAGGCAGAATCGTCGAGATCTTCGGTCCGGAATCTTCCGGCAAGACGACCCTGGCGCTGCACGCCATCGCGGAATGTCAGAAGAACGGCGGCCGCTGTGCGTTCATTGACGCGGAGAACGCCATCGATCCGGTATATGCGAAGAAACTCGGTGTCGACATCGATGAACTGATCCTGTCCCAGCCGGATTCCGGCGAGCAGGCGCTGGAGATCACCGAAGTGCTGATCAAGTCCGGGGCGATTGACCTGGTGGTCATCGACTCGGTGGCGGCCCTGGTGCCGCAGGCGGAACTGGACGGTGAGATGGGGGATTCCTCCGTCGGTCTGCAGGCCCGTCTGATGTCCAAGGCGATGCGCAAGCTGGCCGGGGTCATGAACCGCAGCAGCTGCACGGCCATCTTCATCAACCAGCTGCGGGAGAAGGTCGGCGTCATGTTCGGCAACCCCGAGACCACCCCGGGCGGCCGGGCCCTGAAGTTCTATGCCTCGGTCCGTCTGGATGTGCGCCGCGGCGAGACCCTGAAGAACGGCACGGAGGCCTATGGCAATACCGTGCGCATCAAGGTCGTCAAGAACAAGGTGGCCCCGCCCTTCAAGACGGCCACCGTGAACATGATCTTCGGCGAAGGCATCTCGCATACCGATGAGGTGATCAACCTGGGCATCGAGCATGATCTGATCGAGAAGTCCGGCGCCTGGTTCTCCTACAAGGGCGAGAAGATCGGCCAGGGCTTTGCGGCGACCCGGGAATGGCTCAAGGCCAATCCGGAAATCGATGCCGAGATCACCGCCCAGCTGAAGAACATCCTCTTCGCAAAGCCGAAGGAAGAACAGCCGCAGGCCGAAGCCTGAGGATCTTTCGCAAAAATTTTACATAGCGTATAATAGAGCACGAGAGAAATCTCGTGTTTTTTGAATCAACTGAATGGAGGAAGCACAACATGCCAATGATGCAGGACTTCATTCTGGCTGGTTTGATCGGTTTGTTAATCGGTCTGCTGATTATGTGGATTGCCGGACGTACGGGGCTGGACCGCTCCCGCAGCGAGGCGCAGACGATTCTGGATGAGGCCAAGGTCAAGGCGGAAAACCTGACTGCACAGGCCGAACTGGAAGGTAAACAGCAGGTTCTCGACATGCGTCAGCAGACAGAAAAAGAGCTGAAGGATCAGAAGAATCAGCTGACGCAGAAGGAAAACAAGCTGTCGCGTCGGGAAGACAATCTGAATGACCGCGAAGAAAATCTCACTGCCAAGGAAAAGAAACTGGATGACAAGACCAAGGCAGCAGATGACAAACTGGAACACCTGTCCAGAATGGAAGAGGATCTGAACGAAAAGATCGCTCAGCAGACGGCAGATCTGGAACGGATTGCCGGTCTGACCCAGGAGGAAGCCAAACAGGAACTGATGGCGCAGGTCGAGAAGAAGACGGAAAAGGAAATTGCCGTCTATCTCCGGGAACAGCAGGACATCGCCGAGGAAAAGGCCGCGGAAGATGCCCGCACGATCATCGCCAACGCCATCCAGCGCTATGCCCAGGATGAAGTCATTGAGCGCACGGTCTCGACCGTGACCCTGCCCAGTGAGGACATGAAGGGCCGGATCATCGGCCGGGAAGGCCGGAACATCAAGGCGATTGAACAGGCCACCGGCGTGGATCTGATCATCGATGATACGCCGGATGTCATCACGGTTTCCTGCTTCGATCCGATCCGCCGGGAGATTGCCCGGCAGTCGCTGGAGATTCTGATCCGCGACGGGCGGATTCAGCCGGGCCGGATCGAGGAAGTCGTCAACAAAGTGACAAAAGAGCTGGATGATTCCATCATGAAGATCGGCGATGAGGCCGTCTTCAAGCTGGGAATCGGCCGGCTGAACAAGGAAGAAACCAAGCTGATCGGACGGCTGCGTTTCCGCTACAGCTATGGCCAGAACTGCCTGGCGCATTCCGTGGAAGTGGCCACCTTTGCCGGGATCATGGCGGCGGAGCTGGGTCTCAACCAGCAGCTGGCCAAGCGGGCCGGTCTGCTGCATGACATCGGCAAGGCCGTGGACTTCGAGCAGGAAGGCAGCCATGTGGAACTGGGAGCCCGGATTGCCAAGAAGTACGGCGAGAATGCCATCGTCGTCAATGCCATCGAATCCCATCACGGCGATACCCAGCCGACCAGTCTGATTGCCGAACTGGTCTCGGCCGCCGATACGCTGAGTGCCGGCCGTCCCGGTGCCCGGTATGAATCGATGGAGAACTACATCCAGCGTCTAGAACAGCTGGAGAAGATCGCCACCTCCTTTGACGGCGTGGACAAGGCCTATGCCATCCAGGCCGGCCGGGAGATCCGTGTCATGGTCAAGCCGGAGAAGGTCAATGATGCGACCATGCCCAAGGTGGCCCATGACATCAAGGAGAAGATTGAGAACGAACTGACCTATCCGGGCCAGATCAAGGTCACCGTCATCCGGGAAGTCCGGGCCCAGGAAATCGCGCAGTAATGATCCGGGTGCTCTTTCTCGGGGATGTGACGACCCGTTCCGGCCGGCAGATCGTCAGCGAACGTCTGCCGCAGCTGAAACAGGAACTGGGCGCCGACCTGGCCATCGTCAACGGCGAGAACGCCGCCCATGGCAAGGGCGTGACCCTGAAGATCGTCCAGCAGCTTAAGGCGGCCGGGGCAGACCTGATCACCCTGGGCAACCATGCCTTTTCCAAGCATGAGATCCTCGACCATATGGACGAGTGTCCCGACCTGATCCGGCCCGCCAACATGGAACCGGCCGACGCGGGGCAGAGCTTTGCGATCCGTACCGTCAAGGGCAAGCGCATCGCCGTCTATAACGTCTTAGGCAATGTGGGCATCGACGGCAGCACCGCCAGCTGCTTTGCCACCATGCAGAGCCTGCTGGAGCAGACGGAGGCGGATATCCGCATCGTGGATTTTCATGCCGAGGCCACCTCGGAGAAGCAGCTCTTCTTCCAGGTGTTTCACCGCCAGCTGAATGCCGTGATCGGTACCCATACCCATGTGCAGACCGCGGATGAAATGGTGCAGGATGGCTGTGCCTACATCAGCGATGCCGGCATGTGCGGTCCCTACCACAGCATCATCGGCCGCGACATCGACGAGGTCAGAAGACGCATGATCCTGGGCGAGAAGACCCACTTCACGCCCGCCGAAGGACCGGCGATTCTCTGCGGGATCTTCTTTGACATCGAGGAAGAGAGCTGCCGCACGGTTTCCGTGCAGCGGATTCAGGAACGGCCGCAGCAGTAAAGACAATCCCCTGTTTTCGCACAGGGGATTTTCCATACAGGAGGACTATGACACAGCACATTACCGTCGGCTTCTGCGCGCATGTGGATGCCGGCAAGACAACGCTGATTGAAAACATGCTGGCATGCGCCGGACGCATCGCCCGGGCCGGCCGGGTGGAAGACGGAACTTCCGTCCTGGATCAGACCCCCTCGGAGCGCCGCCACGGCATTACCATCTACAGCAAGGAAACCTGGCTGACCTGGCAGGGGCTGACCCTGGATCTGCTGGATACGCCGGGACATATCGATTTTGCCAGCGAGCTGGAACGGGCCGTACCGGTCATGGACTGTGCGGTGTTTCTGCTCAGTGCCCAGGACGGCATGCAGAGCCACGCGGCTTCGATCCTGCAGCTGCTGGAACAGCAGGGCATTCCCCGCATCGTCTTCGTCAACAAGATGGATATCGCTCATTTCAGCCGGGCTGAGCTGCTGCAGCAGATCGAAAAGACGTCGGCTGCGGTAGCGGCTGATCTGCAGGATCCGGCCCAGAGCGAACGCATTGCCCTGGCCAGCGAGGAACTGCTCGAGGACTATACCGCCGGCGGGCGTTTTCAGCCCGCCCATCTGCGGCAGGCCTTTGCGGCCGGAAAGCTGGTGCCGGTGCGTTTCGGCACGGCCTTTTCGAAAGACGATGTCAGCGGCCTGCTGGATCTGCTGGCCGATTATGCGCCCAGGAAGCACTGGCCGGCCCAGTTCGGGGCCCGGATCTACCGGCTCTTCGAAGACGGGAAGGGGAACACCCTGGCCCATCTCAAGATCACCGGCGGCGTGCTGAAGACCCGCATGGCCATCAGCGATACCGAGAAGATCAGTCTGCTCTACCGGCTGGATGGTGCTGCAAAGCAGCAGATTCCCCAGGCCGAGGCCGGCATGCTGTGTGCGGTGAGCGGCCTGAAGGAAGCAGAAGCCGGGCAGGGACTGGGCTTTGAACCGGACCGCCCGGCCTCCGCAGATGAACCGGTCATGGAATACGAAGTCCTTTCCGAAGACCCGCAGCACAGCGCCCTGGTCCAGGAGCTGGTCAGCCTGCAGAAGGAAGATCCCAGCCTGCATTTCCGGCTGACCCGGGAAGGACGGATGTTTCTGCGTCTGCATGGCAGTGTCCAGCAGGAGATCCTGCTTGAGCGCATCCGCCAGGACTGCGGCTTTGCACCGGCTTTTTCTTCCGGCAGCGTGATCCTGCAGGAAACGATCCGGAATCCGGTGCTTGGCGTTGGCCATTATGAACCGCTGCGGCATTATGCGGAAGTCGTGCTGCGGCTTTCCCCCGGACCGCGGGGCAGCGGGATCCGCTTTGAATTGCAGTGTCCCCGGGAACATCTTGCCCTGCCTTACCAGAAGGCCATCGGCACAGCCCTGCTGGCCCAGCCCCTGAGCGGGGTGCTGACGGGCAGTGAAGTCACGGACGTGCAGATCACCCTGCTGGATGGCCGGGCCAGCACGCATCATACCGAAGGCGGCGACTTTCAGGAAGCGGCCCTGCGGGCGTTCCGGCAGGGACTGATGGAAGCTGAGAACATCCTGCTGGAACCGGCCGCCTCGTTCCGCTTCCGCGTTCCGGCCGAGCAGGTTTCCCGGATCCTCTATGATCTGGAACAGCGCCAGGCCTCCTGTCAGACGGAAACCCAGGGGGAAGAGGTGCTGATCCGCGGTCAGGGACCGGTGCGGCTGCTGCGGGACTATCAGACCGAGCTGCGGGCGCTGACGCATGGCCAGAGCGAGCTGATCCTGAAGAATGCCGGCATGATGGTCAGTGCCGACCAGCCGACCCTGGTGGAACAGAGCGGCTATCAGCCCGAGCGGGATCTGGCCCATCCCGCATCTTCCGTCTTCTGCCGGCATGGAGCCGCGGTGCTGGTGCCCTGGGACCAGGTCAAGGGACAGATGCATCTGAGCCTGCCGAAAGAGAATACCGAATCTGCCGGTTCCGCCTCTGGCGGCGGCCGGATCTCCCGGGGCGAGCTGGATGCGGTGCTGGAGCATCTGAACGGCCGCAACCGCCGACCCGATCAGCCGCACGTGCAGAAAGAAGAAAAAGAGCCGAAGTTCCGGGCGGCCCGGCAGCTGCCTGGCTGTCTGATCGTTGATGGCTACAACATGATCTACAGCTGGCCGGAGTATGAAGCACTGAGCCGGCAGGACATGGCGGTGGCGCGGGAGAAGCTGATCGATGAGCTCTATGCCTATCAGGCCTGGCTGAAGCAGAAGATCATCCTGGTCTTTGACGGCTATGGCCGTCAGGATCCCTTTTCTTCGCAGGAAACGCGCGGGGATGATATGGTCATCGTCTATACCAGACGCAGCCTGACGGCCGATCAGTATATCCAGGAGCTCAGTGCCCAGCTGAAGGGGCAGTACCAGATCACGGTAGCCACCAGCGACAACCTGATCCAGACCGCCATCTTCTCCCAGGGGGCCCTGCGCATGTCCGCCCGCCAGCTGGCCGAGGCCATTGCCCTGACGAAAAGACAATAAGCAGGATTTGCCGCAAGGAAGATTGAAGCAGGAATTCAAACGATGGTATACTAGGTCCAGGAGGTAAGATTCATGCCCGTACAGATTGATAAGGATGTTTGCATCGGCTGCGGTGCCTGCGTAGGCGCCTGCCCGGTTTCTGCTCTGTCTCTGGATGCGGATGGCAAGTCTCAGTGCGACGAGTCGCTCTGCATCGACTGCCAGACATGTGTCGGGACCTGCCCGGTTTCGGCTATTTCGCCGAAGTAATTTCACTCAGACAGGAGAAGAAGAACCGGTTTGCGGACCGGTTCTTTTTCAATGCTATAATGAACAGGCTTCAGGAGAAGAACATGAACGATACCAGAACATACCGCCTGCCGGATCAGCAGGCAGAGGGGCACCGCCGGAACGGGCCCGTCGGCGTGCGTGCCTATGCCATCAGCGAAGAGCAGAAACAGCTCGGGGCGGGCCGGCGCTACTATCTGCGGACCTATGGCTGTCAGGCCAATGTCCGGGACGGCGAAACCATGGCCGGCATGCTGGAACAGATGGGCTTTGTGCGTACCTCAGACCAGACCGAGGCCGATGTGCTGCTGTTCAATACCTGTGCCATCCGCCAGGCGGCGGAAGAACACGTGCTGGGTGAGATCGGTCAGCTGCGGCGGCTCAAGGAGCAGCATCCGGACCGGATCATTGCCCTGTGCGGCTGTATGGCCCAGGAACCCGGCGTGGTGGAAAACCTGCTGAAGAAGTACCCGCAGGTGGATCTGATCTTCGGCACCCATAACATCCACCGCTTTCCCGCTCTGCTCCAGCAGGCTTTAAAGGGAGAACGGGTTGTGGAAGTCGAGAATGAGCAGTCCAGTCTGGTCGAAGAGATGCCTGTGCACCGCACCTTTGCCCACAAGGCATTCGTGCACATCATGCTCGGCTGCGACAAGTTCTGCACCTACTGCATCGTGCCCTATACCCGCGGCAGACAGCTCAGCCGGCCGCTGTCCTACATCATCGAGGAGGTGCAGGCCCTGCAGAAGGACGGGGTGCAGGAAGTCACCCTGCTGGGCCAGAATGTCAATGCCTACGGCCGCGACCTGGGCCTGCAGGATGGCTTTACGCAGCTGCTGGAGGCCTGTGCGGATACCGGCATTCCCCGCATCCGCTTCTACTCCTCGCATCCCCGCGACTATACGGTCAGCTCGATCGAGGCCATGCGGGACCGTCCCAACATCATGAATGCCCTGCACCTGCCGGTGCAGAGCGGTTCGGATGCCGTGCTGAAACGGATGAACCGGGGCTACACCGCCGGTCAGTACCGCGAGCTGGTCCAGGGCATGAAGGAACGCATTCCCGATCTGGCCCTGACCACGGACCTGATCGTCGGCTTTCCGGGCGAGACCGATGCCCAGTTCCAGGAAACCCTGGATCTGGTGGATGCCTGCTCGTTTGACATGGCCTATACCTTTGCCTACAGTCCCCGTCCGGGCACGCCCGCTGCCCGCATGACCGACGCGGTGCCGGAGGACGTGAAGAAGGAACGGCTGAATCTGCTGAACCAGAAGGTTGCCGACCACGGCCTGGCCCACAACAAGGCCTGGGAAGGGAAGATCGTGGAAGTCCTCTGCGACGGTCCCTCCAAGAAGAACCCGGCCGTCTATGCCGGCTACAGCCGCCATAACAAGCTGGTCAATTTCCGTGCCGAAAAGGCGGAACCCGGCCAGCTGCTGGCGGTGCGCATTGACCGGGCGCACAGTTTCTCCCTGGACGGTACGGCCGTCAGCGGGGAAATTGAGTATAATGAATAAGGTGCACAGCACTGAAAAGGAGAGAAGAAAACATGAGTGAGATTGTCCGCAAGAACGGCAACGGCCGTTTTTCCGAAGCTGTAGTCAAGGATGGCATCGTTTACGTTTCCGGGATTACCGGCGATACGCCGTATGCCGATGTCAAGACCCAGGCCAAGGAACTGCTGGCCACGATGGACCGCATCCTGGCCGAGAATGGTTCTGACAAGGAGCACATTCTGGCTGCCCAGGTCGTTCTGCCGGATATCAGCACTGTCGGCGAACTCAATGAGGTCTGGGATGCCTGGGTGGTCAAGGGACATGAGCCCTGCCGCATCTGCTTCGAAGGCCGGCTGGTTTCCCCGAAGTACCGGGTGGAAATCTGCCTGATCGCGGCCGTCAAGTAAGATCCCGCAAAGTTCCTGTAAAAGGTGCTGCCGGTCTGCCGGACAGCGCCTTTTCATGCGGTTTTCCGGCTGCCGGGAAACAGGCGGCTCGGTTGTCCGGCAGAGGGTTTCAGCGTATAATAACGACGACAGAATTCTGACAGTCTGGAGGAACATCATGAGCAAAGTCCGGTTTTTTGCCCTCGGCGGTCTGTCCGAGGACGGCAAGAATATGTATGTGGTCGAGAACAATGATGAGATCTTCATCATTGACTGCGGCATGAAATATCCCAGCAACGAACAGCTGGGCATTGAAATGATCATCCCTGATTTTTCCTATCTGAAGGAAAACAAGGACCGGATCAGAGGGCTGTTTCTGACCCATGGCCATGACGATGTCATGGGGGCCATGACGCAGCTGCTCAAGGAGATCAGGGTGCCGGTATACACCGCGCCGCTGACCGCCCGGCTGCTGGAGCGCAAGGCCAGGGCCGCGGGGCTGAAGGACCTGGAGATCCACCGCATCAAGCGCTCGGGCACGCTCCATATCGGCAAGACCGAGATCCGTACCTTCGGCACCACCCAGTCCATTGCGGACGGGTTTGGCGTGGCGATCCGGACGGACGACGGCTATGTGGTCTATACCAGTGAGTTCATCGTCGACTACGATACGCGCAACGAAGGCTTCCGCTTCGACATGAATACGATCACGGATCTGGGCAATGCCGGCGTGCTGGCCCTGATGACCGAGTCGGTCGGTGCTACCCGGGAAGGGCACAGTGCCCCGAACCACCGCATCACGCGGCAGATCGAACCGGTCATCGAAGATGCGCCGGGCCGGGTCGTGGTGACGGCCTACAGCCAGAACCTCTACCGGATCATCGAGATCATCGAGCTGGCCAACCGCTTCAACCGCAAGGTGGTCATCTATGATGAAGAGCTGCGGGCCCTGATGAAGGACATGGCCGAACTGGGCTATTACCGGATTCCGGCCGGCCTGGAGATTGCCCCGCAGAACTTTGACAATGAGCTGGACAATGTGATTCTCATCATCGCCGGCAACGGTTCCACGGTCTTCCGCAAGGTCCACCGCATCGCCACCCGCGAAGATGAGAACATCCAGCTGCGTCCCACGGATACCGTCATCATCGCTTCGCCTGCCGTGCCGGGCACGGAACGCAGTGCCAGTGCCATGGAGGATGACCTGTACAAGGAAACCTCGCATGTCTTTGCGATTGATGCCAAGCGCACCTTCTCCATGCATGCCAGCATCGAAGATCTGAAGATGATGATCTATCTGAGCAAGCCGAAGTACTACATCCCGGTCAAGGGCGAGTACCGGATGCTCATCTACAATGCCAATATCGCTCTGGGCATGGGAATGCCGGCAGCCAATATCCTGGTGCTGGACAACGGCCAGATCGCCGAGTTTGACGATGGCACCCTGAACAAGGAGATCAAGATGCTGGACATCGAAGATGTCATGGTCTCCGGCAAGGATAACCTGGATGCCCAGGGCATGGTCCTGAAGGACCGGGAAGTGCTGGGTACGGACGGGGCCATCATTGTCGGCATCGTGGTCAATCACACCACCAAGGAAGTCATCGGCGGTCCGGATGTGCAGAGCCGCGGCGTCATCTACCTGAAGGATGCGGACTACATCGTCAAGGAAATCGGCAACATCATGGAACGGACCATCACCGAAGCCGTCAAGGAACGCCGCTACGACAACATGAACTGCCGGGCCGAGGCCAGAGAGCGCATCGCCCGCTATGTCATGAAGGAAACCGGCAAGAAACCCATGATCCTGCCGGCCATCATTGAGATCAATTCGGATGGAAGATAAGGAATAAAGTGAGCAAGAAGAAAACCAACAGCAGAAAAACCGGCACCACCAGACGCCGGGGCAGAAAAACCAAACAGGAACTGGAAGAAGAACGCCGCGCCCAGGAGATGGAGGAGGAACGGCGCCAGATTGTCACGATCTTGATTCTCTGTGCGCTGGTCATCATCGGCTACATGCGCTGGGGCGTGGTCGGCGAAGTGCTCAACAATGTTGAGCGTTTTGTGTTCGGCCGTTTCTACTTCCTGCTGCTGATCCTGGCGGCGATCCAGATCCTGATCACGATCATCAACCGCCGCAGCGGCAACCAGGCAAAGCCGAATCCTTCCGCCATCGTCTGCCTGTGGGTCGCGCTCCTGCTGCTGTTTTCCTACCTGGATACCGACCATACCCTGAAGGGCTTTGACATCCTCTTCAGCTATGTGGAAGACCTGAGCATCTACTTCTCCGCGGATCCGCCCGTCAATGTCGGCGGCGGTCTGCTCGGCGCCCTGCTGCTGTCTGCTAGTACGCTGGCCGTGGACTATACCGGCACGATCGTGGTCATCGTGGTGCTGTTTGTGATTGCCATGATCCTGCTGGTCAATCTCAGTGTCTACAAGCAGTTCGGCCATACCCTGGCCGGCTTCTTTGCCACTCACCAGCCGGAAAATGAACCGGCCGGAAAGGCACCGGAGCAGGTGCAGCTGTTCAGCACCGAGGAGCCGGAAGAGAAGAGCGTGAACGCCTCCATGCCGGTCCTGACACCGGATCCCGAACCCGAACCGGAGCCGGAACCCGAACCGGCGGTGCCGAGCCAGCCGGTACAGGAGGAACAGGGCGAGGGCTGGAGCATTCCGACCGAAAAGCCCTTCGGCGCTGCCGAGGCAGCCGCTTCGGCCCAGCCTGCCGGTACGCAGACTTCGTCCATCTTCATCAATGTCGCCGATCTGGTGGACCGCAGTGCGATTGTCTCCACCGAACAGCATGAACGGGAAGAAGTGGACGAGGCATACGAAGATACCACGCTGGACAATGTCCAGCCGGTCACGGTACCCGGTGCAGCGGTTCCGCAGAAGACGGCGGAAGTCGAAACCGGAACGGCAAAAGTCAGAAAGGCGGAACCGGCTCCCAGCCAGGCACCGGTGCATCCCAATAAACCTTACCGGCTGCCCAAGGTCTCCCTGCTGGATCCCATCCCGCCCCGGCCGGCGGATCATGTCAATGAGCAGGCCGCGGACGAGAAGGGGGCTCTGCTCATCAATGTGCTGCACAATTTCGGCATTGAAGCCAAGCTGATCGGCCGTTCCATCGGTCCGGCGGTCACCCGCTTTGAGGTGCGTCCGGATGCCAGCGTCAAGGTCAGCCGGATCCTCAATCTGGCGGATGACATCAAGATGCAGCTGGCGGTCAAAGACGTGCGGATCGAGGCCCCGATTCCCGGCTATAACGCCGTCGGCATCGAAGTGCCCAATGTCGCCGTCACGCCCGTGCGGATGAAGGAAGTCATCACCCGGATACCGGAGGCGGAGAAGGACAAGAAGCTGGTCATTGCCTTAGGCAAGGATATCAGCGGCAAGGTGGTTACCTGCCGGCTGGACAAGATGCCGCATCTGCTGATCGCCGGGGCAACCGGTTCCGGCAAGTCGGTATGCATCAACTCGATCATCACCACGCTTCTGCTGCGCACCAAGCCGGAGGAAGTCAAACTGCTGCTGATCGACCCGAAGAAGGTCGAGTTCACCTCCTATAAGTACATCCCGCATCTGATCGGACCGCTGATCAATGATTCCAAGCAGGCAGCCAATGCCCTGAAGGTCATGGTCAGAATCATGGAAGACCGCTACAAGGCTTTTGCGGATGCCGGGGTGCGGAACATGGAGACCTTCAACCAGAAGGTCGACAGCATGCCGCCGACGGATGAGGAAGGCCGGCCGAAGCCGAAGAAGATGCCCTACATCGTGGTCATCATCGATGAGCTGGCGGACCTGATGAACGTGGCCGGCAAAGAGGTCGAGGAATCCATTCAGAGACTCACCCAGCTGGCCCGGGCAGCCGGGATCCATCTGATCGTGGCGACCCAGCGGCCGTCCGTGGATGTCATCACCGGCGTCATCAAGGCCAACATCCCCAGCCGGATTGCCTTTGCGGTGTCCTCGGGCATTGATTCCCGCACCATTCTGGAACATCCGGGTGCGGAACGTCTGCTGGGCAATGGCGATATGCTGTACCAGCCGATCGGCGAATCCACGCCGATCCGGGTCCAGGGCGTCTATGTCACGGATGATGAGGTGGCCCGGATTGCCGGTTTCTGTGCCGAACAGCAGCGGCCGTTCTACGACGATGCCTTTGTCCGGCTGGATGAGGCAGATGCCGCCGACGGCGGTGTGGTCGGTGTCTCGGATGATCCGCTGTTTGAAGAAGTGAAGGACTTTGTCATTCAGGCCCAGAAGGCTTCAACCAGCCTGCTGCAGCGCAAGTTCGGCATCGGCTACAACCGGGCCGCGCGGATGATCGATCAGCTCGAGCAGGACGGGGTCATCGGCCCCGCCCAGGGCTCGCGGCCCCGGGAAGTCTATCTCAAGCCGGATCAGGCCAAGGACGAATCATGAGGCAGAGATGCCTCATTTTATTTTTCAAATAAATATTAGAGCAATCTAATTGCAGTTTTCGGGATGTGTGCTAGAATGCAGCCAGAAGAAAGGAGAGGCAGAGAGAGATGAATGCTGTGAGTCTTGTGCTGATCGTGCTCATCGGGGTTCTGCTGATCCTGGATGTGCGCTACCTGTACCGCAATCGCGGCAAAGGCTGCTCGGGGGTGTGCAGCAGCTGCGGGCAGACGTCCTGCAAGTGGACCCGCGACCTGCAGAAAGCCCGGCGCGAGATCGCCCGGCAGAGACAGGACAGTCTCTGAAGAGGCAAAACCGCCTGCTGTTCTCAGAACCGTCTGGTTCCCATATGGAAACCGGCCGGTTTTTCATGATAACGCTCCGGCAGGGGATTTGGCAGTCCTGCTGATGGAGCCGATAATAGGCTTACACAGCATTTGATGTTAGGAGGAAACATGATCAATACCTGCGTTCTAGTCGGCAAGGTCGTCGAACCGCCGGAAATCCGCACCACGTCCAAGGGCAACACCGTCGCCACCCTGCTGGTGGAGGCCGATCATCCCTTCCGCAACGAGGATGGCAGCCTGAGCGCTGATCTTTTCCAGGTCACGCTCTGGAAGGGGATCGCGGAGGAGTGTGCCTCCGTCTGCCGGCCGGGGGACCTGATCGGCATCAAGGGCCGTCTGCAGGCGTCCGTGAATGAGAAGAACGGCCGCAGTTTCTATAACTGCAATGTCGTTGCCGAAAAGGTCTCCTTCCTCAGCCAGCGCATGAAGGCCCTGAACGGGGAACTCTGAGACCCGGAAATCCGCTGCGGCGGATTTTTTTCGGCATTGTGAGAGCCGGGGCAGAAAGACTAAAATGAAAACAGAAAGGAGCTAATCAGTCCTATGGAAACAAAAACCCTGTCTAACGGTGTGGAAATGCCGATGCTGGGCTATGGTGTCTACCAGATTGCCCCGGCAGAAGTCCAGCACTGTGTGCGGGATGCCCTGGAAGTCGGCTACCGCTCCATTGATACAGCCCAGGCCTATCAGAACGAGGAGGGCGTCGGCAGGGCCATTGCCGAAAGCAATATCCCGCGTGAGGAACTGTTCGTGACCTCCAAGATCTGGATCACCAGTTCAGGCTATGAGAAGGCCGCAGCCAGCATCGATGAGAGTCTGCAGAAGCTGGGCCTGTCCTATCTGGATCTGATGCTCATCCATCAGCCCTTCGGCGATGTGTATGGCACCTGGCGGGCCATGGAAGAGGCCTATGAGGCCGGCAAGCTGAAGGCCATCGGGGTCTCCAACTTCTATGCCGACCGGCTGATTGACCTGTGCACCTTTGCCAGGATTCCGCCGATGGTGGACCAGGTGGAACTGCATGTCTATCACCAGCAGAATGAGCTGCGTAAGTATGCCGAAAAATACCACGTGGCCGTGGAGAGCTGGGGTCCCTTTGCGGAGGGCCGCAACAACTTCTTCAATGACCCGCTGCTGAAGGAATTCGGCAGCCGGCATAAGAACCGTTCCAATGCCCAGATCGGTCTGCGCTTCCTGCTGCAGGAAGGCATCATCGTCATTCCCAAGAGCACGCACCGCGACCGCATGGAGGAAAACTTCAACGTCTTTGACTTCCAGCTCAGCGAGGGAGAAATGGCAACCCTGCGTTCCCTGGATTCCGAAGAGAGCCAGTTCTTCAACCATGAGGATCCGGAGACGGTCGAATGGTTCATGAACATGGTCAAGCCCAAACCCGATCCGAACGAAACCGAAGCGCAGAAACAGGACAGCAGCGAAGACTGAAACACCCAGCAGAAGGCCTGTCGGAAAGGACAGGCTTTTTTTCGGACATGCTATACTGAGGCCGGAAGAGAACAGGAGAACACAGCATGCAAGACTATCAGGAACAGTATCAGGCCTGGCTGGCCCGTCTGGCGGATGATGATCCGCTGAAACAGGAACTGCTGGCCATTCAGGATGATGAAGCCGAAAAGCAGGATCGTTTCTATCAGAACCTGGCTTTCGGCACGGCCGGTCTGCGGGGGAAGATCGGGGCCGGGACCAACCGCATGAATGTCCTGACCGTGGCCCAGGCAACCCGGGGGGTCGGCAATTTCATTCTGAAACAGGGCAGAGAAGCCTGTCAGGCCGGCGTGATCATCGCCCACGATCCCCGGCATTTCTCAAAGGAATTCTCACAGCTGACGGCCGTGATTCTGGCGGATCTCGGCATCCGGGTCTATACCTTCCCGGATCTGCGTCCGACCCCGGAACTGGCCTTCATGATCCGCGAACTGCATACCGCCAGCGGGATCAACATCACGGCGAGTCATAATCCGAAGGAATACAACGGCTATAAGGTGTACTGGTCAGACGGCTGCCAGATCGGCAGTGAGATCGCGGCGGCGATGATGGCCGAGATCCAGCAGGTAGACCTGTTTGCCCCGCTGCCCGAAGAAGCGTATGAGGATCTGGTCCGGGCCGGGAAGATCACGGTTCTGGATGAGCGCTATGACCGGAAGTATCTGGATAAGATCGAGAGTCTGAAGATCCATGACGGCGAAGAACTGGACCGCTCCATCCCGCTGGTCTATACGCCGCTCAACGGAGCCGGATCGATTCCCTTCCGGAAGATGCTGGAAGAGCGCGGCTTTACCTGCTGGCAGGTCGTGCCGGAGCAGAAAGATCCGGATCCGGATTTCACGACCGTCGGCTACCCGAATCCGGAAGATCCCAGGGCTTTCCGGCTCAGCGAGGAACTGGGCAGGAAGACCGTGGCGGAGCTGCTCATGGCGACCGATCCGGATTCGGACCGCTTTGCCATCGAACTGCGCAATGAAGACGGGGAGTATGTGCCTCTGAACGGCAACCAGACAGGCTATCTGCTGGTCAACTACATCCTGGAAGGCCGTCAGAGTGCCGGCACCCTGCCGGCAAAAGGGGCCATGGTGAAGTCCATCGTGACCTCCACCTTATCCACCATCATCGCCGAACATTACCATGTCCGCATGTTTGAAGCCCTGACCGGCTTCAAGAACATCTGCGGCCGCATCCCGGAGATCCAGCAGCAGGGCTATACCTATCTGTTCGGCTATGAGGAATCCGTCGGCTATTCGGCCTGTGTGGATATCCGCGACAAGGACGGCATCTCCGCCGGCATGCTGGTGGCGGAAGCGGCTGCCTATTACCGCCGCCAGGGCCGTACGCTCTGGCAGGTGCTGCAGGAAATCTACGAAACCTACGGCTGGTTTGCCGAGCTGGAGCCCAATCTGGTACTGGAAGGGCTGGAAGGAAAGCAGCGCATTGCCCGCATGATGCAGGATCTGCGCCAGCATCCCCTGACTTCAGCCGGCGGGCAGCCGCTTGCCCGCGTCGTCGACTATCAGAACGGCTATGAGGATATTCCGGCCGCCGATGTGCTGCGTTACTGGCTGGCCGACGGCAGCTGGTTTGCCATCCGGCCCAGCGGGACCGAACCAAAGATCAAGTTCTATTTCTACGGCCGGGGCAGGAACCGGCAGGAGGCGGAAGATCTGGCGGAAAGCCTGCGTCAGGATGTGCTGGCCCGGGTCGAGTCTGTTCAGTAGAACAGATGATGGTACAATAGTCGGAGTATAGAAACGGAGAGACCGTATGGCATTTGATTCATTGAGTGAACGCCTGAACAAGACGATCCGCAATATCCAGGGCAAGGGCAAGCTGACCGAGAAGAACATGGAAGACATGCTCCGGGAGATCCGGGTAGCCCTGCTGGAAGCGGATGTCAACTATCAGGTGGTACAGGATTTTCTGAAGGATATCCGGGAACGGGCCAAGGGCGAGGATGTGCTCAACGGCGTCGAGCCGGGACAGCAGCTGGTCAAGATCGTACATGACGAGATCATCCAGACGCTGGGCACCGATTCCATCGGCATCAACTGGAAGGAAGACGGCGGCATCACCGTCATCATGATCTGCGGTCTGCAGGGCACCGGCAAGACGACCAGTGCGGCCAAGATCGCCAGTCTCTGTGTGCGGAAATATCAGAAGAAACCGCTGCTGATCGCCGCCGACGTCATCCGTCCGGCTGCCATCGAACAGCTGCAGACCCTGGGCCGGGAGATCGGCGTGGAGGTTTTCAGCAAGGACACGGACTTCGATGCCTATGAGACCGTGGAAGCGGGCATGGATTATGCCCGGCAGAACGGCTTTGATACCGTGATCATCGATACCGCCGGCCGTCTGCATGTCGATGATGAACTGATGCAGGAACTGGCGGACATTGACATGCTGGTGCACTGCGACGATGTGCTCCTGACGGTCGATGCGATGACCGGTCAGGACATCATCAATGTCGCCCAGGCCTTCAATGACGCCCTGGAGCTGACCGGTCTGATCGTCACCAAGTTTGACGGCGATTCCCGGGGCGGCGGCGTGCTGTCGGTGCGCGCGGTGACCGGTGTGCCGATCAAGTTTGTCTGCGACGGCGAGAAGATCGACGATATCGATGCCTTCTATCCGGACCGCATGGCGGATCGGATCCTGGGCATGGGCGATGTCGTCACGCTGGTTGAAAAGGCCGAAGAGAAGATTGACATGGATCAGGCCCAGAAGACAGCCGACCGGATGCTGGCGGGGCAGTTCACGATGGATGATCTGCTCAGCGAGATGGAACAGATCCAGAAGCTGGGGCCGCTGGGCGGTCTCATGAAGATGCTACCGGGGTTCAATCAGTATGCCGGCATGCTGGATGAGGAGCAGGCCCAGGACAATCTGAAGAAGACCAAGGCCATGATTCAGTCCATGACGAAAGAAGAACGTGCCCATCCGGAGAAGATCCGCAGTACGATGAAGAAGCGGATTGCCAGCGGTTCCGGCACAACCGTGACCGATGTCAACCGCCTGCTGTCGCAGTATGACAAAGCCAAGAAAGCGATGGGTACCTTCGGAACCATGCAGAAGAACGGTACCCTGAATGAAGAGAGCCTGCAGAAGATGATGCAGGCCCAGGATCCCCGCAGTACCAAACGGGGAAGCTGAAGGAAGGAGCTTGCATTCATATGTCTGAAAGTCAGTTTAATCTGATCAGCTGGGCGGTCCTGATCATCGCGGTCGCCCTGCCGATCCTCGCCATCACCCTGTCCAAGCGCGGCAGACGCACCACCTGGATGACCATCGTTTCCTTTACCTGCCTGATCATCTATATGCTGTTAGGCTACTACCGGATCATCGATCTGGCCGACAACAACAACCTGACGATGCTGATCCAGAACATCGCCTTCCGGGCCAGACTGTCGATCATCTTCGGCATTGCCATCATCATCCTGAACTTCGTGCCGGTGCTGACCTACCGGACCAGGGAGGATTATGAGAAGCAGAAGGCGGCCGACAAGGTGCGCAAGGAGTATGAGCGTCAGCAGCAGGCCGACAAGATGGCGAAAGAAGAGCAGCTGCAGGAGGCCGGCAAGGCCGCTTCCGATGCGCAGCAGCAGGATCAGAAACAGCAGTAAGCAATGGCAGACTTTCTGTCTGTTTTTTCGAAAGGAAACAGCATGCATGTATGATACTCTGATCATCGGCGCCGGCATTGTCGGCACCCTGACCGCCCGACTGGCTGTCGGGTATGGTCTCAAGACTGCCGTGCTGGAGAAGGAGAATGACGTCGCCGACGAAACCACCATGGCCAATTCGGCCATCGTGCATGCCGGCTATGATCCGGAAGACGGCACGCTGAAAGCAGAGCTGAATGTCAGAGGCGCCCGGATGTATCCTCAGCTCTGTCAGCAGCTGGGCTGCCGCTACCGGCAGACCGGCGCTTTTGTCTGTGCCTGCGGCAAGGAACAGGAAGCGGTGCTGCAGACCCTGGCCCAGCGCGCCCGGAAGCGCGGCATCCGCTTTGAACTGCTGACGGATGAGCAGGCAAGAGAACTGGAGCCGCAGCTCAGTGCGGAAGTCAGCCAGGTGCTCTCCATTCCGGATACGGCCGTCATCTACCCCTGGCAGGTGGCGGAGGCGGCCATGGCAGCTGCCCTGGAACATGGAGCAGAACTGTACCTGAACCATGAAGTCACCGCCATCGAGAGGATCCCGGAAGGCTATCGGGTCCGGGCGGGCGGAGAGGTCTTTGAAAGCCGCACCGTGATCGATGCGGCCGGGCTTGGCGCCGCCCGCGTGGCGGCCCTGATCATGCCGGATCCGGGTTTTACGATCACGCCCCGCCGGGGCGAGTACTATGTGCTGGATGCCGATGTGCATCTGGTGGATCATGTCATCTATCCCGTGCCGACGGCAGCCGGCAAGGGGGTCCTGGCCGTGCCGACGGTGTACGGCAATACTCTGATCGGTCCCAATTCCCAGCCCCTGTACGAAGAAGCCACGACGGCAACCACGGCAGCGGGGCTGGCCACTGTGCAGGAGCAGATCGCCCATACCGTACGCGATGTGCCGCTGCAGAAGACCATCCGTACCTTTGCCGGCCTGCGTCCGACCGGTTCAACCGGCGACTTCATCATTCAGGAAGCGGCCGGACTGCCCGGTTTCCTGCTGGCCGCGGCCATCGAATCGCCAGGCCTGGCCTCGGCACCCGCCATTGCCGAAAGGCTCTGCGCGCTGCTGGCCAGACGTCTGCCGATGCCGGCCGAACCCGAGCTCTTCTGCCGCCCGAAACCGCTGGTGGTTGCCGAGCTGCCGCCTCAGGAACGGGCGGCCCTGATTGCGGCCCATCCGGAATACGGACGGATCATCTGCCGCTGCGAGCAGGTCAGCGAAGGAGAAATCATCGACTGCATTCATCGGCCCTGCGGGGCAACGACCATCAAAGGCGTCAAGAAACGCGTGCGGCCGGGCATGGGCCGCTGTCAGGGCGGCTTCTGTCAGCCCCGGGTCCTGAAGATTCTGGCCCGGGAACTGGGCATCGACCCGACGGAAGTCCTGCTGGATCAGCCGGGATCCAATATCCTGCTGAAGGAGAACCGCTGAGATGAAACACGTACAGGCGGTCATCATCGGCGGCGGCTCGGCCGGACTGGCGGCGGCAGTCACCCTGAAACAGCAGGGCATCGAAGATGTCCTGGTGCTGGAGAAAGACGACCAGGCCGGCGGCATTCTCCAGCAGTGCATTCATAACGGCTTCGGTCTGCAGACCTTCCATGAACAGCTTTCCGGTCCTGCCTATGCGGAACGTTTCCTGAAGCAGGCCCGGGATCTGCGGGTGGAGATCCGCACCAATGCCATGGTCACCGCCCTGAGTCCGCAGCGTCAGCTGACCTATGTCAGCGGGGAAGAAGGGTATGTCGATCTGCAGGCAGATGTCATCATCCTGGCGGTCGGCTGCTATGAGCGCAGCCGGGGCGCCATCCGCATCCCGGGCCAGCGTCCGGCCGGCATCTATACCGCCGGGCAGGCCCAGCACTACCTCAACCTCGATGGCTACCAGGTCGGGCAGCGGGTCTTCATCCTGGGCTCGGGCGATATCGGTCTGATCATGGCCCGGCGCATGAAGCTGGAAGGGGCGGAAGTCCTGGGGGTGGCGGAACTGATGCCGTACTCCAACGGCCTGCCCCGCAACATCCATCAGTGTCTGGAAGACTACGGGATTCCCCTGTATCTGTCGCATACCGTGACGAATCTCTATGGCCGGGAACGCCTGCAGCGCCTGGAACTCTCGCAGGTCGATGCGCATCTGCAGCCCATCCCCGGTTCCCAGCAGTACTTCGATGTCGATACGCTGCTGCTCAGCGTCGGCCTGATTCCGGAGAATCATCTGGCGGAGCATGCCGGCGTGGTGATGCACCCACGCACCCGGGGACCGGTCGTGGACGACAACTACATGACGTCCGTGCCGGGCATCTTTGCCTGCGGCAACGGTCTGCATGTCCATGATCTGGTGGACTATGTCTCCCTGGAAGCTTCCCTGGCCGCCCAGGGTGCCGCCAGGATGCTGCAGCAGGGTCTGCCTTCCGGCAGAAGCGTTGCGGTACAGGCCGGCAGTCAGGTCAGCTATACCGTTCCCTCCTCTGTGCATCCGGAACAGGCGCATGACACGCTGTTCTTCTTCCGGATCCGCCAGCCTCTGGAAAAAGCCACGGTGCGGGTACGCTGCGGGCGGCAGGTGCTTTATGAGCGGAAGAAGGAGAAGCTGATGCCTTCGGTCATGGAGCAGGTGCTCCTGAAGAAGGAACAGCTGAGCGGACTGGCGGAAGAGCTGACCATAGAAGTGGAGGAAGAGGCTTCATGAAGAAAGAACTGATCTGTGTGGTCTGCCCGCGGGGCTGCCGCATTCAGACGGAAATGGAGGAAGGGAAAATCCTGTCCGTTACCGGCAACAGCTGTCCGCGGGGCGAGGCCTATGCCCGGCAGGAGATGATCTGTCCGCTGCGCATCCTGACCTCGACGGTGCGCATTGAAGGGGCTTCCCGGCGGGTTCTGCCGGTCATTACCGCATCTGAGATTCCGCTGGCGAAGATGCCGGAAGCCATGGCGGAAGTCCGCCAGGTGCGTGTGCAGGCACCGGTGCAGGCCGGACAGGTGCTGAAAGAGAATCTGGCCGGTACAGGGACAGCCCTGCTGGCCAGCTGCTCCATGGAGAAAGTCCGATGAAGGAAGAACGGGCCATTGATGTGCTGGCTCTCGGGGAACTGCTGATTGATTTTACCGGCAGCGGCACCTCGAAGCAGGGCAATCCCCTCTACGAAGCCAATCCCGGCGGGGCTCCCTGCAATGTGCTGGCCATGCTGCAGAAACTGAGCCGCACCACGGCCTTTGTCGGCAAGGTGGGCAATGATACCTTCGGGCGTCAGCTGGCCCGGGCCGTGGCAGAGTGCGGGATCGATGACCGCTGTCTGCGCTTTTCCGATACGGCGCCGACCACGCTGGCCTTCGTACATACCTTTGAAAACGGCGACCGGGATTTTTCCTTCTACCGCCGCAATGGCGCGGATACGCAGCTGACGGCGGCGGAACTGGATGAGCAGGTGTTTGCGGACAGCCGGATCTTTCATTTCGGTTCCCTGTCGCTGACCCAGGAACCCGCCCGCTCGGCCACCTACCGTGCGGAACAGCTGGCGGGGCGCTATGGGCTGCTGCGCTCGTTTGATCCCAACCTGCGCCTGCCGCTCTGGCCGGACGGGGACAAGGCCCATGAACAGATCGCCTGGGGCCTGGCGCATTGCGACATCCTGAAGATTTCCGACAACGAGATCATCTGGTTCACCGGCATCTCCGACTATGACCAGGCGGTCAAACAGCTGCGCACGGACTACCCCGGCATCCAGCTGCTCACCCTGTCGCTGGGTGCGGCCGGTTCGCGGGCCTACTACAAGGAATATGCCGCCCAGGTGCCGGCCTTCCTGCGAAGTGATACCATCGAGACCACCGGAGCCGGGGATACCTTCTGCGCCTGCGTGCTGGACCATGTCCTGCAGAACGACCTGTATTTCTCCGGGCCGCAGGAATTAAGAGACATGCTGCGGTTTGCCAATGCGGCGGCCTCGCTGATCACCACCCGCAAGGGTGCCCTGCGGGTCATGCCGGAGAAGGAAGAGGTGGAAGCGTTCCTGGCTTCTCAGCCTGTCAAGTAAAAAAGCTTGACAGGTCTTTCTTTTTTCCTACAATCCCGTCTTTGACAGTTGAGAGGAGAAAAATAAGCCGGAAGTCCCTTGAATAA
>CAIFEQ010000004.1:94975-118729 GCA_903789495.1 uncultured Erysipelotrichaceae bacterium | reverse complement strand
GTTCTCATTCAGCGTGATCGTGCGGGCTCCGGGGAAATCCTTATTGAAGTTCAGGATGATGTTCACATCCGCCCCGCGCCAGGTATAGATGGTCTGGTCCGGATCGCCGACCACACACAGGGTGTTTTTCGTACCGGTCAGCTGTCGGATCAGCTGATACTGCACCTTGTCGATATCCTGGAACTCATCCACGTGGATGGCCTGGTAGCGTCTCTGCCACTTGGCCAGCACTTCCGGATAGGTACGGAACATACGCACCGTCCAGAGGATGAGATCATCAAAATCCAGCGCATAGAGATCCTGCTGGCGCTTCAGATAGAACTCATAGACCTGGGCCTTGGCCTTCTCGCCGGAATAGCTGCCGGCCAGTTCGCAGGCCCGGGCCACGGAGATCTCCGCCGACTTGCAGCTGGCGATATAGTCCAGCATCATGGCATAGGGATGCGAGGAAGCGTCCAGCCGGAACTGCTTGTAGGCTTCCTTCAGGATGCTTTTCTGATCTTCCGCATCCAGCACCGTGAAGTTGCGCGGCCAGTCCATGGTGTTGATATCTTCCCGCAGAATCCGCACGCACAGTGAATGGATGGTACTGATCCAGGGCCGGCCGCTTTCCTCGGGCACCATCCTGCTGATCCGGTCCTTCATCTCATTGGCCGCCTTGTTGGTAAACGTGATGGCCAGGATCCGGGCCGCCGGCATGCCCTCATCGATGAGCCGGGCAATCCGCGTCGTCAGGACCCGGGTCTTCCCCGAACCGGCCCCGGCGATGATGCGCAGGTACTGATCCGGCGCCAGCACGGCCTGTTTCTGATTTTCATTGAGTTCACTGAGATCGATCATAGTCTTCTTTTCAGAGCGAACCTATTATAGCAGGTATTGACCCGCTTCTGTCCGGATCCCGGGCCCGGCTTTTCCCGTCCATCCGGCCGGCAGGAGAAGCGCAGAAAGCGCCATGCCGCATGCTATAATGATGGGCAGAGGAATTTTTGTCATGTCCAGAACGGCAGAAAACTGGGAAGAGTATCAGATCCTTGATGCAGGGGATGGCGAGAAGCTGGAAGTCTGGAACGGCTGGCTGCTGCGCCGCCCGGATCCCCAGGCTTTCTGGCCCCGTGATCCGGCAGAAACCCGCTGGGACCAGGCAGATGCCGTCTACCACCGCTCCCACAGCGGCGGCGGCTCCTGGTCTTACCGGCATAAACTGCCGGCCTCCTGGCAGATTCATTATCAGGATCTGACCTTCCGGGTCGCCCCGACCGGTTTCAAGCATACCGGTGTTTTCCCCGAGCAGGCGGCCAACTGGGACTGGATGTCTCAGCAGATCCGGGCACACCGGCAGGAAGACCTGCATATTCTTAACCTGTTCGGCTATACGGGCTGCGCGACCATGGCCTGTGCCAGGGCCGGCGCCAGCGAGGTGGTCCACGTGGATGCGTCCAAGGGCATGGTGAACTGGGCCAAGGAAAACATGACGCTGTGCGGGCTCCAGGATCATAAGATCCGTTTTCTGGTCGATGACTGTCTCAAGTTCGTCAGACGGGAACAGCGCCGGGGCAGAACCTATCAGGGCATTGTCATGGACCCGCCCAGCTACGGCCGCGGTCCCGATGGCGAGATGTGGAAATTCGAAGACATGATCAGCGAACTGCTGGATGCCTGTCTGGAGATCCTGGATGAACAGGCACTGTTCCTGCTGATCAATTCCTATACGACCGGCTTCTCCAGCCTGGCCCTGCAGAATCTTCTGAGCATCAAGATGCAGGAGCACGGCTTTGCGGGACCGGTGGAAAGCGGCGAAGTCGCCCTGCCGATCGTCGACCGGCAGCTGCGCCTGCCATGCGGCATCTATGCCCAATGGAGCCGACCGGAATGAAGATTCCGGTCCTGTACGAAGACAACCACATCCTGGCTGTGGAGAAACCGGTGAATGTGCCGGTCATGGCGGATGCGTCCGGCGATGCGGACCTGCTGAATCTGTGCAAGGCGTATCTGAAGGAGAAGTACCACAAACCGGGCAATGTCTACCTCGGGCTGGTTCATCGGCTGGATCGGCCGGTGGGCGGGGTGATGGTCTTCGCCCGCACCTCCAAGGCCGCTTCCCGGCTGTCGGAAGCCATCCGCAGCCACCGTTTCATCAAAACCTATCTGGCCGTCACCGACGGCATTCCCGAGCCGCGGTCCGGTCATCTGGAAGATTACCTGCGCAAGAATGCGCGTACCAACATGGTAACGGTCAGTGATCCGGAACACGGCCGCTACTGTTCCCTCTTCTACCAGGTTCTGCAGATCCGGGGCCGGCATGCCCTGGTGCAGATTCAGCTGGAAACCGGACGCAGCCACCAGATCCGGGTGCAGATGGCCTCCCGGGGCTGGCCGCTGGTCTGCGATCAGCGCTACAACCCGCGAGCCGGGAAAGGACAGATCGCTCTCTGGTCGAGTCAGATTGTATTCCCGCATCCTGTGCAGCAGAAGCCGATTACGGTCCGTTCCCTGCCGCCGCAGGTATATCCCTGGACAGAATTTGAGGTGAAAGAAGATGAGCACTGAAACACCCAGAAAGAAAAAGAAGAGAAGATCCCGGATCGGCGCCTGGTGGTACCGGACCCGCCGCCGGTTTGCCAGCTGGCTGGCCAGTCTGGGCACCGAGGACGGCACGAAGAAAAAGAAGAAAAAGCATCACCGTAAGCTGAGGAAACAGGTCATCATGGCCCTCGTCCTGGTCGCGGCGATCGCCTGTGCCATTCTGATCCCGCGGGGCATCACCGACAGCAAGCTGAAGAATCTTGGCTATACCAATACTCAGATCGATGCCATCCGCAGCCAGAAGCTGACCAGTACCATTCTGGATAATCAGTACTATTCGGAATACCTGGCTCAGTCGATCGAAGACGGCACCCTGAATACGGATTATATCGCCTATTACACCGTCGTCTCGAGCAGCGACGGCCTGGATGCCGTCGACTTCCTGCTGATCGGCCGGCTGCGGGATAAGGGTTATGAAGAGGATCAGATCCTCAATCTCTTCGAGAACCTGCAGTTCTGGGAAATCACGCCGCTGCTCGTGTTTGACTACCAGTATGACGAGACAGCCTACATCAGCGACTGCCAGGAACATGAATCCGAGAACAGCACCTCCTATTTTGTCCTCAGCGGCACGTATTACACCCCGTATGAAAATACCAGGCTGGTCGAAGACAGCACAAATGTCAACATGCTGGTGAACAAGACCTGGTATCTGGATTCCTCCTATATCCCGGCCAACCTGACCGAGCTGGATACCCGCTACGCCTCTGAAGGCCGCTCCCTGGCCGGCGTGGCGGCCGAGGCCCTGTATGCCTGGTCGAGTGCCGGGGCCGAAGTCGGCGTGACCTTCTACGCCGCCAGTGCCTACCGGTCCTATGATGACCAGTCTTCCATCTACAACTCCTATCTCAGCGCCTACGGGCAGGAAGAGACCGATGCCATGAGCGCCCGGCCGGGCTTCTCCGAGCACCAGACCGGCTACACGGTCGACGTCGCCGCCACCAACGAAGACGACACGCCGGAGTACAAGGACACCAATGCCTACCAGTGGACCAGCACGAACTCTCAGGATTACGGCTGGATTCTCCGCTATCCGGAAGGCAAGGAAACCATTACCGGCTATGAGTTCGAATCCTGGCATTACCGGTATCTGGGCATTCCGCTGGCCCAGGCAGTATACGCCTCCGAGATGACTTACGATGAGTTCTACATGCTCTATCTCAAGGGCTGGGACGATGAGACCTGCAGGCCCAGCGACGAGATTCTGACGGCCAGTGACTGGCAGACGGTCTACGCCTCCGCCATTACCGGCTGAACCGGAAAACAGCCGCTCCTGTGTGTGAGCGGCTTTTCTCATGGCTTAAGCCATGCATTCATGAAGCGGGCAAAGCCCTGTTCCTCAACCGGGGGCGCTATCACATCCGCAGCCGCCCGGGTATCTTCTGAACCATTGGCCATGCATACCCCGATACCGGCATACGACAGCATGCTGTTGTCGTTGCTGGTATCGCCGAAGGCAATGATCTCTGCAGCCGTAATACCCAGCATCCTGGCCGCGGCAGCCAGCCCGACCTGCTTGCCCAGTTCGGTGCGGGAGAATTCAAAGAGATCCCGGGCCGTGCGTACGCCCCGCCAGTCAGGATTCCGGTGGCTGGCCTCGTAGGCCTCGATGCGGGTCATCTCCTGCGGTTCGACGACCAGCATTTCCTTATACTGCGGAGTATGCAGCAGGGACAGAATATGCCCCTGCTTTACCGGCGTATGGACGCGGCTGGCGATGCGCAGCACCAGCGGCGTGATCCGTTCGGCATAGAACATCGCCCCTTCATACAGGGTCGGGATGACGCCGAGCGGCTCGTATTCTGCGATGATCTGACGGACTTCCTCGACGCTGAGCGGATAAAAGGAGGCCCGGCGGCCGCTGGCGGTCTCTTCAACCTCGCCGCCGTTATTGCCGATCAGGTAGTCGACCCGGCCGGCCAGCCCCCAGTCTTTTAACAGCGGCTTATAGCTGTCGTTGGGACGGCCGGAGCAGATCGCAAAGGCAATGCCTTTCTCATGCAGAAGATCCACGGTCCGGGCAACGCTGGGATCGCAGCGGCCCTGCCCGTCGATGATCGTGCCGTCCAGATCACAGGCTGCCAGACGGATCATAACGGCCGGTTCAGGAAAGCAGAGATGGTCTCTTTCCGATCCTCCATGTCCTGATAACCCAGCTGATAAAGCACCTCCAGATCCTGCTTGCTGCCGGAGAAACGGCCGACCTTCAGGCTCTTCGAAGGCCTCAGATTCAATGCCTTTCCCTCTTTCTCCAGCCGGGCAATCTCTTCGATCTGTTTCTGGTAGTTAAGATGACGGATCTTATAGTCATGCAGCAGCTTGGGATAGTCATGATAGCAGCACTGCATGGCCAATCTGGCATACCAGGGCGCCGGCTTGCGGACATATCCTTCCGGCTTGGTGGTGATGAGCAGCGCCTTGGTCACGCCCTTCTTCAGCGCTTCAAAGATGGGGATCATGTCAATCATGCCCCCGTCGATGTATTCCGTGTTGTTGTACTTCACCCGGGCACTGACGATCGGCAGGGAACAGGCCGCCAGCAGAAGCTGGTTGCCTGCATCAAGATCCTGCGGACCGAAGTACAGCGTCTGGCCGACGTTCAGATCATAGGCCCCGAACTCCATGTTCGGATTGGCCTGCCGCAGCGGTTCGGCATCGAAGCCGGCCGCTTCCATCTTATTGAACAGTTCCGTATAGGCGACCAGATGGTGTTCCCGCCGCAGTGCCTGGAACCCGACGACCGATTTGTCGGCCAGGAATTCCGTTGCCAGCAGACGGGGAAGCTTCTTGTCCTGCATCAGATAGCAGCACAGATAAACTGCCCCGGACGAGATCCCGACGCTGTAATCCAGGTAGAGATCATGGTCGTTCATCCAGGCCAGAGCCCCGGCGGTATAGGCTCCCCGCATCCCGCCGCCTTCCAGTACCAGTCCGTATGTTTCACTCATCTTGCGTTCCCTCGCTGTCTGTTTCCTGCATCAGGGCGTTGTAGTCGGCCCGGATCATATCCTCGAACTCATACACCATATCTTCACTGATCAGGCGGTGCGGACAGACCTTGTCCATGAAATCCGCATGCAGATAGACATCCTCCGGCGTCAGATTGTACTGCCTGAGCAGGGCGGCGCACAAGGCGGCGGTATTCTCCAGCACCTTGCTGTAATCGCTGCCCAGGTTGACACACATCTCGATGGCGATCCCGTTCATGTTCCCGCCGCCGGCCGTACGCTGGTCGCCGGCATTCCAGGCAATCTCATTGTCCGGAATGTTATGGTAGATCGCATTTTCATCCACGGTATAGTGCCAGCCCGTATAGCTGCTCGTATCGCTGTTGAGGAAACTGCTGTGAGCCGCCGCATCTGCCCCGCTGGAGCGGTTGTCCGTCTCATGGATTACCAGAAAACGGATCTCCCGCACTTCGCCGGGCCGCCGCTGGTTGCCCCAGGCCAGATGAACATGCTGGATGGTGATGCCGTTGGCCTGATCCAGTTCGATGTTGTACGTATAGTACTGCCCCTGTACGCCGAGACTGATGTCCGGCAGGACAACGATTTCCGCACTGGCGCTGGCTTCCGCCTCCGCCTGCTGCTGCCGGCGTACCTGCAGAGCCGCAATCACCGCGACCAGCAGGGCCGCCACGATCACCAGCAGGAGCACCGTCCGGTTTTTTCTTTTTCCCTGTTTGTTTTTCATCAGAACAGCGGGGCCAGCAGCCGCAGAATGCCCCGGAACATACGGACAAAAACGTTGGTCTTCTGAACTTCTTCCATCGTCACCTCATGCGAACGGGCAATGGCCTGTTCAAAATCCTGCCGCAGGCGCACGACCTCCGGGCTGCGGTACATCAGCACCCCGTTCTCAAAGTGCAGGAAGTAGCTGCGGTAGTCCATGTTGCAGGTGCCGACAATCCCCAGGGTATCATCCGACACCATGTTCTTGGCATGGTCAAAGCCGGGCGTGAATTCATAGATCCGCACCCCGGCCTTGAGCAGACGATGGTAGTTGGAGCGGGTGATGCTGAAGGCATAGCGCTTGTCCGGAATATGCGGCACCAGGATGCGCACATCCACGCCGCTCTGGGCAGAAACGCTCAGGGCCCGCACGATGTCGTTGTTGGGAATCAGATACGGGGTATCCACATACAGATACTTCCGGGCATGCGCGATCACATTCAGGTGCATGGTAAGCGCCACATCCTTGTCATCGGTCGGCGTATCGCTGTAGGGCTGAAAATAGCCGTAATTCCCCTGCACATCGGCCTGCAGATGATAGCGGCTGTAGTCCACATCCTCATCATCAGGCTTGACATAGGTGAACATGCTCAGGAACATGTCGGTCAGACTCCAGACCGCCTCTCCCTCCAGCATGATGGCACTGTCCTTCCAGTACCCGAACCGGGAAGCCCGGTTGACGTATTCATCGGCCAGGTTCACCCCGCCGGTGAAACCGACCTTGTTGTCGATGACCACGATCTTGCGGTGATCCCGGTTGTTCATCTGAATCATCAGGGTCGGCCGCATCTTGTTGAAGCGGTAGGTCTCAATGCCCCAGGCATTCAGCTGCCGGTCGTAGTTGGCCGGCAGAGTGGTCGAACAGCCGAAGTCATCGTAGACCATCTTGACCTCGACCCCTTCCTGCACCTTCTGCTTCAGCACTTCCAGGACACTGTCCCACATCTCGCCCTGATCGATGATGAAGAATTCCATGAAAATGAAATGCTCGGCCTTCTTCAGCTGTTCCAGCAAGGCCGGCCAGTAGGATTCCCCGCTGGCAAAATAGCGGGCCCTGGTGTTGGTATAGACCGGATAGCGGCTGCTCTGAAAGGCATAGGTGAAGATCTTCGAGACATTGGGATGATCCTGTTTCAGCTCTTCGACCGTCGTGGTGTCCTGGGACAGCAGGGCCAGCATCTTGTCGGAGGCCTTGGTGGTCTCTTCGGCCAGCTTTTTCGGCACCCGCTTGCCTGCCGCGAGCAGATACAGCGGAATGCCGATGACCGGCACACACATGATCAGGAAAATCCAGGACAGCTGATAGCCGCTGTCCTCTTCCCGGTTGATGATCATGATGGCCATGATGATCGAGGCGATGGTGAACGCCGTCGTCAGCTGATACGTCATGGCATTCTGGTAGATGAAAGCCAGGACCCACCAGGCCTGCAGGATGATCAGAATGATGATCACCAGCACCCGGCTGGACAGGATTTTCCGCAGTCTCTGCATAGGCTTATTGTAGCATAGCCAAACAAAAACAGCGGGCCGCCGGGGCCGCTGCTTCAGAGATCATATTCGTAGATATTCTTGACGGTTTCCCCGCGCTTGTAGAGCCAGTGATCCGGGGGTACCGGGGTGATTTCCAGCAGCTTCCCGTCCAGTTTCTCCAGGGTCTTGCGGGAGGCGATGTTTTCCGGGGAACAGGTGATGATCAGATGCTGGAAGCCATACACTTCCTTGGCCACCGGCAGGAGCACCGTACAGGCCTGATAGGCAAAGCCATGGCCCCGGAATGGCGGCAGGATGTTGTACCCGATATTGCCGGCATAGTAGAGACTGCGGTTATTGCCGATCCGCAGGTCACAGCTGCCGACCCGGATATCCGAATCATGCAGGTAGATTCCGTAGTAGATCGAACGCGTTTCATCATTAAAACGGGAGGCAGGACTCTCCTGTTCCTGGACGAGGTCGACAACGGCGCCGTAATAACGGACATCGCGGCGTCTGCCAAGAAGTCTGGATAACATAGGCGACACCTTCTGCCTTCCATTATACCTGTTTTCCGGTTCAGACAGGAAAAAACGTAATCTCAGGCCAGGCCGGCCGCTTCGAAGAGACCGGTATAGATGTCCTGCAGTTCCTGTTTCTGCTCGTCTGTCATCTGGCTGTCTTCGCTGGTGATCGTGTAGTCATCCAGCAGCGAGACATGATAGCCGACGATTTCACCGTCCTTGATGGCGATGACATCCGGGATCATGAATTCGGGATCGCTTTCCCGGTCACTGCCCTGGACGAAGGTCTCTTCGATGTAGGGGGAGATCCTGTTGTAGTCCTCCATGGTCAGCTTGGTCAGGTCCACGTCGACGTAGTAGACCGTGATGCCTGCCTCCTTGGCCGCCTCATTCAGATTCGGCACCGCCCGCTGGCAGAACGGACAGCTCACCCGGCCGAAATAGAGAATGCCGGTGGCATCTTCTTCAAAGAACTTGATGGCGTTTTCGACATCGATCTCCAGGAAAGCCGGATCCGTGTCTTCCAGGAAGGTATAGCCGCTCATGTCCGGCACCGTGGTGACCAGGTCGGCCGGGGCCAGAGCCTGGCTGTCAATGGACGGTGAGGGAGAGGCGGCCGTATTTCCACTGCAGGCGCTGAGCAGCAGGACAGCGAGCAGTGCTGTGCAAAGTTTCTTCATCTTTTTCTGCCTTCTTCTGATACGCGTGTATCCTAACAGAATCTTTCCGGATCTTCAATGATCTGACCCCGTGATCAGAAAAGCACAGATCAGACTGACCTGTGCCTGTATGCAGAACTTATTCGGCGGCCCGGCGGCTGATGACCTTGACCAGTTCCACCGCCTTTTCCAGCTGGGAAACGACCAGGTATTCATAAGGACCATGGGCATTCCCGCCGCCCGTGCCCAGGTTGGGACACGGCAGGCCCTTGTACGTGAGCATGCACCCGTCTGTGCCGCCCCGGACGATTTCCTTCTGCGGCGTGCAGCCGATTTCCTGCAGGGCATCGACCGCCAGCTGGACAATCTCCGGCTTTTCCTTCAGGACTGCCTGCATGTTCTGATAGCTGTCCTCGATGCGCACTTTTACACGGTCGGTGCCGTAGACCTCGCCGACCGTGGAAGCCGCGGCCAGGATGAGTTTCTTCTGCTCTTCCAGCTTGCCCGCGTCATGATCGCGGAGGATGTACTGCAGCTGGGCATGTTCGACATTGCCGGACATGCCGATGAGATGAATGAAGCCCTCATAACCTTCCGTATGTTCCGGCCGCATCCACTGCGGCAGCAGGCTGTGGAATTCCACCGCCATGCTGGCGGCGTTGATCATCTTGTCCTTGGCCGAACCGGGATGGATCGAGAAGCCCTGGAAGTCCACGATCGCACTGGCCGCGTTGAAGGTCTCATCCGCATAGTGGCTGATGTCCCCGCCATCCAGCGTATAGGCAAAGGCGGCGCCGAACTTTTCCAGATCGAAGTACTTCGTGCCTTCGCCGATCTCTTCATCCGGCGTAAAGCCGATGGCAATCCGGCCATGCCTGATTTCCGGATGGTTCAGCAGCTCCTGGACAGCCTGCATGATGGCGGCCACCCCGGCCTTGTCATCCGCGCCCAGCAGGGTGGTGCCGTCGGTGACGACCAGGTCCTCGCCCTTCAGGCCGGTCAGCTGCGGGAAATCCGCGGTCCGCATGACCATGCCCGGACGCAGGGTGATGTCTTTGCCGTCATAGCCGCTGATCAGCCGCGGCTGGACATGCGTGCCGGTAAAGTCCGGCGCTGTATCCATATGGGCAATGAAGCCGATTGTCGGTACGTCCTTATCGGTATTGGCCGGCAGATGGGCATAGACACTGCCATGTTCCGTCAGCTCGACATCCTTGACGCCCATCTCCTGCAGCTGCCGGACCAGCAGTCTGGCCAGATCCAGCTCCTTCGCTGCCGAAGGGGTGGTGCCGCTGTCGGGATCCGACTGCGTATCAATCTTCACATACTGCAGAAAACGTTCCAGAACCGGTGTCATTTCAGCCCTCCTTGGCCAGCAGTTCGCTGACCTTTGCCTCGACAGCGTCCGCCGCTGTCACAAGATTGCAGCCGAGCATCGGTTCGCCGTTGATCCGGATGCCCAGACCCTGATCATGCTCGCAGAACTTCATGCAGAAGCTGCCCTTGAGCAGCACCCGGTCCTGCCAGCCGTGGTCGGCAATCTTCTGCTGTACCTGCGTGATCACCTGATCCGCCCCGCGGGTATAGCAGGCACTGCCCATGCAGATTTCAATCGTTACCATTTGTCTCTCCTGCCTTTGCTTTCTTATCATCGAGGGTCATGTCGACGTGTTCGAAATGATACTGGTTCAGCGTATCGGTGATCTTCACGTTCTCCCGGCCGGTATTCTCCCGGTTCATGATCGCCTTGCTCTGCGCGGTCGGCATGATCGTGGCCGGGCCGCCGATACAGCCGCCCTCACAGGACATGCCTTCCAGAATATCGTAACTGAACCTGCCGGCCTTCATGAGCAGCAGCTGTTTCTTGCACTCGAAGGCCCCGTTGGCCAGATAGCAGGTATAGCCGCCATGGCCCTGCTCCCTGGCCGCTTCGGTGACCGCACTGGCTACCCCGCACTGGGCAAAGTTGCGGCCGAAGTTGGAAGGTTCCCTGTCATCTTCCACGGCCTTGAAGTCAGACGGATTGATATTCCGGGCAATGAACATGGCCGCCAGTTCCTCATAGGTCAGCACATAGTCCACGGCCGAGACCTGTTCCATGGCCTCCTGTTTCTTGGCCAGGCAGGGACCGATGAACACGACGCCATAGTCGGGATGATCCTGCTTGAGCTTGCGGGCCGTGGCCATCATCGGCGTGATGGTCTTCGACTTGTTCTCATCATACTGCTGCGGGAAATGCAGACGCATCATGTTCACAAAGGCGGTGCAGCAGGAGGTGGTCATGGGATGGCCGGCTTCCTTGTGCTCCTTCAGTTCCTTCGCTTCTGCCGCTGCCACCGCATCGGCCCCGACGGCGACTTCCACGCATTTGGTGAAGCCCAGGGATTCGATGGCCGCCTTGATCTGTCCCAGGCTGGCATTCTCGAACTGCCCCTGGATGGACGGCGCCACGATGGCATAGGCCGGGGTCTTCATCATCAGCAGCCTGGCGACCGGCATGACCCAGCTGATATCCTCGCAGGCACCGAACGGACAGGCATGCACGCACTGACCGCAGTCGATGCACTTGGTCTCATCGATGACCGCAATGTTATTGCTGTCCCAGCTGATCGCGCCCACCGGGCAGTGGGCATAGCAGGGCCGCTCGGTCACCACGATGGCATTGTACTGACAGGCCCTGGCACAGGCCCCGCACTCCTTGCACTTGCTGTAGTCGATTTCCGAACGGGTCGTGCCGATATGAATAGCCCCGAAGTGGCAGGCACTGAGACAGGAACGCGCCATGCATTTCCGGCAGTTGTCGGTGACCCGGATCTTCTTGATCGTGCAGCCGTCGCAGGCCGCATCGATGACCTGTACAATCTGCCGGGGATTGTAGGGGGCGTCATCCGCCGCCATCCTTCCTTCCGCCAGACGCACCCGCTGACGCAGGACTTCCCGTTCCTTATATACACAGCAGCGGAACCGGGGACCGCTCAGGGACACCAGGTTGCGGGCATAGTCATTCACAGATTCCTCACTGAAACGATTACCGAAGATCTCCCGGCAGATCTCAACCAGAATATCAAACTTGAACTGGCGGGATTCGTTGGTAAACATGTTAGCCATTTATCATTCTCCTTAACGCTCCCATTCTAACATAACGTTTCCGCAGGATTTCTTTCATCATGATCAATAAGGAGCTCTTTTCAGAGCTCCTTACTGAATCTCTCGCCGTTCCTGATCCGTCATCTCATGATATTGAATCCTTGAACTGATTTCTGCGTACCTTGTGTCCTAACCATTTGATCTGATGTCGATACAGGATCACTGTACTTCAGGAACGACTGATATTCTGATTTTCCAGGGAGGTCAGGCTGCAGCCTCCCTGGCTGAACAGATTCCGATTCTTCTCATCATACTGCCTCCACTGGTATTGCCTATGGACTTCCGTATATCTTTCCAAGGGGAGGAAACCTTCCCTTTCCAGCCTCAACATAACAGATCCATTATAAAAAGAAAGGGCTTTCATTTTATTTTCTTTCCTGTATAATAAATTTGTTGGGAAATTTGTTTTTTTGTGCACCATTGCAGGACAATGGCTTTTCTTTACCCTTCTGCCGGCGGCAGAGACTGCGGTATCATGAAAGAGCATAAGGAGGCAGACAGGATGGTACGGAAGCAGGAAACAGTGACCAGCCTGGTCATTTCAGTCGGCCGGCGTCAGATCACCCTGATCGGGGATCCGGACGCTGCGCAGATCAGCATTCTCAGCGGCGGCGATATCCACCAGCTTCAGATCGGTTCATCTCTGCACCTGGATGAGGCGACTCTGCCGCATGTGGCGGCTGCCGGCATCCTGGCTGCCCTGCAGGAACTGGAACCTCTGGTCGTGCGGGTGCCAGCTGCTTTCGGCGCCATCGAAGTGTCGGCCAATGCCGGTTCGCTGACCCTGCAGGATCTGCAGGCGCAGACGCTCAGGGTGCGCACCATCAGCGGAGCGGTCCGCGGCAGACTTGCCGTTTCCGATCTGCAGATCATCAGTGCCATGGGCGCTCTGGATCTGCGCCTGGGCAGGTTCCGGCAGGCGGCGCTGAAAACCGACAGCGGTGACATCTCACTGCAGCTGCCGGAGGACTTTCAGGACCTGCAGGTGCAGAGTGAATCCGGGGCGGTCCGGATCAGCTGTCCGGAAGGCCTGCGGGCAAAGGTTGAGGCGGAAAGCCGCAGCGGCACGGTGCAGGCTGTCCGGCTGGCAGAATACCCGGACCGGCAGATCCGGGTGCACACGGGATCGGGACCGATCATCATCCGCTGAATCAGCTGTGAAAAAGGAGATCTCCGGTTGCGGGGATCTCCTGTTTTCTTCAGCCTTCTGCCTCTTCTTCAGTCAGCCGGCCAAGTTCTCTGGCATGCCGTCTTCTGTCGAGGGCCGTGAGGTACTTCTTGCGGACCCGGATGTCGGTCGGGGTGACTTCGACCAGCTCATCATCATTGATGAACTCGACCGCTTCCTCCAGGGTCAGAATCTTGGGCGGAACCAGTTTCATGGCCTCGTCGTTGCCGGTCGAACGGACGGCCGTCATGTGCTTGTTCTTGAGCGGGTTGACACCCATGTCCATGTTCTTGCTGGAGACCCCGATGATCATGCCTTCATAGACCGGGGTCTGGGCACCGATGAACAGCTGGCCGCGCTCCTGGATGTTCCAGAGGGCGTAGGTCATGGCCTTGCCGGTCTCGGTGGAAATCAGGGCGCCGTTTTCCCGCTGCGGGATCTCGCCCTTCCAGGGTTCATAGTCATACAGCCGCTGGACCATGGTGCCTTCGCCATGGGTGCTGTTGATGAAATCACTGCGGTAGCCGATCAGACCTCTGGTCGGGACATGATAGGTGATCTTGGTATAGGTGCCTTCTTCCTCCATGTCCACCAGCAGACCCTTGCGGATATTCAGACTGCTGATGACCGTGCCGGAGTACTGATCCGGAACGTCGATGACCACTTCCTCGACCGGTTCGCAGGTCACCCCGTCGATCTTCTTCAGGATGACCTCGGGACGGGAGACGGCGACTTCATAGCCTTCCCGGCGCATCTGTTCCAGCAGGACGGTCAGGTGCAGTTCGCCGCGTCCGGAGACCTTGAAGGTGTCGGTGCTGTCGGTCTCCTCGACCCGCAGACCGACATTGACTTCCAGTTCCCGCTCCAGCCGCTCGCGGATGTTGCGGGAGGTGACATACTTGCCCGACTGCCCGGCAAAGGGCGAGTCATTGACCATGAACAGCATGGACAGGGTCGGCTCTTCGATCTGGATCAGGGGCATCGGATCGTTGACTCCCAGCGGAGTCAGGGTATCGCCGATCGAGATGTCCGGGATGCCGGCGACCATGACGATCTCGCCGCACTGGGCTTCCTGGACCGGAATCCGGCTTAAGCCTTTATAGACAAAGACCTGACTCAGCTTGCCATGGCTGTCCTTGCCGTTGGCGTTGCATACCTCATAGCTCTCCGCTTCCTTCAGGGTGCCGGCATAGATCCGCCCGATGCCCAGCCGGCCGATGTAGTCATCGTAAGCCAGGGCACAGACCTGCATCCGTACCGGTTCCGCCGTCAGGTCCGGATAGACCTGGGTATGGTGAATGATGGTCTCAAACAGCGGCACGATGTCGTTGTTGGTGTCCTTGTCCCAGTCATAGCGGACAATGCCCTCCCGGGCCACGCCGTAGAGAATTGGGAAGTCGAGCTGCTCATCGGTCGCATTGAGTTCCAGGAACAGGTCATAGACCTCGTCAATGACCTCATTGGCCCGCTGATCCGGCTTATCCATCTTATTGATCAGCAGGATCGGCCGTAAGCCGCATTCCAGGGACTTCTGCAGCACGAAACGGGTCTGCGGCATCGGTCCTTCTGCCGAGTCGACCAGCAGGATGACGGTATCCACCGTCTTGATGATCCGTTCCACTTCGGAGGAAAAATCCGCGTGGCCCGGGGTATCGACGATGTTGATCTTGTAGTCCTTGTAGGTGACGGAGCAGTTCTTGGAATAGATCGTAATGCCGCGTTCCCGTTCCAGGTCGTTGCTGTCCATGATGCAGTCGACCACCTTATCGTTATCCTTGAAAACATGGCTCTGCCGCAGGAACGCGTCCACCAGTGTGGACTTGCCGGCATCCACGTGCGCAATGACCGCAATATTGATAATCTTCTGAAAATCCATTCCGCCCACCTCCGTGAAACGTTCCTTATTATAGGGTTCAAACGTCCCGCTGACAAGATTTCCGCCGCCTGGCACGGTAGATGATCAGCAGGAGCAGAAGCAGGGCGAGCAGAACCCCCAGACAGAGACCGGCATGGCGCAGCACGAAGGTCCGGGCAATGCCGGCCGGCGTCGCTTCTACCGACTCAACCGCCTGCAGATCGACCACCGTCTGGAGGCGGTCATAGGCATAGACTGAAACCGATCCCAGGGTCTGCCCGGCCGTGACCGGAGCATCGAGCAGCGTGGGCAGGTCATAGACCAGGTGCAGGTTGTCATCCACCGGCAGATCCAGATCCACTTCCGCCCCCGCCGCCAGGCTGAGCTGCCGCTGGTCCGCATTGCCGATCTCGACCTGGGTCATCTCCTGCCCGGCCGTCATGATCGTCTGGCGGGCATAGTGGGTGCGGTACCAGCCATAGATCTGACTGGCATCATCAATCGAGGCCGGGTAGTGGGATTCCTTGTAGCCATGGCAGTTGACCAGCACCAGATCCATGCCGTTGATCCTGCATTCCGAGGCAAGGGTATACTCCCCTTCCAGGGTGTAGCCGCTCTTGCCGCAGACAAAGCCAGGAATGTCGAAATGGGCCTCATAAAGCGGATCTTCCTGGTTGATATAGATGAGGACCAGGTTGGGCAGTTCCAGCCCGTCTGGATAATGTTCGACCGGCGAGGTAACGTAGGTCTCCGTGGACATGATCTCCACCAGCAGCGGCTGTTCGAGGCAGTACAGAAACAGCGTCATCAGATCCCGGCAGGTGCTGTAGTGATTGTCATCATGCAGACCGCTGGTGTTCACGAAATGCGTTCCGGTCATGCCCAGTTCGGCTGCCTTGGCATTCATGGCCTCCACCATGCTGTCCTCCGAACCGAACAGGGAAATCGCCAGGGCCCGCGAACAGTCCGCCCCGGAGGCCATCAGATCCCCGTACAGCAGATCCGTATAGGTCGGCGCATCGCCTTCGATGAACCCCGCCCGGGTCGCATTGGCCTCTTCCAGGCCGTCCAGCATCTCGGCGGTGATCGTCACCGTCGCATTCAGATCCTCGATGGCTTCCAGGGCCACCACCGCCGTCATCAGCTTGGTCAGGGAAGCCGGATAGACCTGTTCCTCAGAGGCCTGATCCTCCAGCACCTGTCCCGTCTCCCGGTCGATCAGATAGTAATGATCGCAGTAGAGCGACAGCGTTTCCTGTGCGGCAAACTCCGTCGCATCGTCCGCCTGTACCGGCTGTGCCGCCGCGGGCAGCACGGCCATCTGGACAAGCAGACTCAGAACCAGCAGAACCTTATTCATGTTCCTATTATAACGGCCCGGTAGCGCCTGGGAACGAAGTGGAAATCTGTTAAAACAATGCTATAATACTTTACACGCACCAGTGGTGGAATGGCAGACACGTACGCTTGAGGGGCGTATGGGGCAACCCGTGCAAGTTCAAATCTTGTCTGGTGCACCATGAGTCAGAACCAGCCGGATCCGGGATCCGGTTTTTGTTATCTGAAAAGAACCCCCGGCAGGAGGTTCTCAGGCTTTCAGATAGGCCAGCAGGGCCGGCATCTGCTGTCTGGCGGTCGCGACACCGGTCTGGTAGACCCGCTCCATCTCCCGGACATCGTGGCAGATGCTGGGGATATGCAGCCCCTGCGGCGGCCGGATCACGAAGATCCTGCCGGCCTGCTCTTCCTGCCGGATGTCGTCCAGGCAGGCGTTATAGCGGTCATGCCGGTCCGCGAGTCTTTCCACGATGGCCGGGTAGTTCTTCAGCAGACCGGCCAGCAGCTTCATGTCCTTCTGCGGTCCCTTGACATAGCCGTAGGGCTGCGTGAGCACCGCGACGATCTTCTCATAGCCCTGCTGCTGGGCATAGCGGACCGGAATGGCATCCGATACCCCGCCATCCAGCAGATCATAGCCGCCCACATGCACCACCCGCGAGGCGGCCGGCATGGAGGCACTGGCCCGCATCCATTCCAGCTCCTCATAGTCCAGAACCGGAACGCTGTGGTAGACCGGCTGGCCGTTATGCACATCGGTGGCCACCACGATCAGGTCCATCGGATTGTTGTCGTAGGCCGTCTTGTCCATGATGTCAAAGGAACCCGGCAGGGTGTGATAGCAGAAATGCCCGCCGTACAGATCCCCGGTCAGGAAAAAGGAACGCCAGCTGCAGTAGCGCCAGTCATGCGCCAGGTTATGGTTATAGCGGATGACCCGGCCGATCTGCTTCGACTTGTAGTTGCAGCCGAAAGCCTCCCCGGCCGACACGCCGATCAGGGCATTGTAGTCCAGTCCCTGCCGCATCATCACATCGATGACCCCGGCACTGAACAGCCCCCGCATGGCCCCGCCTTCCATGACCAGGCATGTTTTTCTGTTCTCTGTCATGCCTGCATTATAGACTGCCAGCCGCAGATGTTCCCTCGACAGTTTCCGGAAACTGTCATAACGGCGCCGTTTTCCGGCTTTCCGCCTGCCTTTCCGGAAGTATAATCCCGGTAAAATTTTCTGCTTTTGCGCGTGCGCACGGCTATACTTTCCGGACAAAAACTGTTTATAATAGGGGCATGAACGAGACCCAGAAAATCAAGCTGACAGATCTGACGAACAAGAAGTTCAGTGAGATGAACGAAGAGGAACGCAAGGCGGCCATTCAGCTCGGCCTGGTTGTCACCGACAGCAGCGGTGAGCAGCATGTGCGCACCAGCAATCCGGAGACGGTCAGGACGGCCTACTGGATTCATGAAAAGGTTCCTTATGAGCATTCTGTCACCGGCTATATTTACTCGCGGCAGTGCACCTGCAGCAACTGCGGCTATCACGCCAATCTGGAAAAGCCGGTATGCCCGAGCTGTCATGCGGTTATGGTCTCTCACCCGGTCGGCAGCGGAGATCCAGATCAGCCGGATTCTTCCAGCGATAAATCTGCAGAAAAGTAAGCAGTTCCGGTAGGGGGCGGATTCCGGTGCTTGCAGAAAGCACCGTTTTTTTGGTTTCCTGTTCTGTTGTCCGGGCGCTTGCAATCCCGGCCGGAGAAGCTATCATGAAACCAGGCATCGAACCCACGTTTCCAACCGTTGATAAAAGCGCCTGAGGTTCGATGCCTGCCCTGTTTTTCTCCCGTTTTTCACCGGTAAATCTGAATTTATTGTGACGGCAGTCTGAATCCTTTTCCCGGGCTCTTGCACTGCCGTTTTTTCCTTTTAAATTGAGAGCAGGAGGCAGGAAAACATGCAGAGAAGAACATGGAGAGCCGTCTCCCTGGCCGCCTGCTGCGGTGCCGTATCCTTCGCGGGCGGCTACGCAGGCGTCAAGGCCGGGAGTGCAGGAAATACAGCAGCTTCGTCGACCGGCAGCACCTATGTGACCCTGACCGGGACGACGAGCACATCCTCGGATACGGAACTGAGCGGCACGGAGGTTGCGGCGATCATCTCGCCCAGCGTCGTGTCCATCACCACCGAGGAAGTGGAGATGAGTCAGTACTGGTTCGGCGAACAGGTCTCGTCTGGCGCCGGGTCGGGTGTGATCTATTCCAGCGACGGGTATATTATTACCTGCGCGCATGTCGTCGAGAGTGCGGACACCATCACGGTGACCACCGCCGACGGCACGGAGTATGATGCCACGCTGGTCGGTCTGGATGAAAGCAATGATATCGCGGTCATCAAGATTGATGCGGACAATCTGACCCCCGCAACGCTCGGAGATTCCGACACTATCCTTGCTGGTGAAACGGTCTATGCCGTCGGCAATCCCGGCGGCACCCTGAGCGGTACGATCACGGAGGGCATCATCTCCGCCGTCAGCCGGACGATCACCGTCGCCCTGGATGACTATGGGACCAACACGATCACGCTGAACGTCATTCAGACCAGTGCCGCGGTTTCCCCGGGTAATTCCGGCGGCGGCCTCTTCGATTCCAGCGGCTGCCTGATCGGCATCGTCAATGCCAAGAGCACCGGTTCGGATGAAGAAGGCCTCGGGTTTGCCATCCCGGTCAACACCGCGGTGCAGGTTGCGGAGCAGCTCATTGCCACTGGTACCTCGATAACCCTGTCGGATGACACCACCACCTCTTCCACAGAGGTGACCGTCACCCCGGACACCGGTTCGGGTTCCGGCAGCTACGGCTATGGCGGCTCCATGCCGGCCTCGCAGGGCGGCATGAATACAGCCCCCAACCAGTACTGATGAAGGAAGGCGGCCTCGAGCGCCTTCTTTTTTCATCCTTGCCGGCAGCCGATTGCGGCTATAATGGTCCCGTCTGGAGGGGAAAACCATGAAAACACTGTTCCGGGAAGAAGGCTCCTGGTACAAGGGAAATCTGCATCTGCATACCAGCCGCTCGGATGGCGAGGTCTCGGTTACAGAGGCGGTGGAAATTTACCGGCAGGCCGGCTATGACTTCCTGGCCGTCACCGACCACCGCGTTCCTGGCTGTACGATTGAACCGCACCAGAGCGGCACCTATGAAGACACCCGGCTCGAGGCCGGCGAGATGCTCCTGCTGGCCGGGGTTGAGTGGGATACCGGCGGCCGGAATACGAGGCGGCCGGGCGATCTGCCCTGCTGGCATATCCTGGGCATCGGGATGGATCAGGAAGAAGACGGCCGCTTTGCGGACATCCTGCATCCCCGTCCCCAGGAAATCGTCGATCATATCCATGAACAGGGCGGTCTGGCCATCCTGGCCCATCCTGCCTGGAGTGTCATGGAACCCTCTGCTCTGCAGGAAGTGGACGGTCTGGACGGTGCGGAGATCATCAACACCGTCTCCGGCCATCCCTGGAACAGTGCCCGGGGCGATGCCAGCTATTACTTCGATCTCTGGGCCACCTGGCAGAAGCGCTTCCTGACCGCCTACGGCGGTGATGATGCGCATCATTACCAGGGCGATGCCGGCGTCAGCTTCACGATGGTCCGGGCCAGATCCCTGAGCCGGGACGACATCCTGTTCGCCCTGGCAGCCGGGCAGTGCTACGCCAGCCAGGGCCCGCGGATCCGCCAGATCCTCTATGATCCGGAAAGCCGGCTGTTAAGCGTGGAGTGTTCCGAAGACGTGACGCATGCCGAATTCTCCTCCAACCGCATCTATGACCGCGGCCGCTACCAGACCGTGCAGAACGGGCAGGTCTCCTACAGACTCAATCCCTACGATGACTATGTCCGGATCACTTTGATCGATGAGCAGGGCCGGCAGGCCTGGAGTTCGCCTCTGACCTTCTGAAAACATGTCTGCATGGAAAAAGGAAGTGCTCCTCAGAACACTTCCTTTTCTGTTTCCTCAGGCCTGCAGACCCGGCTGAGACACCGGCGGTTCCACCGGACGCAGGGTGCTTTCCCCGGGCAGGATGCCGGTATAGACCAGCACTTCCTGCACATCATCCACCGGGATGATGGTCAGGGCCTGGCGGGTTTCTTCCGGCACATCCTTGAGATCTTCGATGTTCTCCTGCGGAATCAGCACCGTTCTAACACCCGCCCGCACGGCCGCCATCAGTTTTTCCGGCAGACCGCCGATCGGCATGACCTTGCCCCGCAGGGAGACTTCACCAGTCATCCCGATGGTCGGATCCACCGGATGGCCGGTGACCAGCGAAGCCAGGGCCGTCGTCAGGGTGATGCCGGCCGAAGGACCGTCCTTCTTGACTGCCCCTTCCGGCACATGGATATGGATGTCATTCTGGGCAAAGAGTTCGGCCTTGTCCGGGAACATGTGCTTGACCAGCGACAGGGCAATCTCCACGGATTCCTTCATGACATCGCCCAGCTGGCCGGTGATGATCACCTTCCCGCTGCCCTTCATCATCAGGGTCTCGATGAAGAGAATCTCGCCGCCTGCCTGGGTCCAGGCCAGCCCGGTCACGATCCCGGGGTTTTTGGTCTCCAGGACATGATCATGATGGATCGGCCGTTCATCCAGGTACTGTTTCAGATTGTCGGCATTGACGGTCAGCTTCTGCTGATCCCCTTCCGCAATGTGCACGGCACACGTCCGGCACAGCGTATCCAGGACCTTCTTCAGGCCCCGCACGCCGCCTTCCATGGTATAGCCGTCGATCATCGCCCGGATCGCGTCATCGCTGACTTCCAGATTTTCGGGTTCAATGCCCATGGCCTGCATGGCCTTGGGCAGCAGATGTCTTCTGGCAATCTGGAACTTCTCCGAAGCCGTATAGCCATTGAACTGGATAACCTCCATCCGGTTCAGCAACGGTTCCGGAATCGTATCGGTGCTGTTGGCCGTGCAGACGAACAAGACATTGCTCAGGTCATACGGCACATTCATGTAGTGATCCGTAAAGGTCTTGTTCTGTTCCGGGTCCAGTACTTCCAGCAGGGCCGAGGCAGGATCGCCGTTGTAGGACTGGCCCAGCTTGTCGACCTCATCCAGCACCATGACGGGATTGGAGGAACCCGACTTCTGAATGCCGTCCATGATCCGGCCCGGCATGGCCCCGATATAGGTTCTCCGGTGGCCGCGGATATCCGCTTCATCCCGGCTGCCGCCCAGGGAGACCCGGACATACTTCCGGTGCAGGGCGCGGGCAATCGAGGCCGCAATGCTGGTCTTGCCGGTGCCCGGAGCGCCGACAAACAGCAGGATGGACCCGCTCTGGCTATGCTTCAGGTTCATGACCGCAATCTGCTGAATGATCCGCTCCTTGACCTTCTTCAGGCCATAGTGGTCCTCATCCAGCACCGCCCGGGCTTCCTGCAGATCGATGGTTTCCATCTCCGGTGTCTTCCAGTTCAGGCTGGTGACAAAGTCCAGGTACTCATACAGGTTCCCGTATTCCGGCGAGTTCTTGCCCTCCTGCTTCATGCGGTTGAGCATCTTCTCCGCCTCGGCCCGGGCTTCCGGATTCATGCCGGAGGTCTCAATGGCCTTCTGGAACCGGGACACATCCGAGACATTCTCCGGGTGCATCTTGTCGAGCTCGTTCTGCAGATACTCCATCTGCTTCTTCAGCGCCTGTTCCTTATACAGATTCTCGTATTCCTGCGTCTGTGCCGTGGTCGCATCGGCAGACACCTTGGCCACTTCCAGATACTCATAGAGAATCTTCTCGTAGCGCTCATTCCGCTCTTTCCGGGAGTCGATCTCCAGCAGCTCGTATTTCTCCTGGGGACTCAGCGGCAGCCACATGCCGAGCGACGCCACCACTTCGCCGATGCTGGTCCACTGATCGATCATCGGACTGATCATCGAGGACCACTGGAACTTGGACATGTAGTCCTTGACCATCTTCTTCAGACGGTCCAGATGTTCCTTCTCTTTCGCCGGATCCTCATCTTCCACATCCGGTCTTCTGGCCGCATTGACCAGAATCGACCCGTCGGCCCGGACCGTGACATTTTCAATATTGACCCGCTGATAGGTCCGGATCAGCAGCAGGCCGGCATTGTTGTTCTGCTGCACCACGCCGCTGACCCCGATCGGATAGAAGTCGTCCTCGGTGTAGCCGTTCTTCTGTTCCCTGGCAATCAGAAACATGACCTTTTCACCGTTGGCCGCCGCCTGTCCGGTCTTGTTCAGCTCACTGGCCGGCAGGATCACGCCGGCTTCCGGCAGAATCAGCTGGTTATAGACTGGCAAGACAATCATACGCATTCTCCTTTCGCACTCTTCATTCGTGAGTGCTAATCGTTTTGCAAAAATAACAGGGGATTCTCCCCTGCCTGAAATCTCTTCAGGTATCCTCAGTATGGTCCCATCCCGCTCTGTTGTCAAGGTTTACACCCCTGTTAAGGACTTTGTTACGGAATTAGCAGTCTTCAAAAAGAGCTGCCAGAAACAGAAAAAGACGCCTGCTTCATCACTTCAGACGTCTTCTCCGGATCCGGAACCATTCATTTCGCTAAAAGGGGAGCTTTTGTCGAAAGAACTGCAGAAATTTCTTCCTGCATCCTCATTCTGCCTTCCCCGCACCGCAGAAATATGGTGGTTTCGTGGAAAAATATGTGATCTTCGCCTGTCTCTCTGCCGGGCATCGTATAATCAACAGGGAAACGGAGGTTCTGCTTCATGGCACTTGATCTGGTGATCTATCCCCGGGAAAACAGTGAGCCGAAAGCCCTTCCCCTGTCCGTTCTGCTGGGGGATCAGCTGAAATTCGGCTGTTACGATAAAGTCTGGCGTCTGGCGGTCGGAGAACTGGGCCACCGGCAGTTTGTGGCCTACGATCCGGCCTGCATCGGCCGCGGGTTTACCCTCAAATGGCAGCCGGGCCAGGAGAACGGCATTGCCATGCGTCTGCTCATGCCCGCTTCCCGGCAGGAGCTGCGCACCTATTTTGATACGGCCCTGCGGGTCATGGCATTCTGGCAGTCAGACTGCCTCTACGTCAACGGCTCCAAGGTCCATACCGCCAGCTTCGAGGCCGGCTTTGAGCGGCTGGCGGACTATAACAATGAACTGATCCACAAGATGACCTCCCGCATCCTCAGCGGACAGCGGCCGCCGACCACCCTGGTCTGCGCCCTGTATCCCCTGACCATCGGTCCCCAGGATGCCCAGGGCATCGATCCGGATCCGGAACAGTTCGGCAT
>CAIFEQ010000004.1:85150-94965 GCA_903789495.1 uncultured Erysipelotrichaceae bacterium | reverse complement strand
GCTCCATGCCCACCAGAAGGACTATCCCTACTACGCCTCGCCCCGCTACTTCCGCCGGAAAGGACAGATCGCGGCCCGCTATAACGTCAATGAGGACATTCTCAGCGTCGTGCCCGCCATCCCGGCCGTGCCCTATGGCACCATCGACCGGCAGACGGGAAAGCAGCTGGAATGCCATGACTTCGGCGTCTATCTGATCTCTTCCACCTTAGGCGGTGCGATTGCCGAGCTGGATTACGATACCTTCCTGGCCCGCCTGCCCAGGCCGCTGTACAGCCGCTTCGATGAGAACACCCTGCTCTTACAGCCCCTGTCGCTTCAGGTGCTCGAGCAGATGGCCGGCATCATGCCGGAGCAGCTGCTCAGGCCGGAGCCGGAAGAGACCGGCACCATTGCCCAGGAGCAGACCCAGCCGGCCAATACGATGAACGAAACCGGCGTGATCCCGATCCCGAAGGACCCCGACCAGACGGCCTGATCGTTTGACTTATAGCGCTGTGTGGCGTAAACTGATTGCACAGCGTTGACAGGGAAAAGTAGCTCTCTGCCTGGCCTTCAGTGAACCGGGTACAGTGCAAACCGGCAGGCGGCAGACTGTGAACGAACACCCTCGAGCCGATCACCGAACCAGCCAGAGCTGCAGTAGACTGACCCGGAAGCGGTACCGTTATCTTCAGCCGCAAACAATGAGATCATCTCCAGGAGATGATGAATTAAGGTGGCACCACGAATACCCGTATTCGTCCTTAGGAAGGGACATACGGGTATTTTTCAGTCAGAGAAGAGGGATCAAGGATGAACAGGAACATCTATCACACCCATCAATGCAGGGATCTGAACAAGGATCTGGTCGGCCAGACCGTCACCCTGTCCGGCTGGGCCGCGACCATCCGCGACCACGGCGGCGTGCTGTTCATGGACCTGCGGGACAACACCGGCATCATCCAGTGTGTCTCCAACGATGACAGCATCTTCCGGGGCCTGGCCAAGGAGTCGGTGGTGCGCGTCACCGGGAAGATCCGCCTGCGCAGTGCCGACAACTACAACGAGAAGCTGGCCACCGGCGAAATCGAACTGCTGGTGGAACAGCTCGATCTGCTCAGCCCTTCGAAACATGAGCTGCCCTTTGAGATTCTTTCCAGCCGGCAGACCAAGGAGGATGTCCGTCTGAAGTACCGCTACCTGGACATGCGCAACCCCAAGGTCAAAGAGAACCTGCTGTTAAGAGCGGAGGTGCTGCACTTCATCCGGAACAAGATGTATGACATGGGCTTTACGGAAGTGCAGACGCCGATCCTGACCAGTTCTTCGCCGGAAGGAGCCCGGGACTTCGTGGTGCCTTCCCGGCTGTATCCGGGCAAGTTCTATGCCCTGCCTCAGGCACCGCAGATCTACAAGGAACTGCTCATGGTCGGCGGCTTTGAGAAGTACTTCCAGATCGCCCCGTGCTTCCGGGATGAGGATGCCCGGGCCGACCGGACGCTGGAGTTCTACCAGCTCGACTTTGAGATGAGCTTTGTCGAGGAAGAAGATGTCCTGCAGGTCGGCGAGGAATTCTTCTACGATACCTTCTCGCACTTTTCGAAGAAGAAGGTCAGTCCGCGGCCCTTCCGGCGCATTGAATACCGGGATGCCATGGAGCTGTACGGCACCGACAAGCCCGATCTGCGCAACCCGCTGATCATCCAGGATGCCAGTACCGTGCTGCAGAATACCCGCTTCCGGCCGTTCCAGAAGGCCACGGTTAAGGTCATCGTCGTCGACGGCATCGGCCAGAACCCCAACAGCTGGTTCAACGAGATTGTCGACTATGCGTCTTCCATCGGCATGCCGGGCATCGGCTATATCACCCTGCAGGCAGATGGTTCCCTGAAGGGACCGATTGACAAGTTCCTGACCGATGAGGAACGCCAGGGTCTGATCCAGACCTTCCACATGAAACCGGATTCCGTCATGTTCTTCATCGCCAGCCGGAACAGACAGCAGGCCCAGAAGTTTGCCGGCCAGATCCGTCTGGAACTGGGCCGCAAGTGCGGTCTGGTCGATCCGGATGTGCTGGAACTGTGCATCATCCGCGACTTCCCGATGTTTGAGTGGGATGAGAAGGAGAAGAAGTGGGATTTCTGCCACAACCCGTTCTCCCTGCCCCATGGCGGCATCGAGGCCTACAAGACGGATGATCTGTCCTCCATCCTGGCCTATCAGTATGACTTCGTATGCAACGGCAACGAGATGGCCTCCGGTGCCATCCGCAACCATGATCTGGATTCCCTGGCCAAGGGCTTCGAGATTGTCGGCTATTCCCGGGAAGAGGTCGAGGAACGCTTCCGTTCCATCTTCACCGCCTTCCAGTACGGCTGCCCGCCGCACGGGGGCATGGCCCCGGGCATTGACCGCATCCTGATGCTCATCCAGGATGAACCGAACCTGCGTGAAGTGCAGGCCTTCCCGCCGAACGCCAGCGGCATGGACCTGATGATGGGCTCCCCGCATGAGCTGACGGAAAAGCAGCTGAAGGAACTGAAGATTCACTTTGACAAGGAGGAAACAGACGAATGAGCCGTTTTACCAAAGAAATGGTCGATGACTACGCCAACAAGCTGCTGATCGGCCTGACCCCGGAAGAGAACGCCATGGTCCTGGCGGAATTCGAGGTCATTGACCGGCAGTGCGACGTCGTCAACGAATATCCCGGCATTGAGAAGGTCCAGCCCATGACCCACTGCCTGGATGATCTGAAGGTGGAACTGCGGGCCGACGTGGCCGAGCCTTCCGTTCCCATCGAGGATCTGCTGGCCAACTGTGATGAGGCGACTGACCGTGAGGTCGAGCTGCCCAAGGTGGTGGAATGATGAGCTGGATGGACAAATCGATCGAGGAGCTGCACGCCGCCCTGAAAGACGGCACGGTTACCTCGGAAGAACTGATCAGAGAAGCTCTGGAAAAGAGCCACGCCACCCAGAAGGATCTCAACTGCTTCGTCACGATCCTCGATGAGGCAAAACCGCAGCCGGTCACGGACAACCCGCTGTCCGGCATTCCCTGCGGCATCAAGGACAACTACTCCACCGCCGGCATCCTGAGCACCGGTTCCTCCAATACCCTGAAAGACTATGTGCCCCGCTTCGATGCCACGGCCGTCACGCATCTCAAGGATGCCGGGGCGGTCATGATCGGCAAGACGGTGATGGATGAATTCGGCATGGGCGGCACCGGCATGTCCGGGCACACCGGCTGGGTCCATAACCCCTGGGATACGACCCGCATGGCGGGCGGTTCCTCCGCCGGCTCAGCCGCTGCCGTGGCCGCGGGCATCGTCCCCTACGCCACCGGCACCGACACCGGCGACTCGATCCGCAAGCCGGCTGCCTTCTGCGGCATCGTCGGGTACAAGCCGACCTACGGCATGATCTCACGCTATGGCATCTTCGCCTTTGCGTCTTCTCTGGATCACTGCGGCGTGCTGAGCCGCAGTGTGAAGGATGCGGCCCTTGTGGTCGATCAGATGAAAGGGAAAGACCGGCATGACATGACCAGCTGGGATTCCTCGAAGATTCATCTGGCCGCTTCCCTGGATGGGAAGATCGCCGGCAAGAAGCTGTGCACCATCAAAGAGCTGGCTTCTCTGTCCTCCTATCCCAATGCCACCCCGGAACTGAAGGAACATCTGGAAAACTTTGCCCGCCGTCTGGACGACATCCGGGCTGCGGGCGTGACCGTGGATGAAGTCTCTGTCGACCCGGTCCTGCTGAATACCGTGGCTTCGGTCTATGTCATCATCTCCTGCGCCGAGGCGACCTCGAACATGTCCAACATGACCGGCCTGATCTTCGGGCCGCGCGGGGAAGGATCCAACTACATCGAAGTCATGATGGATCACCGCACCAAGGGCTTCTCGTCCCTGATCAAGCGGCGGTTCGTCATCGGTTCCTATGTCCTGCAGAAGGAAAACCAGGAACGCTACTTCAAGAACGCCCAGCGGGCCAGACGGCTGATCGTCGACAAGTGGAAGGAAATCCTGCAGGACTATGACGCCGTGATCCTGCCGGTCGGAACCGGACCGGCCCATCATCTGGACGGTTCGCAGGATATCCTGACCGAAGGCACCACCGCATTGGATGAGCATCTGCAGATCGGCAACTTCGGCGGCTTCCCTTCGATCACCATCCCCGACGGCTTTGTCTCCGGCATGCCGGTGGGTCTCAACCTGACCGGAAAGAACTATGACGATGCCAATGTGCTCAATCTGGCCTATGGCATCGAGTCCCTCTGGGACTACAGGAATCAGACCGCAGAAAGGAAGGAGAAGAAATGAAATACAAGGCAGTCATCGGACTGGAAATGCACTGTGAGCTGAAGTCCAACTCCAAGGTCTTCTCCCCTTCCCGCAACGGCTATTCCGAACTGGCCAACTCCAACGTCAACTGGATCGACCTGGGCTTCCCCGGGATCCTGCCGGATGTCAACATCCGCAACGTCCATGATGCGGTGATGATGGCTCTGTGCCTGAACTGTGAGATTCCGGAAGTCATGCTGTTTGACCGCAAGAACTACTACTATCCTGACCTGCCCAAGGGCTACCAGATCACCCAGTTCACCAGGCCGGTGGGCACCGACGGGCATGTCGACATTCCCCGCGAAGACGGCACGATCCTGCCGGTGGATATCCACGATATCCATCTGGAAGAGGATGCGGCAAGCATGGATCACCTGATCACCACCAGCGTCATCGACTACAACCGGGCCGGTGTGCCGCTGCTGGAACTGGTCACGGAACCCTGCCTGCATTCCGCCGATGATGCGGTGGCCTTCCTGGAATTCATGCGCAACGTCTACCGCTACTGCGGGGTCTCGGATGCGGATACCAAGAAGGGCCAGATCCGCTGCGACGTCAACGTCTCGATCATGGATCCGGATGCCACGGAACTGGGCACCCGGGTGGAAATCAAGAACATCAACTCGTTCGGCAATGTGCACGATGCCATTGTCTATGAGATCCGCCGCCAGTCGGAATTGAAGGATGCCGGCCGCTATGACGAAGTCGAGCAGGAAACCCGCCGCTTCGATGAAGCTTCCGGCACCACGGTGCATATGCGATCCAAGGCAGATGCCGTGGACTACAAGTACTTCCCGGAACCGAACATTCCGCCCTATGTGCTGACCGAGGAATGGAAGGCTGCCATCAGGGCGGAGATCCCGGTGCTGCACCATACGCGGCAGATGAAGTACATGCAGGAATACGGCCTCAGCGGCTACGATGCGGCCATCCTGGTCCGCGAGAAGCCGATCAGCGACTACTTCGAGCAGTGCGTCGCGCTGGGCGCGGATCCCAAGACCGCTGCCCACTGGGTCACCGGCAGTCTGATCGCCTACATGAACAAGAATGAGCTGGGCATCGATGAACTCTTCTGCACCCCCGCCATGCTCACGGAAATCATCACCGATCAGGCCAAGGGCATGATCTCTTCCAAGCAGGCCAAGGAGATTCTCCAGAAGGTGCTGGAAGAGAAGAAGGAACCTTCCGCCTTCATCACCAAAGAGAATGCCCAGATCTCGGATGTCGCCGTGCTGGAACCGATGATTGACGAGATCATCGCTTCTTCGCCCAAGGAAGTGGAAGGCTACCGGAACGGCCGTGACCGGCTGTTCGATTACTTCGTCGGCCAGGTCATGAAACGCACCCGGGGCAAGGCCAACCCGATCGTCACCAAGGATCTGCTGCACAGCAAGCTGGACCGATAATTCCTCTACAGGCCGCTTCGGCGGCCTTTTCCATACCTGAAAAGGGACCGGCAAACAGCCCGTCCCTTTGAACATGGACACCGCCCCTGGAAAGCGGTGCTCTGGCAGCAGGCAGAGAAGAATCCGTCTGAGGGGAAACCAGAGTGTACAGATCCCTTCTGTCTGAGGAAGAAAACGCTCCCTGTCTCTTCCTGACTGCCTGCCTGTTCAGTATAGAAAGAAAAACAGGTGCTGCCCTGCGTAAGAGGGGAACACCTGTCTGATTTTCCGTCATTCACCGCCTGCTGTCTGAGGGTTGTTGCGGGCGTAGGTGAGAGAACGTTCGATATTGCCGTCCAGGATACTCTCCAGGCGGGCGACATAGCCTTCCACATCCGTCGGCATGCCGATGGAGAACCACTGGATGCTCATCTGGGTGATGGCACACTGGTAGAAACCGGTGATCAGCTGGCAGTCCTGCTGGCTGGCGCCGATCCTGGCATTGACTCGTTCCACATAGCTGCCGATCACCGTACCGGTGGCCTTGAGCAGATAGCGTTCCATGTCCTCCCGGCGTACCGAGTAATAGATATGATAGAACGCCTTCTGATGTTCCAGACCGAAGGAACAGGCACTCCGGAAGACCTCCTGCCAGGAATCGCTGTTCTGCACGCTGCGGCTGACCCGCTGTACTTCGTCATCCAGACACTCGGTCAGCACATCGTACAGATCGCGGAAATAATAGTAAAACGTATTCCGGTTGATCTCACACTCCGCGACCAGTTCCTTGACGGTGATCTTGTTCAGCGGCTTCTCTTCCAGTTTCTGCAGAAATTTTGTCTTGATCAGATTGCGTGTGTATGCCCTTGCCATAGTGTCTACTTCCTTTTCCTACGCTTTTAATCTGTCAGGAAAGTCAGACGATTGACAGCTACAGATCCAAAAGATTGTCATTCAGCCCGGAATGTTGTACGACATTTTCAGCTCAGTGTCCGGATTTTCCAGATGAACTTCTCGCCGGTCGACAGATTCTCACATTCCAGGGTGCCCTTTTCGGCGGCGGCTTTCAGAAACCGCTGCACATTCTCCCGATCCTGCGGTTCATCCTTCCCGCTGGTGCGGCAGGATTCTTCGCGCTGCCCGTCGTGGTAGGTCATCCGGAAGCTGCTGCGGCTGAGCAGGTTGGCCAGAGTATAGGTGCGTACCGCATCCGCCAGGCCCAGACTGGTGCCTTCAAACATCGCGGCTGCCTTGTCGCAGACCGCCGCCGCCAGCCCCGCCGCCCGTAACAGCGGCAGATCGCTGCGCACACAGTCCTGGCAGAACTCCGCAAACGTGCTCTTCCCGGCGTGCTGGTAGCCCCAGCAGAAATACAGGAAATCATACATCTCCACCGTCTGCCGGTAGGTCAGCTGAGAAAACCCCCGCAGATAGCGCTCATTTTCCGTCTCCAGGAAATTTGCGACCCAGGCCCTGCAGATGGGATGGGCAGCGGCCTCATAGCAGAACCGCCCGGCCAGATCGGCCTGCAGCAGATACTGTTCCAGCTGATTGGACAGCGTATCGATCCGTTTCTGCACCGACAGCAGGGCCTGCACCTGCTGCTCCACTTCCGTACCGGAGAGCTGCGCCGCCTGCTGCAGACGGTTCAGGATTTCCTGGTAACGGCGCCGATCTTCCAGCAGCTGCGTACAGTATCCTTTGAGGATCTGCTTCTGTTCCTCCAGCTTCTGAATATGTTTCTCTGTAATTTTCATCGCCCTCATTATAATCAGCCGCCGGGTGAAGTTCACTTCAAGTGCTCAGAAAAAGGAGACCCTCCGAAAGCGCCTTTCCACTGTGCCCGGAAAAGCTGAATCACAGGCTGCCCGGTGAAACGCTGCCAAAACGGCACCTGTCATATGCATGCATAGTCATCTGTGCTGACCTGCTTTTCAGATTCCTCAGAAAAATGAAACCATGCCTGCACGTTATCCGTGAAAGAATTCACCTGCTCCGGATGGCTTTATGAAGCGCTCTGCCGCGGTTCTTGCGATATGGTTTCGGATATGTATGCGATATGAAATTTCATATGCTTTCAGGCAAAGAGGAAATCCGGGCAGAGAATTCCCATGGAAGGGGTTACAATTCAGGCCCCTGTTTTCTATAATGAAGTCATGCATGGACCGCTGCAGGTCCGTTTCAGAGGGGGTACTTATGAGTACACAATTGATCATCTGCCTCATCATCTTCGTGCTGACGCTGGTATCGTTCATTGTCGGCAAGATCACGATGGGCACCACTGCCATGATCGCCATGATGCTCCTGCTGTTTACGGGCTGTCTGGATGCCCAGACGGCCCTTTCGTGTTTCTCCAATCCGAACACGATCATCATGGCCTCCATGTTCGTCATCTCTTCCGGCTTCTCCCGGACCGAAATGGTCGGCAAGCTTTCCGACCTGGTCAAGCGGGTCAGCAAGGGCTCTTTCCGTAAGGTGCTGGCCGGCTATGTCATCATTGCCGCAATTCTCTGCCAGTTCATTCCCAGCGCCATGGCCACCTTCAGCATCGTCTTCCCGCTGGCCTGCGCAATGGCGGATGACATGGGCTTCTCCCGTTCCAAGATGATGTTCCCGATCGGCATCATCTGCATCTCCTGTGTCTCGACCCTGCCGATCGGCAATGCGGCCGTGACGTATCTGACCTATAATGGCTACCTGGAAGCCTATCAGTATACAGACTACCAGTTTGAGATGCTGGACTTCATGATCGGCAGACTGCCGGCCTTCATCTTCATGATCTTCTATGCGATCTTCATCGCGCCGCGCTTCTGCCCGGAGCACCCGGTGACGGAAGTCAAGGAGATTGACGGGGTCTTCCACAAGCCGGAAAAGTCGCTGAGCAGGTTTCAGAACACCATCGGCTATATCAGTTTCTTCGGTGTCATCGTGATGCTCCTGACGCAGCAGCTGCACAAGATCCCCAACTGGGAAATCACCCTGACCGGTGCCATCATCATGGTCACCACCGGGGTGCCGAAACCCAAAGATGCCTATAACGCCATCGGTCTGGGCGGCATGGTTCTGCTGTATGTCGGCATGCTGAGCATGGCCAATGCTCTGACTGCCACCGGTGCCGGTGATGTCATGGGCAGCCTGCTGGCCAGCATCGTCGGTTCTTCACATAACAACTACCTGATCGGCCTGATGTTCTTCCTGGTGCCGTTCATCCTGACACAGGTCATGATGAATGCCGCCGTCATCAACATTTTCATGCCGATTGCCATCGTCACCTGCAAGTCCCTGGGCTGCAGCCCTAAGGGTGCCATGATCCTGGTCATGATTTCTTCCCTGACCGCCTTCATGACCCCGATGGCCACGCCGTCGGTCTCCATGATGATGGGCCTGGGCGGCTATGACCAGAAGACCATGTTCAAGATGTCCTGGCTGCCGGCCATTCTGATGTGCATTCTGAATGTCTTCTGGGTCATGACCATATTCCCTGCATTCTGAGAAAGGAAGAGAGGTAAGATATGACGGTAACACAAGACATGTTCAAGATGGCGGAGGAGATGGAACCGGAACTGATCGCCACCCGCCGCGACTTCCATGAACACCCCGAACTGGGCTTTGAAGAAATGCGGACGAGTTCCCTGATTGCCCGCAAGCTGACCGAGATGGGCTTTGATGAAGTCCTGGTCGGCCGCGATGTCTGCGATGACAAGACCCGGATGGGTGTCCCGGCTCAGGAGGAGCTGGATGCGGCCTATCAGAGAGCCGAAGCCGAGGGCGGCGATCCCGAATTCCTGCCTGCCGCGAAGGACGGCTTCACCGGTGTCATCGGCATCCTGCACTGCGGGGAAGGACCTACGGTTGCCCTGCGCTTCGACATCGATGCCCTGCCCATTCAGGAAACCCATGACAAGGGACATTTCCCGGCCGACAATAGCTTTGCGTCGATTCACGAGCACACCATGCATGCCTGCGGGCATGACGGTCATGCCACGATCGGTCTGGGCACGGCAAAGGTTCTGATGCACTACCGCGATCAGCTGCATGGCACAATCAAGTTCATCTTCCAGCCTTCTGAGGAAGGTGTCCGCGGTGCCCGGTCG